>JBEVCG010000043.1:0-8026 GCA_040514325.1 Thermoproteota archaeon | reverse complement strand
CAGTTAGAGGAGGCTCATCATCGCAAAGCCCGCAGCCAGGCTTCATAAGCTAGCTTTGCCATATATTTGGCTCTTCATCCTCCTAAGTTAAAATATCAGGAGCCGGATTCCTCTCACCAATTTGGAGAAGCCTATGAGGAGGGCTAGATAGACTGAAGACCCGCTGATGACGGTTTCTGGTGCCGAGGCACCAGCCCTACTGATCTCTGCCTCGTACATAGTGCATCTATGGTAATTGATGTGCGAAATCCTCCAAGAGGAGGAGCGCAGGGTCACTTCCGGCCCGGCACACGTCATTGCGTGCGCTCTGTGGGCTGGGGGCGAGGGGGCACGTTCATCCCTAGGAGCCTTGTACCCCGCCCGACCGCCCCGCTTCATCGTATCCCTATGGGACCTCTGCGGGTGTGAGACGGCGGGGCCATCTAAGACTTTATAGGGAGGAGGCTTATTTTTACTCATGCTGACGGGGGCGCCACATCCATCTGAGGGTGAAACGTTCTGAAGGTAATAGGCATAGACGTGGAGACCGTGGGCCCTCAGCGAACGTTTGCAGTTGTCATTCTAGACGACGAGGGCAACTTCGTCAAGAGCTACAGCTCTGTCCCTCTGCATAAGCTTATACGGATAATATGGGAGATAAGACCGAAGGTGCTAGCTGTAGATAACATCCACGAGCTAGCAGAGAGCGAAGACGAGCTCGGCAGAGTCCTGTCGATGCTGCCGGAGGATCTAACCGTGATCCAGCCCACGCGAATGCCGGATGGGCGGTTTGTAGACCTCAAAAAGCTGGCAAAGCTTGCTGGCGTGGAGCACACAAGCGGAAAGCTCACACCCTCCAAGACGGCGTACCTAGCAGCACTGCTTGCGCTGAAAGGGTACGGGTCTCGGGTGAAGTTTGTAGAGGAGAAGACTAGGATAGTAATTACCAGGAATAGAAGGCTAAAGCATGGCGGTACAAGCAATCCTAGGTTCCAGAGGCGCATAAGATCAGCCATACTGAGGGCCGTCAAAGACGTGAGAAGGCTCTTAGACCGTGAAGGACTAGACTACGACCTTGTGTTCCGTAAGAGCGGAGGAGGGCTCGACAGCGCCGTCTTCGTGGTTTACGCTCCCAGATCGAAGCTCACTGGCCTCGTGAAGCCTCACCTGGATCCCGACATCCGCATAGAAGTTAAGCCCGTGTACAGCAGCAGGGTCGAGTTTGAGACGAAGACCGGAGCTAACATGCTCGGGTCCAGCAAGCCTCACGTGATTGTGGGAGTTGACCCAGGTATATCGGTGGGTCTAGCTGCTGTGAGCCTTGACGGCGAGCTTCTCTTTGCACTTTCTAGGAGGAACCTCGACAGAGGGGAGGCTATCAGCATTATACTGGAGCGCGGCGTACCGGTGATGGTGGCTACCGATGTCACGCCAGCGCCCGATTATGCCAAGAAGCTGGCTGCCAGCCTAGGCGTCCCGCTCTACGAGCCCAAGACCTCGCTGAGCGTGGAGGAAAAGAGGAGCCTAGTAGAAGAGTACATTGCAAAGTACCCAGGCCTCGCGAAGAAGCTCGATACGCACTCAAGAGACGCTTTAGCTGCCGCTCTAACAGCCCTGCGCCATCACGAGCAGAAGCTCAGGCAGGTAGAGTCGTACCTTGCAAAACTGGGCATAGATCTTGACCTCGAGTCGGTTAAGGCCAGCGTCCTCAGAGGCGTGACGATCGCCGAGGCCGTAGAGGATGCGATAAAATCAAAGCTTGCAGGAATTGTTGGGGAGAGCTACACTGTAATTGCAAAGAGGAGGGCAAGCGAAGGTGTCCAGCCACCGCAGCAGGATGATTCAACCAAACTGCTCCATAGAGAGCTAGAGCTGCTGAGAGCCCAGAATGCTCTCCTTAGGGAGGAGCTCGCCAAGCTAGAGGAGCGTGTAAAGGCTCTAGAGAATGCCAACCGGCTGCTCCAGCTGGAGTTTGACGCCGAGGTTAAGCGGGACAAGGCCATACAGATGCTATCAAACAGGCTAAAGGGACTGTCAGCTGAACTGGACAGAACTAGAGACCTTCTCCAAAGGGAGCGCGAAGCCAGAGAGGCCTTTCAAAAAGCGATATTCAAGGTGGCCAGCGGCCAGATGCTTCCTGCCCTTGTCTCTAACGACGTAAGCACCGAGCTCGTCAACACTGTTCAGAGGATCAGATCAGAGACAGGGGTGAAGCCAGCCATAGTGCTTCTCAGTCCTACCCCCGCAAACTTTCTGAGAAACGCGCCGCTTATTGCTCGAGATGTCGCCGTCATCCTTGTTAAGGGCAGTGAGCTCTCCAAGCTTGAACCTATAGCTAGGAGGCTCAAGCTCCCTATCTGTACCGCAGATGAGCACGTAGTGGAGTTTCTAGCAGATGGAGAGGTGGCTCTGGTCACCGCAGACGTACTGCTAGATGCCTACCAGAGGATGGCCGAGTGGGAGAACGAAGAGGAGAGGAAGGCTCTAACGTTAGATCAAGTGAAGAGAATGCTGGAGGATTACAGAGCTGCGCGAGCAAAAATGCTACTTGGGCTAAAAAACCGTGACACGCCCCTCAACGAGCATGCGAGTTAGCTTAGAGTAGCTTTCAAGCTCCTCTTCAACTATTGCTTCTATCTCCCTTACGAGGTTCGAGGGCAGAGGCCCACCCTGGTTCTCGGCAAGAACCTTCACGTTGGCCACGAGCGGATCGTTTAAGGGGCGACCTATCTGGCTCAGTAACTCCACGTAAACCTCCTCGATTCCGGGAAGCTTCTCGTAAATCTTCTTGGCGATGTTCATGGCCATGACGTTGTACAGTTTACCGACATGGTTCACAGGGTTCTTGCCAGCTGCCGCCTCAATGCTCATGGGCCTCAGCGGCGTGATTAGACCGTAGCTCCTGTTACCCCTACCTGTCATTCCGTCGTCTCCATGCTCCGCGCTGGTGCCTGTGACAGTTAGGTACACTATACCCTTGTCAGGCCTGTCTGCTGTGTTGACGTAGACCTCTACATCGTAGTCGGGAGCAAGCTTAGATGCAAGATCCAGAAGTGCTTCGCGGACAGCCTCCTTAGCTGCAAGGTACTGGTCCATATCCTTCGTCACCGAGGATATCATGGCTGAGGCCACTGTCAGCTCGATCTTCTTCCCACGCCTTAGCCCCATAACCTTTATGTCCTCACCTACCTCGGGATTCCTTGACTTGAACTCCCGCGAATTTAGCAGGCGTTCCGACTCTAGCACAAGCTTTTCAAGAGTGGTAAACGGCGCGAAGCCAACCCCGACGCTTGTATCGTTGGCAAGAGGCACCCTATCCTTTCCAAGCTCGAATATGCCGACAAGGTCCGCGCTGCCATGACCTATCTTGTAGTCGACGACAACGTGCGCCTCTGGGTCAAGGAAGCGGAAGTTCCTTCTAATCCACTCCTTAGCGGCTTTGAGTATTATGGGGCCTACAGGAATCTTTTCAATTCCACCATCCTGAAGCCTGACCTCGGTAGTAGCTCTCCCAGAAACCATTATGTAAATTGGCTGAATGACGTAGCCTCCACCGAACTTGGGCGCAGCTTGACCACCTACCAATAGCACCTTGTCAAGGTTGTGGTGGAGGATGGTTCCGTAATGCTCCATGTAGAACTTTGATAGCTGCCTGCTAGCCTCCTCGGCGATCGCATCAGCTATCGTATCGGGATGCCCAAGCCCCTTTCTCTCAACAAGCTCGACATCCTGCCTGCTTACCGGGTGCCACTTGACGCTCTCCACAACGATGTTCTTCGTCTGGGACTTCATGGCCATCATTCCTCTCCTCTAGGAGTAAAAAGGCCGCTAAAGCGATCCTTATAAGTAATTTCGTAGAGAGTATAAGGAAGTTCGAAGAGAACGGCAGAAATTGCAGAATGCATCGCAACTTCTCACAGTACCTGCTGAAGGCAGCGTCCCCTGAGCATCATTAGGGCCGACAGGGCAAGCTGGGCGAAATCCTCGAGGAACCCCTTAACGGGCTAAAGCAGCCGCGCCGAGGCTAGGGCTTAGAGCGGCAGCTCGCCGCCAGCTATTATCTCGAAGTCAACGCTAACGTATACAACCTGGCTTCCTCTTATCATCACGCGTCCATACTTGACTTTGGGATCAAGCGTCCCCGGCTTCACCTCTATGCAGTTGTCCATGATCAGGTTCATAGTTGAGTCCGTGGCTACCAGCTTGCCAACGTATTCGCTTCCATCCTTCAGCTTTACGAATATGACTCTTCCAACGGCTTCTCTAAGCGTACGTATCGGTGCAACGGTCTTTGGGTTCTGGCGCTGTGCCAAGATCTTTCGGACACCTCCAGGAGCTTGCTGGTCGCATCCGCCGATCAAATCAAGAAGCCTTCCAGCTTTAAACTTTACACCCGGATAGAGCAGATCTAGCTAGGGCTGGAGCCAATGGCCGCAAGGTGCAGGTACTGTAGCAGACAGGCCATCTTCGTGTCAAGGCAGGCACGCACCGCGCTATGCGAGGAACACTTCAGAGCGTTCATTGAGAAGAAGGTGGAGGCCACACTTCAGAGGGTGGGGATGCTCCGGAAGGGCGTCAAGGTTCTCGCCGCGGTATCAGGAGGAAAGGATAGCTCGACGATGGCTGCCATACTAGCTAAGCTCGCAAGGAAGTACGGCTTCTCGCTCTACATGCTCCACATAAACCTCGGCTTTGGCGCTTACAGCGAGAAAAGTGAGCACGCCTCCAAGCAGCTGTGCAAAAGGCTCGGGGTACCCTGCATCATCGTGAAGATCAAGGATATTCTGGGAGAGCCTGTTCACGCCGCTGCTAGGAAAGCACGGCGTAGCACCTGCAGCTTGTGCGGGCTCGTGAAAAGGTACATCTTAAACGCAGCAGCCGTAGAACTGGGCGCAGACTACGTGGCACTGGGACACAACGCTGACGACATCATAGCCTACTCCATCAAGACCCTCCTCCTCCAAGGGCTCGAGGGATTGGCAAAGTTCGGGCCAGCTACAAGGAGCTTGGGGGACATCGCTGTGGGCAGGGTGAGGCCTCTCTACGAGGTATCTGAGAAGGAGGCCCTCGTGTATGCACTGGCTGCAAATCTTCCCTTCATACACGAGGAGTGCCCCCACCGGCCCGCGGAGCCTCTTGAGGAAGCATTCAAGCACGCAATAAACCTAGCTGAAGAGGCTCATCCTGGCGTAAAGGTAATGGCTATGCGCAACATCGAGAAGAACGCAAAGATGATAGAAGATAAGATGGTGGACAGCACGGGCTACGGTAAATGCAAATGGTGCGGCTTACTCACCGCCGGAGACGAATGCTCCTTCTGCAGGATCACTAAGAGGCTGTACGGGGAGCCTAAGGGCCCCGCTGTTAGGAGGATCCTTTCAAGTCTTCTAAAAACCCTCACAGAAGAGGTAGGGAGGGCGGAAGTTAGCTCATAGCTACCGCTTCTCCCCGCCCGTTATCTCTCTGCGCTCGGGCTCGCGGTACACGAAGACGGGGGCTCTATCTCCTGCCTCATAACCTCTCCCCTCTACGAGCACAATACCGTCTGCCTCAACGTTGCTAACTACAACAGAGCTCAGCTGCCTCTCTCTGGGCAGAGGCTCTGCGTATAGCCTCCCGTCGGATAGCTGCAGCTTAACCTTAATGGGCCTAGGCCTTCCAGGCTCCACGCTCTTCAGAAGCTCTGCATCAAATACAACAGGAACTTCTCCGCTTCGCTTCACATTGCCCAGGTACCTTAGAGCAGGGTACAGAAGCCGCAAGAATCCGTGAAAAGCCGATATGGGGTGCCCCGAGAGAGCGAGCAGCAGACGCCCATCGGGGAGGGCAAGCGCCGATGTTGGCCTGCCACCTCGCACAGCAAGCCCTCTAAACAGTACCTCTCCGCCAAGGGTTTCACCAAGCTGGTAGAACAGGTCCACGGTGCTTGGACCCGTACCACCCGTCAGCACTATGAGGTCTGCATTGGTGAATCTCCTTTCGATGTGCCACGATACTGTATCCAGGTGATCGGGGAGCAGGATACGTGCTACAATATCCGTCCACGGCGTGTACCTCTTCAACGCCCACTCGACAAGCTTAGCCGTGGTTTCCGCAACCTCCCCGCGGAGTATTCTCCTCTCCGCCTCCTCAGGACTCACATCTCCTAGGTCAAAGATCTCTGATCCCGTAGCCACGATGGCAACTCTAACCGGTCTGTAGACCTCAACTCGCGTCACAGCAACGTTGAGGAGGCTAACGGCGTCGAAGATTGTGACCACGTAACCCTCTCTTAGAAGGAGCTGGCCTCGCTTGCAATAGAACCCTACGGGGTCAACGTTCTTGCCTGGCTTGAACTCGCGCTCAACTACTATGTGGTCGCCTTCAAGCTTGGCCGCCTCTTCAGGAACCACCGTATCCGCTCCGTCTGGAAGGAAAGCCCCAGTGGAAACGTAGACGGCAGCTCCAGGCTCCACCCTTAACCGCACGTTTACGACTCCGAGCGGTGACTCCCCTACGACGCGAAGCTTGCCGGGAGTATCCTCCGACCTCACAGCGTACCCATCATATGCTGACCGTGGCCGCGGAGGAAAGTCGTAGGGAGCCTCCACGTCCTTTGACAGAACCCTGCCTATGGCCTCCCACGTAGGAAGGGTTAGAGTCTCCGACACGGGCTTTGCCACGCTTTTGATGCGCTCCAGAGCCTCCTTCACGGAAACGGGCTTCTCTACGTACCTAATCATAGGCTATCCCCACAACCAAAGCATGTACTTGCCAAGGGCTAAAAATCGGTTAACCGTTCCACGCGTTACAGCCGTGCCAGCACTACGAATCGCCACTATAAAAGGATAAGGAAGGAGTACTCTGCTAGTCATACTGCTTCCCAACCTAACTATAGCCTCTCTGGTTGCAAATGGTAACACCGGGGAGGAGCGTGAAGCTGAGGAGTACGAGGCAAAGACGTGGGACCGTCTACCCTACCCCAATCAATGCAATCCAGCTAAGCATGGATGCTGCCATATACATTGAGGTGCACTGCTCTGCTACGCTCGCCTAACTCTTCTGCCAGAGCCCTTCATAATGGCCGACGGGTGCGTCCCTGGGTCTAGGAGCTCCTCCTCGTAGTTCTCGTTGAGCTTGACCCATCCCAGCACGACTGCCTCCACAGATTTGGGCTCTACGGTAGAGCCTCTGCGGATGCGTACCACAACCATGCCCTCATGGAAGGAGGCGCGCTCTATCACAGCCAGCTCTTCCCTGCCGTCGCTGAGCTTGAGTCCCACCAGCAGCCCTTTCCACCACCTATGAGGCAGCACTCTCACACCCTCAGGTGCCTTAACGTACCCTGCACCGAGCCTTTCCAGATAAAGCCCATCCTCACACCTATATGCTACAGCTTTCCCCCTGAGCTCCTCGCCGAGCTCCACCAGCTCGCACAGCCCCACGAACCTGCTAGGAGCCAGAGGAGTTGGAGGAGAGGAGGCAAACATGGAGGCGTAGGCCCGCTGTCTAAACGACCTCCTATCAACCCTATTCCGCTCCCGCGCAAGTGGAGGACGGGGAGCCCTTATGACGTCTGCAGAGGTTGCCGAGAAGGGTGCTGGATCCAAGGGCTCCATGACGATCACAAGGTCGGCCTCCAGAGCCTCGACCAGCGAGCGCTTATAGTACAGCCCTCGCCCCGACACAAAACCGTCGGTATCAACGACAAACCTCTGGCACCTTCTCGCCGCCCGAACAGCCCCAGCAACAACGAGGTCAGCCACCTTAGCGGCCGATACATGCCCCACGAAGAAGACGAGGTCCGGTTCTAGATCCTGCAGCGTGAGCACGCGCTTGCCACCGTAAGCCAGAGAGACCGCCGCCGGCGTACCAAGCTCATTCTGGCCTACATCGCTCTCAATAGCGCACAGCCCAGTGGCGTTGTACAGCCAGGCTGTCAACGTTGATTTACCCGACTCCACAGGCCCAACGATAGCGATGCGGCCGTAGCCTTTCTCGGCCACCTTCTCCACGATGCCCTGCCACGCAACTATCTGCTGAAAGCCTTCTCGAACAAGCTCCCACC
>JBEVCG010000042.1:5988-8171 GCA_040514325.1 Thermoproteota archaeon | reverse complement strand
CCTCCCGCCTTTCGGGCTGAAGACCGCTGTGCCCACAGCTATGTCGCCTAGGCTCTCGGGGCCTCTGTCGAGCCTAACCGGGTGGTACCTCCCGGTGAGCCAGTCGAGGAGCTGGTTGTCGAAGTAGGGGCTGAACGGCGACCCGCTGTTGCCGCCGGGTATCACTATCAGCCCCGTGGCTCCGGGCGACATGTCGGCGATGAACCTGACGCTGGGGCCGTGCTCCACGCCGCTGCCCAGCCCCACCATAGGTGCGACGTTGACCGTGAAGGGGCCTCCGGGCATCTCGAGCTCGGGGTAGTTCAGCCACCCGATCACAGAGCCCAGGGCGTGCTTCGCCTCCAGCCTGTGGGCCTGGCCCCAGATCCAGCTGCTGGGGTCGTCGGTCCCGTAGAAGCTCCTCAGGTAGCGCACAGCCTCTCTGAGGGTTTCGGCTGCGAGCTCCTCCAAGCTTGCTCTGCCGGCGAGCCTCTCCAGGTACCAGGTATCGCCCCGGGACGCGGCGGCGAGGACGTACTCGACTACCTCGAGGCGCAGCACGTCCAGCGCCTCCTCCTGGCCTAGGGGGATCCCCTTCTCACCTGCAAGCCGCCCCCACAGGTGCTTCAGCAGCGTGTAAGCCCACGCGTACCCTATCGCTGGCTCTGGCCTGCCGGCATCCATGGGGCAGC
The DNA here is from genome assembly GCA_040514325.1 of Thermoproteota archaeon. Lineage (GTDB taxonomy): Archaea > Thermoproteota > Thermoprotei_A > Sulfolobales > Pyrodictiaceae > QNYQ01. Next base: position 7,500 of record JBEVCG010000042.1, on the reverse strand, counting down.
CCTCCCTAAGCCACTCTCTGAGCATGTCCGCCGCCCTCTCCTCGAGCTCCCCGAGCCCCTGGGTTGGGAGGTGGTCGAGGAGCATGCCCAGGACCTGCCTGAGCGCAGCGCTGTGGTAGTCCATCTGGATCTCCCTCATGTCGTCCAGGGTAAGGCCGCCTCCACCCATCCTGCGCCTCAGCATCTCGTCTATCCTCAGCCACCTGTAGCTGTCTAGGAAGCTCCACTGGAGGTAGAGCTGGCTCCTACCCGGCAGGTAGCTGTAGGCTATCATGTTGTTGGCTGTTGCGACGTAGCCCCAGCTGGGGTTGAGCAGCCGCGGAACCATGTGGAACGGCAGGAAGCCAGCCCACTCGCCCTCTCCGCGGCTCCCGTTGTAGGGGAGGAACCCCGTGTTAGGCACCTCGATGAGCCCATGCGCCGTCTCCACCCTGACTAGCGGGAGCCGCGTCCTCACGGGCACGAGGCCCACCGGAGCGTACAGCACGTTGCCCCTGGTGTCCGCCACCACGGCATTCTGTATGGGGCTGTAGAAGTAGCGCTGAGCCTCCACGAAGTCCCAGACGCTCTCGGCGTGGTTCATGAGGTAGGCCCAGACGGCCACGGGGGATGGCATGAGCGTTGTGGCCCTCACGGCCAGCCTGTAGGTCCGGTTGCCAGCCGTGAACTCGACGACGCGGCCGTGGACGGTTTCGTGCACGGTGATGGTCCTCTCCTCGAAGCCGCGGCTGGTTCTCACCAGTATCCTCTCGACGTGCTTCCTGGGCTCTAGCCACGAGCCCTTGTACAGGTACCTGCCGTCGTCGCTCCAGACGTAGTAGTAGAGGTCGACGACATCTACCATGCTGTTGGTGAACCCGAACGCCACGTTCTCGTTCCTGCCGATCACTATGAACGGGATTCCCGGGAACGCGACGCCGTACACGTTGAGCCCCGTGTCATTGGCCACGAGGTGGGCCTCGTACCACACCGGCGGAACGGACAGCGACAGGTGGGGGTCGTTTGCCAGTAGCGGGTAGCCCGACGCCGTGTGCATGCCGTGCACAACCCAGTTGTTCGAGAAGCCCGGGGCGGCCAGCGGGATGCCGGCAACCTTGCGGACGCTGGCTACGAGCCTGGCGTAGCCCTCTAGCATCTCTCTAAGGGCCTCAAGGTCAACGTAGTAGCCGGCAGGCTCGGAGTCCTCGGGCCCGGCAACGGGCGGGTTGCCCGCGAAGCTCTCCCCCAGCGCCTTGTCGGCGAGCACCTCGGACACGTCCCTCACTATCTGCCTCCCCAGGCCGTGGATCCACCTAGCGTAGTCCAGGTAGAGGCCCAGTATCCAGCTGCCCGCGTAGCTCGCGGCTAGGCCCCACTCGAGGTCGGCTGTGCTGAACGACAGCCCGTAGTCCACAAGCTTGGCTACAGCCATCGAGTCCTCGGGCCGCCAGGGCTCGGGCACGGCGCCGAGGAGCCTGTACTCCACGGGCAGCTGGCCCAGCGACAGCATCCGCTCTATGCACTGGTTTACCC
>JBEVCG010000042.1:0-5978 GCA_040514325.1 Thermoproteota archaeon | reverse complement strand
GTCCTTCGGGCCGCCTCATCACCCTCCGACGCGAGCCTCTTGATGAGCTCCCACGACCTCTTCGCCGCCTCGCCGAGCCCCAGCATCCTCATGTACCTGTCGACGCCGTAGGCCTCCTCCCCGAGCAGCTCGGAGAGCCTGCCGTAGACAATCCTCCTCTGGAAGTCCATCTGCCAGAGCCTATCGCACGCCTGGATGTACCCAAACACCTGGAAGACGTCGCGCTCGTGCTCACCGTATATGTGGGGCACACCGTACCTGTCCCAGACGACCACAACCCTGCCCCGGAGCCCCTCCAGCTCCACCTCCCCGAGAGGCCTCTCCGAGGCCACGCCCGACGCCCACAGCCCCCTGAGGGGGTCGGACAAAAACGCCAGAGCAGCGCCCGAGCTGCTGAGCGGAAGCAGGACGGCGGGGAGGAGCGACAGCGCGATCAGGGCGATGCCCAGGGCAAGGGAGGTCCTGCCAGCCAAAGCGCCCTCCCACCATTGGGGGAGAATATACGCTACCCAGAGTAATATGGGCTATGGGGCCGAGAGGGTTCTTCAGCGTCCCCCGATCGGCGGCGAGCCCTGGATCGGCTGGAGGTGCGGCGGCAGCTGCAGCGTCCGAGACTGCCTCGCAGCTTGGCGAAGGCCTACGCTGGATAGGGAGGTTTTACGCCGCGGGGGCTGAGATTGAGCGGCTCAGCTGCTGAGGAGGCTCTCGGCGTTGAGTGGATCGTGGACGACCACTCTGTGCCTAAGCATCTCCCTGACAACGGGGCTTTTGAGCTCGCGCTTTCTAGCCACTATAATGTCCACGGGCAGTGTTTTGGGCTTCAGGCTGTAGGCCAGCTCCTCAACCGTGCTGGGATCCTCGCCATCCTCTACGACGACTAGGATGTCGAGATCCCTGGGCTCGGTGGTTTCAATGCCGTGTACTGCTCGGCCGCCAAACACCATTATGGAGGCTTTATCTCCGAGCGCTGAAGCGAGCTTCTCCAGGAACTCCTTGAGCACTGCGGGCCTCTCGCTGAGAGCTCTACGTCGAGCCTCCAAGTACCGCTTCAACAAATCTTTTGATCTCCTCGGCATAGTTAATGCACCTCTCGGCTGCCCTCCTATTGTACACGGCTAGGCCTACGCCCGGGTATCTCGCTCTAGTATAGTGCTTTTCAAGGGCTTCGGCGACCGTGTACAGTTCCTCGTCGACACTGTGCCCGAGAGCCTCGACGGCTTCAAGAAGCTCTACAAGGCTGTGCGTGAATGGGTAGCTGCCAACGAGCTTAACCAGGACAGCTTTGAGGGCCAGCTCGGCGAACTGCTGCGCGTGGAAGCACGCAAGCCAGTAGCGTTCACGGCCGATATCGTCCCTGGCCTCCTCCAGGAAGCTATGGGCCTTTTTAAGCCACTCGCGGTAGTCGACCAAGGCCCCACTGCACCGTCGGTGTACTCTCGGCTCACCGTCCGTAGAGGTGCCGTAGAAAGGCTAAAAGAGCGTTCGGGCAGCAGTATGGCCGTGAATAGATCCACGGCCCTGCGGTACACGTTCTTAGGGGGTTCTTCGACCGCCTGCTACCCTAAACAAGCACCTCTTTCCGGGATCCCCGGCTCACAGCTTTGCAGAGGCGCCGAGGAGCTGGCCACAGGCTCTGAGTGCTTTGGCCCCATGCCAGCATTTCCATCGCCTGCAGCCCTCCGCCTGCATCTACTGCTAAGCCTCGGAACCTACTTGGTTCCTACAGGCTCCTCATGATAACTTCTTGTAGTAGGCTCCAAGCCCTTGGGATGCTCCAGCTGCACTTGTACGGATCTGGCCGCATAGCTAGGCTCCTCCAAAGCTTTATCAGGAGGCTGGTGTACCTCGCGGCTGCCGCTTAGCTCTCTCTAGCTGCATTTCATCAAGTTGTAACTGCCATTTTTCTAGCAGGGTTGGCCGGGAGCTTCCGTGCTGGCTGCCGGCTAACGCCTAGACTTACAGCTATAATGCGAGGAGGTTCCAGCAGCATTAGCCGCTGTTCTCGGCAGCTTCCTCTGCCTTTTAGCGAGGATGGCACCGCGCAAATCCAGAATCTTCCAGAATCTTTACGTAAACAACCTGGTCCCTATGCTCCGGCGGTACCCTCTTACCACCATCTAGCCTTTGAAGCGCTGAAGACGGCGAAGAGGGCAAATGTAAGGATTGAGGGTCTGCAGGGCATGTACTTCGTGGTCGGAGTACTGCTGCTTTGGCTTGTGGAGACGCACTACTGGAGGGGTGTGTGACATCGGGCAGCCAGCCTTTTAGCCTCCGCCCGCACTATTCTTGGAGCGCGTGCCGCGCGGGGGTAGGGCTTCCGCTGCTTGGGTGATCTCTGGGGGCTGTGAGGTGACCGCCAGTAGCTGAGGAGTGCCCGTGAAGACTGCTTCGTCGGCCGAGCCCCTCTAGGCAGCGTGTAGCGTATAGGGGTGCAGAGGGGTTCCTAGCTTGTAGCACTTTCGCCTTTCGCAAGGTCTTTCAAGATCTTCAGGGCCTCGTCTGCATGCCTTTCAGCTGGCCTAATATTCGACAGAACCGCTCTGATCCTGCCCTCAGGGTCTATGATGAAGGTTGTCCTCTGCGCGCTGAACCTATCTTCCCGCAGCACGTTGTACATCCTGGATATGGAGCCGTCAACGTCGCTGATTATCCTAAACCTGAAGCCGTGCCTCTCCGCAAACCTCTTGTTGGCCTCCGGCGGGTCGGTCGAAACTCCGACCACCTCTGCTTTGAGCCTTCTAAACTCCTCTATAAGCTCGTTGAACCTGACACCCTCCCTCGTGCAGCCGGGCGTCATAGCTCTGGGGTAGAAGTAGAGCACCACGTACCTGCCTCTCAGAGAGCTCAACCTAAACTTGCCGCCTCTAGCATCTACCCCCTCGAAGTCGGGAGCCAGATCTCCAACCTTTGGCAAGGGCTACACCCGCCAGCTCAAGCCTGCAGCTCGGGTTGCAGCAGCCGGGCTATTGGCCGAAAAGGGTTTCGCCAGAGGCTACTCCAAGCCTCCCCTAGCCTCACCCGGCCCTGGGACAGTCCAGCCTACAGGCATGCTCTCGGCCAGAGCGGCTCCTCCCAGGAATCCCGCGGAGGAGTCATCCTCCGAGCCAGCTGCGGCTCTGCGCCCCTTGCTCGGCTCGCACGCGCTGCGGTGCGTGTGCGGGCTGCAGCCGACGATGCGCTCCTCCTCACCTGATGCGCGAGGCGTAGGCTGCGGCTGCCCCCAGCAGCGCGCCCGATAGGGCGTATAGCGGGGCGAGGCCCAGCGCCTCGTATATCACTCCGCCTATTATGGGTGCGGGCACGCCCGCCAGGCTCCTCACCGCGTTCGCGTTGGCGTATGCCTCCCCGAGCCTCTCCTCCGCCAGCTGGGCCACCAGCTTGTTGTACGCTGGTATCCACCCCGCTATGGATAGGCCTATGAGGGCCATCCCCGCAGCGGCGTTAGCCCAAGGCTGCGGGTTTGCGAGGAAGGGCAGTGCTGCAACGCCGAGAAGCTCTGATACCGCCACAGCCCTAGCTGGGCCCAGCTTATCCGTGAGCCTCCCCCACGGTGTGCTGGTCAGCGCCTGCACCAGGCTTGAAACGCTGTAGAGGGCCCCTATCTGGTCCTCGGCGTAGCCTGCAGCCTTTAGCTGGGCGCTCAGCATGGGGAACCAGAGGCTCCAACCGCTTCTATCCACAAGCAGCAGAGGGTAGAGCCTGCGCAGCCCCTCGCGGGGCCTCACAGCGCTGCTGTAGGCGCTCCTAACCCTCCGGAGCGCGTCCCTGCAGCTCGATGCCCCAGGCTCAACCGAGAGAGCGTGGAACGCGGCAAGCCCCACGGTGGCCGAGGCCGTAAGCACGGCGAAGGCTCGAGGGTAGCTAGCGTGTGCTGCCAGCCACCCCGCTGCAAGGGGGCCAGCTACACGCGCGGCCGAGAAAGCCGCCACCATTACACCGGTGTAGTACCCGTAGAGCTCGCGAGGCACGCTCCTAGCGAGGAGCGTTGAGCGAGCTGGCTGCCCCAGGTTGAACGCGAGCATGAAGAGGATGTACGACACCACGAACAAGGTGTAGCCCGGCTCGGGGGCCGAGAGCAGTAGGAGAGCAGCCACCAGCATGAGGCCGGTAGCGCTCGTCGAGAGCCTTGCGCCGTAGCACTCTATCACAGCCCCGAAGCCGGGCGCCAGTAGAGCGCCGGCGAGAGACGATATGGTAACGACACCGCCTATACTCGCCATGCTGTAGCCCAGAGTCCTCATGTAGGCTGAGAACAGAGCCTGGTACCCGCTGACGCTGAGCCCGCGGAACACCGAGTAGAGGCCTAGAGCTACCACGTTCCTTCTGGCAGCATTGCTGGCCATTCCCCGTTGCGCACCACGGAAAGCGCTAAGGCTGGAAGGAAGTTAAAGCTAGCTCTGCAGCGCGAAGCCGCCGGAGGCAGAGGAGGTACGCCGGAGAAGGCAGCTTTCGCTGGATGAGGGGGGCACACGCAGAGTACCCGTGGATCAGATTTCAAGCAGTCCAGCCTCGAAAGGAAAGCAACCCATAAATAGCGTGCAGTGGTGGCCAAACCATAGAACCACGCGTCGGACGGGAAGATGGGGCGTTTACCATTGTACGAGGCAGTTGTCGTGGGCGGTGGCAGCACGGGCGTGAGCGTTCTGTTCCACCTCGCGTCTAAGGGTGCCAGGAAGATTCTCCTCGTCGAGAGGAGCTGCCTAGGGTGCGGGCAGACCGGCTACTCTAGCGCCATCATTAGGACCCAGTACAGCCACCCGGAGACCAGGAAGATGGCGGTCTACGGCTGGAGGTTCTTCAGGGAGCGGTTCCGCGAGGAGACCGGCTGCGAGGAGGGCGCCTTCTACGAGACCGGCGTAGCCTACGGCGCTGGGCTGGATGATGCTGAGCCGCTGCGGGAGACCGCTTCGGCGCTGAGGAGCGAGGGCATCGTGGTCGAGCTGATGGAGCCAGAGGAGTTCGCGGAGAAGATCCACCCGGTGGACACCCGGGGGCTCGCGCTCGTCTCGTGGGAGCCGCACGGGGGCTACGGGGACCCTCACACGTACGTCTCGTGTACTGCACGGGCCGCAGAGGAGATGGGCGCCGAGCTTGCGGTGGGACGGAGGGTTGTGGGTCTCGAGCTGCGGGGCGGTAGCGTGGTGGGGGTTAGGCTCGATACCGGCGAAGTTGTTAGGGCTCAGACCGTGGTGCTCGCCGCGAACGTGTGGACCAACGAGCTTCTGGAGAAGCATGGTGAGAGCCTGCCGATAGCAGCTGCGAGGGAGGACGTGGTGGTGTTCAGCCACTCCGGCCACGTTGCAGGCCCCGTGTGGGCCGACATGGTGCTGGGCTTCTACTCGCGCCGAGAGGGGGCAGAGTCAACCCTTGTAGGGGGGCTGGAGCCGGAGCCCGTAGCGGAGCCAGGCAGCTTGGAGCCCGGCCACTACAGGTCGCCGCCAGCGGACGTTGTGGTTAAGCGGGGGGTCGCAGCCGAAAGGTTTCGCTACCTGGCTACCGCTAGGCCGCGGGCAGCCTGGTACGGGTTCTACGACGTGACGCCCGACTGGCAGCCCATACTTGGCGAGCACCCCCGGATAGGCGGGCTGGTGCTGGCCGTGGGCCTCAGCGGGCACGGGTTCAAGCTGGCCCCCGCTCTAGGCGATGTTGTATCGGACATAGTGCTGAGCGGCAAGCCGAGGCTGGTGGACGCAAAGATCTACAGCCTGGAGAGGTTTGAGGAGGGCCGTAGGGAGGAGAGCAGGTTCAGGCACCCTATACTCAGCTAGCTTTGCGGAAAAAGGCTGGGGGCATGGAGTCTGCAGCGCGTCAGCTTCTCGGCTTAACTCTGACGAGGTACCTTCCGAACAGCTTTTTCATGTCGTCTGTGGTCACGGCTGGCCTGCCGTCGCCGCTCTGAACCGGCGCTAGCGCCGGCGGCAGCTTCCTGTACGACGGTATCCTAGCCGCTATCCTCTCATCGAACGGTTGCTTGGTCT
>JBEVCG010000041.1:0-8272 GCA_040514325.1 Thermoproteota archaeon | reverse complement strand
CATCTATACTGCTAAAGTTGCCGTGGCTTTCTATGAGGTTCGCTACCTCGTCCTCAAGCTGCTGCTTGTTCTTAACTCCGTTGATGCGTAGTGTCAGCGCGAGTTCGACGCCGTCTGGACTTAGATCCAAGTATGCCTCCAACTCCTCGGTAGCTGTGTGGATTATGATTCTCGGACCGTGTGGATCCACCTGAACGCTGTCAACACCTTCCACGTCTATGCCAAGGGGAGCTAAAAGCTTAGAGAACGCTGAACAGACTATCTGACACGCGTCCTTGGACCCCAAACTCCCCCCAGGCGTGGTGGAGGCAGCTGCTAAAATAGCCCTACTCCAGCTCTATGACTTGCTGAGGAGGACACCTCGTGGAGCGGGACCGCTTTCCGCTGGTGCCCTATGCGGCTGTTGGGGACTTTGCGTATGGAGGTAAGCTGCACAGAATCGTTGCTGGCTCGCTGTTTGCTGGCAGCGTGACTTTGCTGGACGCTAGGCTTTCGCGGTGCGGCAGCGTTATTGCTGCTGCGCGGTCTCGGGGCGACAGGATTATGGCAGAGCTCTACTACGTTACTCCACTCGCCCTTTCCAGGATGGAGGCTCCTCCGGGCTTGCTTCGGGAATACCTGGTGGCGGTTCATGGGGGCCACGAGCTGCAGGTAACCGTGCACCTAGCTAGCACGGATAGGTGCAGCAGTGAAACGGTTGTGGTGCCTCGCAGGGTGAGGCTCCTCTTAGCGTTGCCTCCGCTCCTTGCCCCGCCGGTACGCCCCCTTGCTATCCAGGAGGCTCTTCTCGCTGGCGCGGTTCCCTGCCCCGAGATGACGGCATTCTGCCATGGAGGGAACTCTCGGGTGGTCGTTGCCGATTTATACTCCGACGTGGAGGCCCTCAGAGACTGGCTGGAGGACGAGGGTCTAACGCTTGCGCCCGCTGTTGCAAGGAGGGTTCAGCCGCCTGCCGTCGCGCTCTTTGTGCACGTGCCTTTAAGAGCTGGAAAGGAGCATCGTTCGGCGAACTTCTAGGTAACGTAAACGTATATGCGGCGGTGAGCTACTCCCAGCACGGCCACGGGCTCTTCTCCGCCTTCTGCGGGAAAGTCAAGGCTTAGAACCACGGTACGAAGTCCTCGGAGAGAGTCAATGGCTGCGCTCACGCCACGTGGAAGCAGGTATGCGTACGCGACATCGGCTCTTCTAGGCCTGAACGTGGCAAGGTCGCCTATCACCACATCGGCTGACGGGAGCGTGCTGAGCCTCTCCTTCGCCTTCCTAGCCAGATCCTCGTCGAGCTCCAGGCAGATCGAGTAGATATTACGCTCAGCAACAGAAGCAGCTACCTCTCCCGTGCCGCAGCCAGGCTCGTAGTAGACAGAGTACCTTCTACCTCCCACCCTCTCAGACCTTGCGGCGAACGCAGCAGCGTACAGCGGTGCAACCTCTGCAGCATAACCTTCTGAGGGCACGAAAGGCGCCAAGATGCCGACTCCGGAGTAGACTGAAGAGAAACCGTCGTACAGCAGCTGTATGGTTCTGCCAAGCTCTTCGAGGTCCAGATCCTCACTACGCACCCTGCTAGACCCTGTGGGGTTCAGAGCCCACCGCCCACATGTCCTCAAAGGGTACGGATAGGGATGTTTAGGATGTTTAAGTAGCGGTTGGAGTGCCTTGGCCCGAGCAGGGCTAGCTTAAAACGAGTACGGAGTTAGTGGCTGTGATGGTGACTGTGGCCGTGTCCCTCTGGCATGCCTTGTGGCCCGTGCTTTAGATAGTGCTCGGGGTTTTGCTCAAAGGCCTTTTTGCACTGGGGGCTGCAGAAGTAGAACACCTTGCCTTTGTACAGCGTTTTGTATGGCGTTTTCTCCGCGTCTACCTCCATCCCGCAGACGGGGTCTACGGCCTTTGCCATGACAGCTCCCACGCGCGTCCTCTTAGACTCTTTCGATTTTTAAAACTTTGTTGGAGCACATGCTAGGGCTCTGCGGCTCCTCTCCATTCTCTTCATCCCATAGCCTTAGCCGGCCAAGCAGTTATCGGCTATAGCCGATGCCAGTTTGAGGATGTTGGCTAGCGTAGGCTCCCTCCACACGTTCTTCACCATCCTCTCCAGGCTGGGATCTCTCTCCATTGCCTGGCGCGCTATGATTCTGAGAACCTTCCTACCTTCGCTGTTGAGAACCTCTCTCTTGTCGAAAAACGCCTCGCGCTCGACAAGAAGCTTTGAAAGCATGTCGCATAGATATTTTCCTAGCCTCCTCCTGCAGCACCTGTGCAGTTCATCCAAAACCTTTCTACCCGAGTTATCCTCGTCCGCTGAACCCGATAGCCGCTTGCCCTGTTACTCATCTTAGGTTTCGAGGAAAAGGAAACGTAAATTTAAACTTCGGAGAGGCGCCAGTTAGTAGCAAATCGGGGCTCTCCGCTTAACAAGGTAGCTGAAGAGCTGCGAGGTGTGCTTGGCCTGCTGATTCCTAGGCCAGATGTAGGCTCTCTTCTCGTTGCGGTCGCTGTAGGCAGCGTAGCCTACCTGCTCGGCGCCAGCACAGGTGCATCTGTTCTACTAGCCCTCGTCAGCAGCGTGGTGGCCCTTCCCATCCTAATCGTTGTTCGCGAGGTGCAGCTCTTCTCGTCTCGAGGCCAGGTTTCGGAGAACGATGTAGGAATGATTGCGGAGTGGATTGATGCTGTAACTCGTGCAGCTGGAGGCAGAAGTGCAGTGACCCTCTACGTTTACCGCAAGGGCGCAGGCCTCCAGGTGCTGCAGCTCGGAGGAGACTTGAGGTTGGATAGAGGAGCCAATCTAGCTGTAGCAATGCTCGTTCACCGAGCCGCATGGAGAGGCTTTACCGTGGCAGAGCCTCTATACCCAGGTAAGCTCGTGGTGCTCCTACCTGCTGCGATCGCCTCCCTCATCCGCGATACCGTGGAGCGTGGGGGGAAGGGGGTATATGTTACACTTAAGAGTCGAGAAACAGCCAAGATGGTTTACCGCATTATCAAGACGATAGTTTCAGGGTTACACAAGAATGCGAGCAGAGCATACGTCGCTTATCTGGCCACCAAGGTACTTGCGACTTTGCTCATAAGAGGCAGGATAAGGGCGGACGAGGCCTTTGCTCACAGGCTGGACGAAATAATCCCGTCCGAGCCCTTCTGGATCAAGAAGAAAGTTGTGGAGCAACTACAGCTGGAGGGGGCAAGCATCTACATAGAGGGACGGATATAGGCAGCCTACGTAGAGCTAGAAATAGGGGAAGTACGAGCCAATGATGTTACGGGATCAACGGCTTGTAGAGGGAAGCGATGACCATGCCTGCCGCCGCTGAGGCCCCCTTGCTAGGGTTACTTCCTCCCCCTCTCCTGCAGCAGCTTCTCTGCTTCCTCCCTTATCCTCGCAACCCCCTCTCTGATCCTCTCGACGCTTATTGCGTAGCTTAGCCTAAGGAAGCCCGCACCAGCCTTGTCTGGGAACACGGTGCCGGGCAGAGTCACTACACCCCTGGAGTAGAGCAGGTGCTCCACGAATTCCTCTGTCGTCATCGAGATCTGCTCCAGGAGCTTTGCCACTCGCGGGAATATGTAGAACGCTCCCTGCGGCACAGCGACCTCGAAGCCGGGAACCTTTCGCAGCTCTTCCACTACTACGTCCCTCCTCCTTCTGAACTCCTCGACCATCTTCCTAACAGGCTCCCAGGAGCCTCTGAGGGCAGCAACTCCGGCCTTCTGGGAGATGCTGGTAGCGCAGCTGTAGACGTTCACTGCGAACCTCTTCAGCCTCCTGGAGACCTCCTTCTCGGCAACAAGCCACCCTAGCCTCCACCCCGTCATCGAGAACGTCTTCGAGTGACCGTTGACGTAGATGACGTAGTCCTTCCAGCCGTCGAGAGTTAGGATGCTCTTAAAGGTTCCATCGTAGACGAAGTTGTCGTATATCTCGTCGGCCAGTATAATTATGTTGTGCTCTCTGGCAATTTCGAAGAGCTCCTCGATCTGCTTCGGTGTAAACAGCGTTCCGGTGGGGTTGTGCGGGTTGTTCAGAACAAGCATCTTGGTTCTCTCGGTAATAGCCTCCCTTATCTTTTCGATGTCAAGGGCAAATCCCCTATCGGGACCGAGCCACTTCAGCGGCACGAAGACGGGCTTTGCGCCGAGCGCTCTTGCCACTTCTGGGTAGGCTGGGTAGCTGGGCTCTGGCACGATGATCTCGTCGCCCGGCTCTGTGTAGGCGGCCACAGCGATGAAGATGGCCGTCTTAGCCCCCGTTGTCACTATGACTTCGTCCGGATCAACACCGGCGGTATACCTCTCGTTGAGGTAGTCGGCTATGGCTTTTCGTAGCTCTGGTATACCGGCTGTCTCCGTGTACCCGGTAAACTTCTCCCTTAGTGCTTCTATTCCGGCCTCTATTATGTGGTCGAACGTGGGTATGTCTGGCTGTCCTACACCGAAACTTATAACGTCTACTCCCTGCTGCTGCAGCTGCCTCGCCTTAGCTATGTACTCAAACGCAGCCTCGCCTAGAAGCTCTCCTATGACAGGTCTCATGCGGCTAGCTGTAGGCCCGGCCAAGAAGGCCACCATGCTAGTAGTGCTATGGGCTCTAGCATAAAAAGTATGGCTACAATGCTGCGGAGTCTTTGGGCTTGCTTCTCTATTTGCGTTCCTGAAGGGTACTTCCTGCAGTGTTGCAGAGGTCGCACGCTTGGATATATGGTGCGGCTGCCTTAGCGTCTCTTGTGAGGGATGAGCCTCAGGAGGGGGCAGGGTATGGCGCTTTGCCGCGGCCCTGTACCAGACGCGTTCTACCCCACTCCCACTTATGTACCACTAAGCTTATATTTGTGGGACTGACACTACTATGGGAACGGGTGGGACCCCAGGATCATTAATCCCAGCTCGGGGTCTGGGCTACGCGTGGAGCACCTTACTGTTTTCATCCACGGCATGCAGAACTCCGGCAGCATATGAGGCGTTTCCACAATCCTGCAATCTTTTGACCCCCTCAGCTGCTTGTAGCATTGCTAGCCGAACTCTAGAAACGGCAGCCTGTTCAAAGCGTAAACGATTTCAAAACATCTGACCTCGGCTAAATCGGGCCCCACTCTTGGACCGGCTATAGCCTCAAAGCCTTGAGAGAGCTTTTCCTCGACAAGCTTGCACAGCGTGTACATTGTGTTGCCTACAAGCCTGCGGGATTGAGAGACGATTCGGGCTATGGTTTTGGCCTGGCTCTCCTCTACTATGTGGATGTTGCCTCCCAGCTCTAAGTACCACCCATCATCCCTTGAGTAGATGGTCTTCAGCCTTACACTCAGTTTCCTTGGAGGTCTTGCGCGTCTTAATATCCTAGGTTTAGGGAGCGGGTAAGGGTCACCGGAATGTTCTGGCCTTGCGTTGCGGTATGCTTTAACACGGTAGTCTTCCACCGCTATTATCGTGTCGGCCGCGTCAACGAGCTGCCTAAGTCCGCTGGAGACTATGATCAGCGAGACGCCGGCAGCAGCTAGCTCGCGCGCCCTCTCCGATATCGTGACGACTGTGCGCTTACTGACGTACTTTTCGACTGCCCTGTCGTACACGAGTATGTTGGTGGGCACGTAGTCCTCGTCAAGCACGAGCAGCCGCGCTCCAACCTCCAGCGACTCCTGTATGTAGGCGGCCACGCTTGTTGCTCCGCTCGCATCGGCTGTGCTGAAGCACTTCACGTTAACGTTTCCGGGAAGCTCGACGAAAAATTGGGATATGTCCACACAGCTCACGTACCTTCCGTTCTCCGCAAACACGTGGACTGTAGAGGGATCCGAGACGACCAGCTCCCTGCCATCGCCGGGCACGTGGTTGTAGACGCCGTGGGCTATGGCCTCGGCAAGCGTGGTTTTGCCGTGGTACGGTGGGCCTACGATTAGCGTGATTCCCTTGGGAACCCCCATCCCGGTAAAGGTGCCGTGCGGGGTCTCTATCTCGACGCGAAGGCTAGGCGGCGACTCAAAGGGCACTGCGCCTGGAAGCGGATCGTCGCAGCGGCCACAGCGGCGCGGTAGCACGGAGCCATCGCCAATAAACGCGACAAGGCCGAACCTGTTCAGCTGCCTTCTAATGTGCTCTTGAACCTCCCATGCGGCAATGTGCTTCTGGACCTCTGGCTCGCTGAGCGCTAGGGCGTCCGTCAGAGCCTCTGGCAGCCTGTTAAGCAGCAGCTCCTCCGCTGCATAGCTGTCGATCCTCCTATACTGCGCTGGAAGGCCTACCCAGACCCGGAATGTTACATAATCTCCGCTGATCTCGACGGCGCTGCGGCTGAGCATCACCGGCGATGGTTTGGGTACGCCTAGGTAGCCGCTTCGCCCGCTCCCCATCTTGGAGGAGCGCCTAAGAAGGGTCCTGTACAGCCTACGGTATATGAGGTCTTCAACCGGCTTGCGGTACCTAGGCACCAACCTGGATACTCGAAGGGGCAGTGGCACCTTGGCTTTCACTACGCTGGGTGGCGCGTATGGGTCTGGCTGCGCCCTCACAACCTCGACGGTGACTCTACCAACGCTGCCGGGTACTCCGACAATCTGGCGGTAGAGCTTGTAGGGGCGCCCGTCAAGCTTTCTGAGAACTTCAGCCAAGCTCTGCCTTGAGCCGCGCAACCTCTGGGGTCCCACCCACCCAGTGGTCAGCAGGAAGTATATTGGTTGCCAGCCTCTGCACCCCACAGATGCTAAGCCTGACACGTTTTATGCTGTGTCTGCTCAGTATACCTATTTCGGTGTGCCTCGATGGGCTTTAGGCCCCTGTCCGCAGGCGAGCGGTTTTACTACGTTCTTCACCCCAGCCCCACCGTAGTCATCGTTACCAAGTGCCCGAATGGGCGCTACAATGCTATGCCAGCTTCCTGGAACATGCCTGTATCGGAGGAGCCCCCGTCCGTGGCTGTAGCCATTGATAGGGAGAGCTACACTTTCGAATGCCTTGAAAGCCATCCCGAGGCAACAATAAACGTGCCGCACAGCGGCCAGGTGGACCTTGTTTACGCCCTTGGCAGCGTCTCGGGCAGGGACGTCGACAAGGTCGCGAAGTACGGCCTTAAACTTGAGGAAAGCGCAAGCATCTCGGTTCCAAGGTGGTCTGACGCCATAGCCAGCATAGAGGCGCGTGTCTGGAAGAAGTTGGATGTGGGCGAAGTCAGGCTGTACGTGTTCGAAGTGCTTGGCGTTTACGTTAGAGGGGACCTCTACACCAGGTGGGGCTGGGACCTCACGAAGACAAGCATACTCCTCCACGGTGCGGGCAGAACCTTCTACACGGTAGGCAGAAGGCTAGTGGCAAAGAAGATCAGTTGACCCTATCCCGCTAGTTACCCTATCAGGCGATTCGGCAAACAACAAGAGATTATGCAGTGGAAACTGGAGCCGGAGCTTCAACGGAATGAGTTTTGGTGGGCCCGCGGGGATTTGAACCCCGGACCTCCGCCGTGTAAGGGCGGCGTCCTAACCAGGCTAGACGACGGGCCCCTCCACTTGCAGCATAGTGATCTGAGAGGCGCGGATATTAACTTTCCTCCAGAGGCTGTATTGTGTGAAGTACGGGACTTCCGCAGGGCCTTCACGAAGGCAGTGTATGATGATTTTTCGCTTGGAATGACCAGCGCTGGGATGAATGCAGCCCCGAACGCTGAGCGCTTTTGGTTAGGATGCAGGCGGGCTCAAGGACTAGGCGTGGGGACGGTAGAAAGGTGATGGCTAGGATTCGATGTTGAAGCCATACCTGCGGAGGATCTTGCGTACGCTCTTGGGAAGCTTCAGGATGACTCTTTCCCTTGCTGCGATGTAGATTGGTCTTGCGAGCCTGGGCCCTTCTATAACTGCGCCTACAACTCTTCCTGTACTGTCATATATTATGGTTAGCTTGTAGCTTCCTGCATTGATCTCCTCCCGGCGCGCGCTCTGCATTTGGAACATTTTGTGTCACCGATACATTTGATTTCTTAGTGGGGTAGATCCCCCACTAGATAACCGAGGTTTTGGAGTTAATAGGTTTATGCGCCCACGACCTTGATGTAGTGCTGGGGTGCGGGCCGACCCTTGGCGGGAGAGTGTAGCAGCATAGCTAAAGGCGAAGGTCTGTGGGTAGCGGGACCTGCTAGGGTTGAGGTTAGCTCAGGCACTGTCCTCGCAAGCGGCTTTGAGCTCGCCTCCGGGGAGTACGCCATTGTGAAGGACACCCGAGGCTTCACATTCTACGCCTTAGAGGACTCGCGCATCTGCGTGGCGGCGGGGCACGGGGCTAGGTGGGA
>JBEVCG010000040.1:61983-83399 GCA_040514325.1 Thermoproteota archaeon | reverse complement strand
GCTGGTTGGTGGCGAGGCCGCAAGCCCCGCCTTCGCAGCCGGCCTGCTGGTAGCCAGCGTGCTCGTCGCAATCATGGTGGCGAGGATGAACTGGAAGAAGATAATGACGGTGTACGCCGAGAAGGGCTTCGCCCACGGCTTCGCTCAGCTCCTAGTGCAGGTAGTGGTAGCGGTGCTTCCTAAGAGCCTCGGGAAGAGGGTCGAGAGCCGCGCAGATAGTCTGCTAGGGCTAACGCAGTGAGCGCACCCCCGAGAATGTACACCAGGTAGCTGCCGGCCCCGGAACCCCGAGAGGGCTGGCTCGCAGGAGCCTCAGAAGCCCTACCCGCATCCCCGCGCTCCTGCACGCCGCCCATCTCCAGCAGGGTGTACAGCGGGTTAAACCACCTGGTCACGTTCCTGGCCAGCTCGGTCACGTTGACCCTCTCAACCTCGATCCTCGGCAGCACGGGCTCCACAGCCCTCATAGCCTCGCCGCTCGTCAGCACAGCGTCAACCTCGAGCCGGCAGCCACCCGACAGCAGGAGGAGCTTAACCCGCTCACCCACAGGGAGCACAGCAGAGGTGGTCAAAGCCGCAGCGCTGGCGTTGATCCTCTCCACCCTGACGGCGAGGGGGTACCCCGTAGCCGAGCGAGCCGACACCGTGAGGTTCTCAACGTCCCCCACGACAATAAGCAGCGGCCTGTACCCTATCACAGCGCCAGCATGCTCTACGAGCACTGCCCTGGACACAGCAACGCTCATGCACCCCTCCGGCGAGGAGGACGCAGCCACCGTAAGGTTAGCCGAGATCGCCGCGAGGAGGACAGCAAGCACTAGCTTCACGAGCAGGGCACCGTGTAAATGAAGAGGGGGGTGGAACGTAATTTTGGTACCTCTGGACTCTAGGCGCCGGCCAGCGCTTCAGAGCCCGGGCAGGATCGCAGCTCGCCCCGCAAAACCATGTCGACAACCTCGCGGGGGGTAGCGGATAGGCCCAAAGCGTCCGCGAGAGGCCTCCCAATCACTATAGGGGCCATCAGGCTGCACTGCTCCGGGAACTCCTCGCAGACAAGCCTGTACGCCTCCCCAGGGCTCCTCAGAGCAAGCTCGGCAAACCCCACCCCGTAGCGGATCCTAGACATGGCGTTCAGAGCAGCGTAAATGCCCAGCCCCAACCTCCGCAGGTACCTATTGAATAGCGCCACAGCCTCCTGGTCAACCCCACCGCCACAGCACATAGGCAGCACCTCACCTTACAGTAATACGTGAGTGGGAAACGTATAGGATGGAACGTTGGCAACGCTACAGAAAAGCTTAAAAGGCTACTGCATCACGACCGCTAAAATCCTTCACGAAAACCGTAACACCTACAACCAGCACGAGCAGATGCACGTAAGTAGGTGATACTGGCAGAACAAGTGCGGGTGCACGCAGCGGAGGCTACGCCCCCTTATAAACTTTTGCGAAAAACAGCTGCGTGAAGGTAGGTAAGAGATGATTGCACCATTAAAAAACGGGGCTTCGGCGTGTTGGAGCTGCT
This sequence comes from Thermoproteota archaeon, assembly GCA_040514325.1. Lineage (GTDB taxonomy): Archaea > Thermoproteota > Thermoprotei_A > Sulfolobales > Pyrodictiaceae > QNYQ01. The sequence goes on along the minus strand of JBEVCG010000040.1, from coordinate 81,875 downwards.
TCCCGAGGGCGCTACCCCGTGAAGAACGGTGGATCCTTTATGGCGTCCAGGGGCTTCACGGCGAAGAACAGGTACAGGGCCTTCATCAGTGCTACGAGTACCAGCATTCTTATGTACGCCTTCACGCCCCCTTCACCGGGATTTATAAGGAGCTCCTCCACCATTTCTAGGTGTTAGCGAAATGCACGATTACAGCACCTTTCGCGGAGCTGACGAGAAGCTGGAAAAAATGCTTAACCTTCTCACCTGCCTAGACATAAGGCTCGACAAGGACAAGATAGCCTATGCCCTCGGCGTGACGAAGCGCGCTGTCCAGCACTACCACGCGAAGCTGCGCGAGATGCATGCCAAGAAGGAGATCGTGGCAGCGCACATGAGGGACATCAGGGCTCTAGGGCTAACCAGCGTCGTCGCCGTGGCGACAGGCGGCTTCCTAAAGGACGTGCTGGAGGCCGAGAAGATAGTTGAGCTCGAGAGGAAGTACCCTCGGCTCGGGTACCTGGTCCGCTTCATAGGCTATGCTGCCAAGTTCGGCTCGGGGCTCTCCCTCCTCGCACTCAGAGTGCCCAGCAAGCACCTGTGGGAGGTTATGGAGGCGTACGAAAAGGCCGGCGCTGTTAAGGACTACTGGCCGGCCACCCTAGTTCCCGTGCAGAGGTGCCACGAGAGCGGCGCCAGGCTCGCGGAGGCGTTCTACAGGCTGCGCGGCAACCCCTCCTACAAGCCTAGGGACCTCCTCATAGATTCAATAATAATGACCATACTGGACGTGAACCCCCTAGCCTACCTCGTGCCTGACGACTTCAACGTGGAGGTGGCCTACAAGTACAGGGTGGAGCTAAGGAGCCTAGTTGGAGCTATCGCGTACAGGTACCTGCGCAGGCACTACACAGCCTTGTCCCGAGCCGGCGTGGCTGGCAGGGTGGCCGTTCTACCCAGGAAGCCCCTCTCGTACGTGTGGATCTTCGCGGACGGGGACCTCGACCTGGAGCTGTACACTTTCGCGGCAAGAAAGGCGTATGGGCTCTACGTGACTGTGACCGAGGGAGGGTTCGTGTTTGCCGACGTCTACACAGGCCTAGAGAATTTGAGAACTTCGCTGCAGAGCTACGTGGCTAGCGGAAGGGCGCAGATAGACACCGTCCTGGCAGCTACAAGCTTCGCTTTCCCCTTCGAGATGATAGATCCTAGGGAGAATACGTGGGCGCTTGAACCCGTTGCACCCAAGGTGCTGCCCAGGTACAGGATCCTGGAGGCAGCTGCCGAAGGAGGCGGGCAGCTCGAGGAGGAAGATGAAGTAGACGTGGAGGTGGAGCTCGAGGAGGGCTAGCCTCCGCAGACTAGGATGGAGTAGGGTGGGCCGGCTGAAACGTGCCTCTCTATTAGGTACTCCCGCGTCGAGTGGACTTCCACCAGGTTGGGGACCTGAAGCTTCGAGTAGGGGTCTCCACCCAGCTTCTTCTCGAGCACCCTCCTAACAAGGTGCTCGAGCTCTTGCTCCAGCTGCTGGGCCTGCGGGGGGTCGATGCAGTCGACGGCGAGGTCCATATCCTTGTCGCCTAGGCCTTCGCTGGGCTCGCCTCCGTGGAGGTCGAGGAGGTAGACTCTGCAGCCGTCCAGGATGCTGCACAGGCAGTAGGCCACCGCCTCTGCTATGGCTCTCTTGGCTCTCTGCCAGCCGATGCTCCTCCACGGCGGCTCGCCGGGCGGCACGTCGCTGAGGTCCACGCTTATACCTAAGACCTTCTCCTCCACGCACCTTACAACCTCGCGTAAGGCTGGCCCCTATGCGTGTGGGTGTAGAAGGGGAGTAATAAAGGGGGTGTAGGCAGCGCCTGCGTGGAGCCTGCCAGAAGGCTATCTTAAGCTGGCCTTCAAGCTCTCGAGCCTTTTGAGCAGCTCTTCATGGCCTACCTGCTCCTCTATAGCTCTAGCTTCAGCTACAAGCTCCCCCTCGGCTATCAGCTCTCTAGCCATCTGGAAGAGGACATTGTTCTCCTTCTCTATGTGCTCCCTCAAGAGGGAGGTGTAGGACTCCACGTAGTGCTTTAGGAGGGACAGTGCGTCTCGATCGCCTTTAGCCACCCTCTCAAGAGCTTTTGCCGCGTTGCGGAGCATGTACCTGCCCATGCCGTGCTCGCACACCATAACTCCGATGGGGTCCCCGTGAAGGGGGACTCCGCGCTTCTCCAGCTCGGGGAAGAGGAGCAGCTCCTCCTTCCCGTGGTGGCGCTGGTCGGCGAACTTCGAGAGAAACTCTAGGAGCTCGGAGACCGTGCGCGCAACGTCCCTGTCGCTTTCCAGCCGCCGTACGGCCTCCTCGAGAAGGGCTAGTGCCTCGAGGATCTTGTCGTGGTCCTCGTACAGCCCGTCGACAACGTGCACGGCTTTCCACCTCTTCTAGCCGATTGCCCAGAAGCAGCTGCAATTTTGGGTTGCATCGGCCGCTACGGAGGAGAGGACGGTCGGCTGAGGGTGCAAGCTCCTAGGCAACACGTATAACGTTGCCAAACCTCTTGGAGGCGTAGACCCCACGGCTCAGGGTGTGCACTTCGAAGAGGTGCTGGCTCCAGTTGTACCTCTCGTAATCCACGCCTGCCATCTTGGCTAGCTTCGTCAGTATAGCCTCCAGCGTGTCCTCGAGGCTCCTCCCCTCGTCTAGGGCCTTCTCGTCAACCTCTACGAGGAGGTCCACGTCCCTCCCCGTGTAGTCGTCCGGGTTCGACGCCGATAGGTCGATGTAGTACACCCGCTTCACGATGCCGGGGAACAGCCTCTTGAGGCACTCGCCGGCAGCCTCAGCTGCAGCCCGCTTGAACCTGGCCCACTCGATCAGGTAGAGCTCCCACTGCTCCGGGCTGGCCCGAGGCAGCAGCCCCCTTAGCCTGGCGAACCTCTCAACGCACTCTCTCGCTGCCTCTCCCTCCAAGCTTCCTATCTCACCTCTTCCTCGCCTAGCAACATCGCCAGCTCAACGCGATATAAGGCTTGTTCCGTCAGAGAGCGCTCAGCAGGATACCGCCGCTATTTGGCGCTGCAGTTCATCTAGTTGACCAAAGTTAAGGTAAGACCTAAAAACAGTGGAAAGGGAGTAGTATTAGGCGAAGGTGGGACCGTGTCTACACGCAGCGTAAGAGGCATGCTACCCCTCCTCGTGATAGCTGCAATGCTTGCCACGAGCCTTGCGTGGGCTGTTCCGCAGGCGGCAGCCCAGGAGAACTACTACAAGCTCAAGTTCGAGGTGCTTGTGCCCGAGTACGATCCCGTCAGGATAAGGGCAGCCGAGCTGCTGGCCCAGTACGCCGCCCAGGTGGGCATAAAAATAGAGGTGCGCCCCGTCGACCTGAACTACGAGATAACCAAGACGCAGGATGAGCACGACTTCGACATGTACATTATAGGCTGGACCTCCAAGAATATGCCAATGTACATATCATCGTTCATAAAGATAGAGGAGGACAGGCCAGGGGGGAACAACATCGAGGGTATAAGGAACGAGACCCTGGACACGCTAGCCAAGCAGCTAGACAGAACCGTTGATCCAGAGAAGCAGAAGGAGATACTCTGGAGGATACAGGAGATACTTGCAGACCAGGTACCCTACGTGGGGATATATACTAGGTACCTGACGCAGGTCTGGGTGAAAAACCTCAAGGGCCTCCACAAGGAGTACTGGGGCTACGCCTCGCCCATGACGTGGAGGACAGCCTACCTAGAGGGCCAGGAGGGCGGCACGCTGACGGTAATACTGGCTGACGACCTTAGAACGGAGAACGTGCTGCTGGAAAGATCGATATACGAAGACATGGTGTGGGATGCCCTCTACGACACACTGGTCTACCTCGACGACAACTACTCCCCCAAGCCCTGGGTAGCCTACAAGTACGAGTGGAGCCCGGACGGCAAGGTGTGGACCTTCTACCTCGTTAGGAACGCCACATGGCACGACGGAAAGCCCCTTACAGCCGATGATGTCGTGTTCACGTTCAACTACATAGTTGAGAACAACATACCTGGATTCGACATCGCAAAGTACATCGAAAGGGCCGAGAAGGTGGACGACTACACCGTTAGGCTCTACCTAAAGCAGCCGTACGCGTGGCTTCTATACGACCTGGCAGATACCCCGATACTCCCCAAGCACGTCTGGGAGAACGTCCAGTGGAACGCAAGCAAGGTTCCGCTGATAGGCAGCGGCCCCTACAAGTGGTCGAAGAGGGTTGAGGGAGAGTACATCGAGCTGGTGAAGTTTGACAAGTACTGGAGGCCGGACATGCCCAAGATGGACAGGCTCGTGTTCAGGGTAATAAAGAACTTCAACACCGCGCTGCTAGCGATGGAGGCCGGTGAGGCCCACTTCTACGTGTACTATATCCCGCCGAGCGCTGTTGAGAGGGTGAAGCAGAACCCCAACCTGCACCTAAACCTGGAGCGCGGCATAACGTTCTACTACCTTGGCTTCAACCTGAGGAGGCCACCGCTGGACGATGTCTGGCTGCGCAGAGCCATAGCGTACCTCATACCGAAGAAAGAGGTTGTTGAAGGGCCGCTGCAGGGGCTCGGAGAGCCGTGCACCTGGTACATCTCGCCGTACTTTGGCGAGCTCAGCAACCCCAACGTGCCCAAGAAGTACCCATGGATAGGCTCCATCGAACCTAACATAGAGAAAGCCAGGGAGATGCTGGCAAAGTCCGACAAATACGAGTACAAGGACGTAGACGGCGACGGGATACTTGAGGCTATACCAAAGAAGCCTGGAGCGAGCCCAACAACTACCAAGCCGCCAGCCGCAACCAGCCCCGCAACCACAACAAGTGTTACAAAGACCACGGCAACAGCTCCAGCAAGCCCCACCGAGACCGCGACGACTCCTGCAGCCTCCCCCACAACGACACCGGCACGCACCTCGCTCGTGACCGTAGCCGCAATTCTGGTAGTCATTGTGGTGATAGCAGCAGCACTGGCAGCCCTAAGGAGAAGGTAGTAGCTTTGCGATAAGGTGGGTGGGGGCTTTTTCTCAAAAACCTAAAACCTGCATTTTTTGGCTCGATGTCTGGCCGAAGTGCGATCCTATGCAGGAGCCTCAGAAGACCGATACGGGAAACCCAATATAGGAGCTCTTGTCCGGCTAACCCTACTGGTGGGGAGGTTAAGCCGTGGGCCTTAGAGCGTACGTTGCCAGAAGGAGTGTGGAGCTGGCTATCTCGCTGATACTGTTCATGGCCCTCATGTTCTACGTATTCAGGCTCATGCCCGGAGACCCTACTGCGCTGCTGATAGAGGAGACAACGTTCACTTCGGAAATGAGGGAGCAGCTTAGGCGCATGTGGGGCCTCGACAAGCCCCTACACGAGCAGTTCGTCATATTCATGAAGAACCTGCTTAAGGGCGAGCTCGGGGTAAGCTTCATATACCAGAAGCCCGTGGCCGACCTAATATTCAGCAGGAAGATGCTCAACACGCTGGCCCTCCTCGTGGCAAGCCACGGAATGGCGCTCACCCTGGGCATGGTCCTTGGCGTGTGGGCTGCCTGGAGGAGGGGCAGGGTAATCGATATCGCCTCGCTCGTATCGGCGCTGGTGCTCCACACCATACCCGTCTTCTGGCTCGGCCTCATCTTCCTCCTCCTCTTCGCCGTGCACAACAAGTGGTTCCCCCTGAGCGGCACCATAACGCCAGCAAGGGATTACGCTAACGTGCTATCCTACATGGCCGACTACCTCTGGCATCTAGCTCTCCCTGCAGCCACCATAACTCTGATACGGCTTGGAGCCGACTTCCTGATAATGAGGAACACTATGGTCAGCGTGATACGCGAGGATTACGTGTCTGCAGCCATCGCCAAGGGCCTGCCCGAGAAGATAGTTGTGTGGAAGCACGCCGCCAGAAACGCAATGCTGCCCATAGTAACTCTAGCAGGCCTCGACATGGCCACCGTGGTCAGCGGCGCAGTGCTCACGGAGAGCGTTTTTAGCTGGGACGGCATAGGCAGACTTCTCTACGAGGCCGCCGTTTTCAGGGACTACCCGGTGCTCCAGGGCCTCTTCTTCGTGATAACGCTGGTCGTGCTCCTGGCGAACTTCTTCACAGATCTCATGTACGCATACCTAGACCCTAGGGTGAGGTACGACTAGCCATGGATGCGGCTCAAGTTAGGGTGGAGAGGGTAAGCAGGCTGAGGGAGTTCTGGAGAGCCTACAGCAGAACCCGGCTAGGCCTTGCAGGGCTAGGTATCCTGCTGTTCTACGTGTTCATGGCCGTCTCGGCCCCGTGGCTGGCGCCATACGATCCCAAGGAGAAGGTCGGAGAACCCTTCGAGCCTCCCAGCTTCGAGCACCCGCTGGGAACCGACGAGATGGGGAGGGACATTCTAAGCCAGGTCATCTACGGTACGCGTGTCTCGCTCCTGGTTGGCGTGCTCGCCTCCATGCTGGCTGCAGCTATAGGCTCGAGCGTGGGAATCGTTTCCGGCTACTTCGGAGGTGTAGTTGACGACCTGCTCATGAGGATTACAGACCTCTTCCTCGTAATACCCGGCCTTCCATTCATCATAGTGCTCTCGGTGATACTGGGCCCCAGCATCTGGAACATCATACTGGTAATAGCTGTGATATCCTGGCCCAGCGTTGCCAGGCTCGTGCGCAGCGAGACGCTTTCACTTAAGCAGAGGCTGTTCGTGCAAGCCAGCAGGATTGCGGGGGCAAGCGACCTCTACATCATCTTCCACCACATATTCCCAAACGTGCTACCCATAGTGGCGGCCTCCATGGTGCTGACGGTCACCAGCGCAATAATCCTCGAAGCAGGCCTTAGCTTCCTCGGGCTGGGAGACCCGACGAAGATAAGCTGGGGTACAATGCTGTACTTCGCCGACAGGTACGGGGCGCTGCTAAGCACCAACCCGTTCTACGTCATTGCGCCCGGCCTAGCGCTGGTCGGCATAGGGCTAGCCTTCGTCTTCGTTAGCTACGCCCTCGACGAGGTGGTAAACCCCAGGCTGAGGGAGAGGCAGCGATGAAGGCGCAGAGCGTCCTCGAGGTCGAGGAGCTTAGGGTGTACTACTACACAGACAGCGGCATTGTCAGGGCAGTTGACGGTGCATCGCTGACCGTGGACCGGGGGGAGCTCGTGGCGCTAGTTGGAGAGTCGGGGAGCGGCAAGACAACCCTAGCATACGCCGTAATGAGGCTTGTCCCGCCGCCGGGCCGGATAGTGGGGGGCCGGATAACGCTGAGTGGTATCAACGTGCTCGAGCTCCCGGAGGAGGAGGTTAGGAAGCTGAGGTGGCGCAGGGTAAGCATGGTGTTTCAGGGTGCCATGAACTCGCTGAACCCTGTAATGAGGGTTGGAGACCAGATAGCCGAGGTGCTCCTGTACCACGACGCGGTCAGCGACCTCGAGGAGGGAAGGAGGATAGCCCGAGAGCTGCTCAAGCTTGTGGGCCTCGACCCAGAGCGGGTGGACAGCTACCCCCACGAGCTGAGCGGGGGCCAGAAGCAAAGGGTCGTTATCGCCATGGCGCTTGCCCTGAACCCGGACCTCGTGATAGCCGACGAGCCGACAACGGGGCTTGACGTGACCACGCAGGCCAAGATAATGGACACGATCAGGAGCATCCAGCGGGAGACGGGAATCTCCGTGCTGCTGATAACGCACGACCTGCCGCTGGTGGCAGAGGTCGCCGACAGGGTCTACGTCATGTACGCCGGAGAGATTGTGGAGGCCGGCGACGTGGACAGAATATTCTACAAGCCGCTGCACCCCTACACCCAAGGCCTCATAGGCGCTGTGCCAAGCCACATCGGCCCCAAGAAGAAGCTTGTAGCGCTGCCCGGCGAGCCTCCAGATCTAAGATACCCTCCCCCAGGCTGCAGGTTCCACCCGCGCTGCTTCTACGCAATGCCCGTCTGTAGGGAGAGGAAGCCGCCGGTTGTTGCCTCGAGCCCACGCGACTTCGTAGCTTGCTGGCTTTACAGGGAAAAGAGGGGTGGAGGTAGTGGCTAAGGGCAACGAGCACCTGGTTAGAGTTGAGAACCTCTACAAGTGGTTCCCGGTGCGGAAAAGCCTACTCGAGACAATACTGCGGGGGGAGAGGCTCTACGTTAGGGCTGTTGACGGTATATCGTTCTCGATAAGGCGCGGAGAGGTCTTCGTTCTAGCAGGCGAGTCGGGCAGCGGCAAGACAACCACGGGCAAGGTTCTGGTCGGACTGGAGCCCCCCACCAGAGGGAGGATCTTCTACGACGGCATGGACATCTCCAACCTCAAGCCCAAGGACTGGAAGAGGGTAGGGCTGCGTAGGAGGATCCAAATGATATTCCAGGACCCCTACGAGAGCTTGAACCCCAGGCAGAAGATCCTCGACATAGTAGCTGAACCCCTCATTGTAAACAGGCTGATGGAGGATCGGAGGGACATAGAGGAGCGTGTCTACAAGATCCTGGAAGAGGTTAAGCTAACACCCGCCGTGGAGTTCGCGTACAGGTACCCCCACCAGCTGAGCGGAGGCCAAAGGCAGAGAGTCGCGATAGCACGTGCGATGGTTGTGGACCCCGAGTTCGTCGTAGCCGACGAGCCCGTCTCAATGCTGGATGCAAGCATACGCGCATCTGTGCTAGACCTCCTCATGTACTTTAGGGAGAAGCGGGGTGTAACCTACCTCTACATAACACACGACCTAGCCACCGCAAGGTACGTTGGAGACAACATCGCAATAATGTACCTGGGCAAGATAGTTGAGAGGGGGCCCGTCGAGAAGGTTGTCGGCAACCCCCAGCACCCCTACACGCAGGCGCTGGTCAGCAGCATACCGGTTCCCGACCCCAAGTACGCCCGGGAGAAGAAGAGGCTGGAGCTGAAGGGCGAGATACCCACCCCGATAAACCCTCCGCAGGGATGCAGGCTGCACCCAAGGTGTCCGATGGCCATGCCCGTGTGTAGCCGCAGGGAGCCTCCCGAGGTCGAGGTGGAGCCGGGACACTACGTAGCCTGCTGGCTGTACGCCAAAAGGTAGCCCTTTTCCTGGCACTTAGCACTCTACGCAGCGTAGGGGTGTAGCTGCGTGCCGTCCAAGGCTAGGAGGAGGGTGTACCGCGAGCTTACGCTTCGGGAAAAGATATTCATAGTGATGGGGGCGCTTTGGGCCATAGTTCTAGCTGTCATAGCCATCTCGTATCTCACGATAGAGTAGCCGGCATCTGCCTCACAGCACCACCAAGCTCAATAGTCCTGGAGCGGGCCAGAACTGAGCAGGGTGGCGACGAAATGGGCGTGTCTCCCGGAAGGCAGGTGGCCGTCGCTATAGTCCTCATAGCAGCTATTGCGGCCGTTCTCGCAGCGATAGTCTACGTAGCTGAGCTCCTATCGGGAGGGCTAGAAGAGGCCGCCCAACCCCGGGAGGCAGGGGAGATGCCCAACGGCGTATACGTGTGGAATGGAACCAGCTTCGAGCCCTTGAACGTCAGCGGATCCGTCTTCGTTCCGCAAGGTGACGGTGTTTACGTGCTGTACTTCCACAACAACCGGTGCCCCGTCTGCCGAAGGTTCGAGCCAGTTCTGGTGGAGGCTCTACGCAGCGAGGGCGTCGGAGAGGGGAGGCTCTACATGATAGTCTCTGACTGGTTCTGGGAGAAGTACACTGACCCAGTGGCAGCCGAGACTTTCAAGTTCTTCAACATCTCGAAATCGCCCACCGTGCTGCTGGTCGAGATGAGGGGAGGAAAGGTGGTGAGAGCCGAGGACCTTGCGGAGAGGCTCGCAGCCAGCGGAAAGAGCGTCACGCTAGAGCTGCTGGCACAGGAGGCTGCTAGAGCCGCCTCCGCGGGAGCGTAGCAACACCGAGCTGCCCCGGCAGAAGCGCCCTGTGGACAAACGATAAAATCCTCCAAACGGAACACTACTTAGTGAGCAGCTTGATGCGGGGTGTCCGGTCTCCTTGATAACCATAGTTGGTGCTGGGCGTGTTGGAACGAGCGCCGCGCTCTTCCTCATGCTGAAGGAGCTCGACGACATACTGCTGATAGACATTATAGAGGGTAGGCCCCAGGGAGAGGCCCTCGACCTGGCCCACGCTGCGAGCATACTGGGTCTGTCGGTCGACATACGAGGCTCTAACGACTACCGCGACATGGAGGGCAGCGACCTCGTGATAGTCACAGCCGGGTTCCCAAGGAAGCCTGGAATGACCAGGGAGGAGCTTGTGACGAAGAACGCGGGTGTGGTGAGCGACGTAGCCGCCAAGATCAAGGAGTACGCTCCCAACGCCATCGTGGTGCTGACCACCAACCCGCTAGACGCCATGACGTACCTAATGTACAGGAAGCTCGGGTGGCCGAGGAACAGGGTAATAGGGTTCAGCGGCGTTCTCGACGCGGGGAGGCTACGCTACTACGCTGCCAAGAAGCTCGGCGTAAGCCCGGCAAGTATCGTTCCCGTGGTGCTGGGCCAGCACGGCCAGAAGATGTTCCCCGTGCCAAGGCTCTCGACGGTCTACGGGAAGCCCCTCAGCCAGCTGCTCTCCAAGGAGGATGTAGACGAGATCGTTAAGGAGACCATAGAGGCTGGAGCAACGATAACCAAGCTTAGGGGCTACAGCAGCAATTTCGGCCCAGGCGCCGGCCTAGCGCTCATGGCAGAGTCCATCAAGAAGGACCTCAAGAAGGTGTTCCTGGCCAGCGTCATGCTTGAGGGAGAGTACGGCGTCTCCGGCGTGCCTGCATCCGTGCCCGTAGTCCTGGGCAGAGAGGGGGCGGAGAAGGTCATAGAGCTAGACCTTACGGAGGAGGAGAGGAAGGGGTTCCTCGAGAGCGTGGAGGCAATAAAGGCGAACATAGCGCAGATACCCAAGGAGTTCCTAGGCTGAAGCCCGCGCACAAAGCCCTCCCGGTTTTCCCCTCTAGCCCCTTTCCCGTGATGACGCTTGGAAGGTGCGACCTCTCCTGGGGTTGAGCGAAGCAGGGATGCTGACGCCTAGATCCCCAGAGACATGTGGTCGGCTGCAACAATTACGCCGCGCGGCAGCCTCGTGGCCGTAAGCTCCTCCAGGCTCTGCGACGTCAAGTGGACGAGAACGAGCAGAGCGTCCTTCCTCAAGGCGCTCCTTAGAGCGAGCGCCTGCTGGACGGTGTAGTGCCCCGAGGCTGCCGCCACGCTTTCCAGCTGGGTGGGGAGCGTGGCCTCAACCGCCACGAGATCAGCCCTGGAGGCTGCCCGCTCCACCATCCCGCACGGCCTGGTGTCGCTTGTGTAGAGCAGCCGGGAGCCAGAGGCTGCGACCTCCACCGCGTAGCTCTCCACCGCGTGCTCCGCTGGAAGGGGTACGAGCTCGACGTCGCCAAGCCGAGCCGGAACTCCCGGCTTCAGCGAAAGCACCTCGGCCTCGCGGAGAGGCCTGGGGAGGACCGCTCCAGCTATGCTCTCCAGCTGGCCGGCGACACCTCCTGCGCCCAGGAGCTTCGGCCCTCTGCAGCCGCGCGCTGCACAGTCCACTGCGAGGTCGAAGAGGCCAGCCCAGTGGTCGAGGTGCGCGTGGCTCACGAACACGTAGTCGAGGTCGCAGCACGAGAGCCCCCTCTCCGATAGCCTCTGGGCACAGCCGGGACCCGCATCAAGCAGGATCCTGGACCCGCCGCTCTCGACGAGGATGCAGCTCTGGGCCCTACCTGGAGGAGAACCAGCACCTCCAGTGCCAAGGAACAAAACGTTCAAGCTGGCTCACCTGCACTAGTCCTCGGGGCTCTAACGCTTTAGAAGCTCTCCGGGGAACAGACCCTGGAGGTGCACTAGCGTGGAGAGCAGCGATCCGCGGGACAGAGACATGGTTAGGGTGCGCCTGAGGATATACGGGATTGTACAGGGCGTCTACTTTAGGGCTAACATGAGGCGCGTTGCCAAGGCTCTGGGCGTTACAGGGTGGGTCAGGAACGTCCCAGACGGCAGCGTCGAGGCTGTAGCCGAGGGCAGGAGGGACGCTGTCGAGGAGCTGGTCAAGTGGAGCCTGAGAGGGCCTCCAGCAGCTGTAGTGGAGAAGGTTGTAGTCGAGTTTGAGCCGTACAAGGGCGAGTTTAAGGAATTCACCGTAAGGTACTAGGCTCCCGCAGAGGAGCATGCAGAGAGGAGCAGGCTGCCAGATAGGGGCGGCGCGAGCGTCTGCCCCGGATTGTACGAGTGCACCAGCTAATATAGCATACGACCTACTCGTTATAGTCCTAAAGCAGCCTATCTGAAGGGTGGGAGGTGCAAACTCTAATGCCGGAAGAGTACGAGTGCTGCGGAATAAAATTTAAGTCGAAGGAGGAGTACGAGAGGCACTTACGTGAGCCATCACAGCCACGAGCACGAGCACAAGCACGGCTCCAGCCGCAGCCACGGCAGCTGCTAGCCGGAAAGAGTACGCTGGCATCGACGAGCGCAGACGCCAATCCGCAGAGCGGTTTAGATCATGTCTCCATGTTTTTGGGTGATCCTGCTTCCTCCCCTCTTTCCCTAGCTGCGCCGTCCTACAGGTAGGCCGCCTCGATTGAAGGCCGGAATCCGGCCTCGAATTCCGGCTGGCTGCCGCCTAGATTCCTCCCATGAGCTTTATCGCTAATGCCTGCAGAGGCGATGGAACAAGCCTCATGGACTGCACGGCACCGTACCTCGTGCCCCAGATCCTAACGTACCTTTCCGAGGCCTCGTCCAGCACCCTCACCGCATCCTCGGAGAGCTCGAGGCGAGCCGCCTTCCGGGCCTCCTCGACGTGCTCCTTTCTGCTGACGCCGACCACCGGGATTGCACCCTTCGCCTTGACCCAGGCAATGGCCACCTGCGCCATCGTGGCCTTTAGCCCCGATGCAACGCGCCTCAAAGTTTCGAGGAGCCTCTCGTCCCGAGATGCCGCCTCAAACACCCTGTCGCCCCTTCTAGCTCGGTTGTCGGCTCTGGTCTTCCCTGCAAGCGCCCCCTTGGCCAGCGGGCTCCAGGCCATGATGGTTAGGCCCCGCTCCTCGGCCAGCTGCTTGAGGCCGTTCTCCACCACCCTGTAGGCCAGGCTGTACTGGACCTGGTCGGTCACGAGCTCGTGCCTTCTGGTGCAGCTTAGGGCCTTTTCAAGCAGGCTCTCTGGGTAGTTGCTGACTCCTACGTAGCGCGCCAGACCCTTGTCCACAGCGTCCTCGAAAGCCCTCACGACACTGCACAGCCTCGCATGAAGCGGCGGAGGCCAGTGATGGAGGGCAACGTCGATGGCATCCCGGCGCAACCTTCTCCTGCTAGCCTCTAAGGCCCTAAGCACGCTCCAGCGGGTTGTGCGGAAGCCCGCAGCCTTCGTGACTACGACTGCCCTATCGTCGTTGCCGACGACCTCGCCCAGCACCCTCTCCGACAGCCCGCCACCGTAAACCTCAGCTGTGTCAAAGAACGCTGGGCCGTGCTCGAGAGCGTAGGCTATGGCCTCTCTCACCCTCCTAAGGATGTCAGCGTCGCGGTAGCCCCAGAGAGTCGAGCCCGCCTGCCAGAGCCCTATCGCCACTGAAGGTACGGTGGGCCCGCTTCTGCCAAGCCTCACTGCGGGCAGCTCCACTGCTGCCACCCGCTCCTAGACGCCATCGTCCCCGTATTTCGGGGTCCCCCTTCCACCCTCCTCCACTCCGTGCAGGGGCAGGTACCTTGCAAGCAGCCCCAGGGAGCACAGGGTTGACAGGAGTGACGAGATTACCCCGTAGCTTCCCTCCACGACTACTAGGTCCACGCAGCCCCCCGCGAGGTGGACGTGGCTGTGGGATCTGACTACCTCCCTGAACCTCTCCAGCACCTCCGAGCTGATAGGAGTGCTTCCACGAGCGACTATCACGCCCGCGCAGTAGTGATCATTGGAGCCGTGCAGGCTCTCGCTGAGGAAGCCGGCTAAAGCCTGCTCGACGACCCTGGATCTCGTGGAGCGCAGCCTCGCAGCCGCTTCATCAAGAGCCTCCGCTATGCTAGTATCTAGGGAGACGCCGAACCTAACCTTTCTGGCCACCGTGCACCGCCCTCCTATAGGCTAGGGCTGCAAGGTAGGCTGCGAGCAGAACCAGCCCGGCTCCGCCGGCGGGGGGCACGTTGAGGGCCAGGGAGAGGTAGAGGCCGGAGGCTGCGCCGGCGAGGCTGAGCACGAGAGAGAGGTAGAGAACGCCGATGGCGCTCGCCGAGAGAGTCACAGCGGCTGAGGCGGGCAGTAGCACCAGCACGTGCTCCAGAACGAACCCTACCACCCTTATCATGATTGAAGCCGAGAGGCCTATAACGGTGAACGCTATCAGGTCGTACACCCACGTTCTTATGCCTGCTACCCTGGCTGTGGCTGGATCCAGGCCTATGCACACATGCTCTGTGTAGCTTAGCAGTACCGCTCCAAGGCTCGCCGCGCCAGCTACAGCAGCCGCCACTGCCTCCGACCTGCTGGCAAGGAGGGGGTCGCCCGCCACAAGCCCCGCAATGTTGACCTCGGCCGGTGTCCTGGTGTAGGCGATGTACAAGGCCATCACCGAGAGGGAGGCTGTAAGCGACACGAACACCGATGTGGCTGCGTCGGGGTCCACACCCCGGTGTATGGCATAGCCCACCCCGTAGACCAGCATTAGGCCCAGCGCAGCAGTCCATATGTAGGGGTCCCCTCCCACACTGGCCGACGCCAGAGCGCCGGCTGCAGCTGCCAGAAGTGCAGCGTGAGGTGCCGCAGCAGAGAGGAAATACATCCTCCTGGCAGCTACAATCGCCGCTGCTGACCCGAAGGCTAAGCCCGCGGAAAGCATGGCGAGCGCCCACACCGGGTTAACGGCACCCAGCAGAAGGTAGGCTGCAGCAACCATCAGCACGGGGAAGGCGAGGGCGATCCTCTGCTTCACCTCCGCCTCACCCCGGCTGCGTAGAGGGCTGCAGTGAGACCCCCCACAGAGAGAGCTCCAGCAGCGTGCACGAGGGGCTGTGAGACCGCGTCTAAGCTGCTGGAAGGGGCTGCAGATCTGACCCTGAGCGCACTGACGGCTGCTGCCACCGCCTCTATCTTAGCCAGCGTGGGCTGGGGGGTCACGGGGCTCGGAACGTAGATGACCGCTGCACCGTACTTCTTTGCAAGCTCCACCAGGGTTCTCCCCGCCTCGGAGAGGGGGTAGCCCACAACAGCAACCGCTCCCTGGGCCAGTAGGCTCTCCGCTCTAGCCACGTCCTCGGGCCTTGCCGGAGAGTCGTGCTCTCTGACAAGGAGCGCGAGGGGCCTCAAGCCTGTCCACTCTACCGCGTACTGGAGCTCGGGACCCTCGAGAACCGCTGCTGCATCCACCCTCTGCACCCGCGACGTGACGCTGTCCACACGGCTGACAACCTCAGCTGCGCGCTCAAGGTACCTCTCGGCGCACTCCGGCCTCAGCGCACCCATAACCTGGGCAAGGTACATTACGAACCTCTTGTAGTTGTTGGGATCGTATGTCGGCATGTGGTAGTTGACGGAGCCCGTTGCGGGGTTTGCCCGAAGCTCTATGCCCGGGATCTCCCACACGCTCACTACCACCGCCGATAGCCTGCGGCTGGAAGCCAGCTCTCCGACAGCCTTCTCAAGGGGCGTATGGCCCAGCGTCACCACGATATCGGCGCGCTGCAGCAGCTCCGCAGCCTCCGGGGTAAGCTGCAGCTCGTGGGGGTCAACGCCAGCTGGCGCCAGGCTGGCCACAACGTCGCCTGGGCACGCAAGCATTTTAACATCCTCTGCGAGGCTGGGGAAGCTCGTAACTATAAGCAGGCCCTCCGAACCAGCTGCAGCCGCCACAATCCCCAGGAGCGCTAAGGCCACTGCCTGCACTTGGCTTACCCACCCACCGGCTCTTGTGCACAGCACGTAAAAGCTTTATCCGGAATCTGTGCACACCGCATCTCTCGGGTTGCCTCCGTGGAGGTAGAGGTGCTGCTTGACGCCCTCGTAGCTGGCTACCAGGGTACCCCGGTGGCGGGGCCCATAACCCTTAAGATCAGCGGTCCAGGCCTCGTCCAGGTGATGGGGCCCAACGGCGCAGGCAAAACCGCACTGCTAATGACGATAGCTGGCCTGCTAGAACCCATCTCGGGCAGGCTAGAGATCTCGTGCAAAGGGTGCGGCGAGAAGCTGCGCATAGGCTATGTGCCCCAGCTCGTAGCAGCAGCCAGGCACTTCCCCATAACAGCGTGGGAGGCTGTAGCGTCAAGCTACATGATCTTCCGCAGGAGGTGGCCGCGTGCATTCCTGGGGGCAGAGGGTGCAAAGGCTGTGAAGGAGGCGCTGGAGGCTGTCGAGCTGCCTAGGTCGAAGTGGCATGAAGACGTCAGAAGGCTGTCGGGCGGCGAAAGGCAGCGCGTAATGATAGCAAGAGCCCTTGTGCACGATCCCCACCTACTTCTCATGGACGAGCCCCTGTCGGCTGTCGACCCCGCAGGCAAGGTGGAGCTCGCCGATCTCATAGTCAGGCTTGCACAGCGCAATCTCGTAGTTGTCACCAGCCACGACCCCACACTCCTCCTCGAGCACACAAAGCTGCTTGTACTGCTGAATAGGAGGGTGTACGTTGCGGGTAGGCCCGAGGAAGTCATGACGTGGGAGAACGTGAGGAAGATTTACGGAACGGCTGCTGTAACATATGCAGACCACATCCACGTACCCGACCACCACCTCCACCGCTAGAGGCTGCGCGGAGCTCTGCATAAGGGTAATTACAAGGCGCACGCTGTACCACAAACTACACGGCGGGCCTCGTGCCTTGCGCAGGGAGGCAAAGGCTGGACAACCCCGTCGACCTGGCCTCCGAGGTTGTTAGCAGCCTCCTAGGCTTGGATCCAGAACCCCTCATTAGGGAGGCTAGGCGGCGCGCTGGGAGCGAGGATTGGGGCCCGTTCCTGGACGCAGCCGAAACCGTTGCAGCTGAGTGGGGCGTTCTCTCGAGGGAGTGGAGGGAGGCTGCCAAGGCCATCCTCCTGGCCCGGATACACGCTGAGGCTGCAGGCAGCTGGAAGAGGATGGCCCCTCTAAGGGGGATAGAGAGGGAGGTTAGGTGGCAGGCTCTGAGGCTCCTCTACGAGCGCTACATCCTCCGCACAGCAGACGGGCTGGCCTCAGAGACGCCAGACGACATGGTGAGGAGGGTCGCGGGGTTCGTCGCGTCTGCCGAAAGGATCTACGGCGGGGACGCCAGAGGTGTGGAGAAGGCGTTCTACGAGATCATCTCCAGCCTGCGCTTCCTGCCCAACAGCCCAACACTGATGAACGCGGGTACGAGGTTCCCCCAGCTTGCCGCGTGCTTTGTTGTTCCCGTGGGCGACGACATAGACGAGATCCTGGACGCCGTGAAGGTGTCCGTGTGGATCTTCAAGACGGGGGCTGGCACAGGCTACGACTTCACCCCGCTGAGGCCCAGGGGATCGCCGATTCGCGGAACCGGGGGCACCAGCAGCGGTCCGGTTAGCTTCATGAAGCTCTTCGACACCGTCGCGGACGTGATCAGGGAGGGGGGCAGGAGGAGGGCAGCAATGATGGGGATACTCCACGACTGGCACCCTGACCTGCTCGAGTTCATCGAGTCCAAGTGCAGCTCTAGGCCCTCCCTCGAGAACTTCAACATAAGCGTCGCCCTCCACGACGCCTTCCTTGAGAAGGCTCTCCGGGGGGGAAAGTGGCATCTCTACAGCCCCGCCGAGTGCAGCTCCCTGATAGGCTCCACGAGCGAGGAGCTGGAGAAGCTCTCTGCGTGGTGCAAGCCTAGCGCATCCATCGATGCAGCCGAGGTTCTGAACCGTATAGCCGATTGCGCGTGGGCTTCGGGAGACCCTGGCGTGGTGTTCATAGACACCATCAATAGGCACAACCCCACACCAAGCCTCGGAAAGATAAGGGCAACAAACCCCTGCGGAGAGACGCCGCTTCTAGACTGGGAGGCGTGCAATCTAGGCAGCATAAACCTGGCAAGGTACGTGAGGGAAGGCAAGATAGACTGGGAGCTTCTCGCGAGAGACGTGGAGCTTGCCGTCCGCTTCCTTGACAACGTCATAGATGTTTCTTGGTACCCCGACAAGCGGATAGAGCGTGCTGTCAAGAGAACGAGAAAAGTAGGCCTCGGTGTCATGGGGTGGGCCGATGCGCTGGCCAAGCTAGGCGTACCCTACGACAGCCACGACGCCCTCTTCTTGGCAGACAAGGTCATGGAGTTCATAGCCTACCACGCCAGGGCTGCCAGCAACAGGCTAGCCGAGGAGAGGGGGGCCTATCCGGCGTTCGCTACAAGCATTCACAGGGAGGGGAGGTTCAACTTCGAGCCGCAGGTTCCAGCTGAGCAGATATACGACCCATCGAAGGTGAGCGAGCGCGCCAGGGAGCTCGTCGAGGATAGGCCCGCCCTCGACTGGGAGGAGCTGAGGATATCCATGAGAAGGGGCACCAGAAACGCTACGGTGACCACGATAGCTCCTACGGGAAGCATAAGCATAATAGCTGGAGCCAGTTCGGGCATAGAACCGTTCTTCGCCCTCGTGTACGTTAGGCGCTCGGCAATGGGAGCGTGGGTTGAGGTGCACCCGATGCTCCAGCGCTGGCTGGAGGAGAACGGCCTCATGAGGGAGGATATCCTCGTGGATGTGGCCAGTCGGGGTGGCGGAATAAGGTGGGCGCCTTGGGCTCCACCCGAGCTGAAGCGCTCGATGCCAACAGCGTTGGAGATAGGGTGGGAGTGGCACGTACGCATGCAGGCCGCATTCCAGCGATGGGTTGACAACGCTGTGAGTAAGACCATAAACATGCCCAGCACAGCCACCCCCAACGACGTTCGGGAGGCGTTCCTTCTAGCGTGGAGGCTTGGGTGTAAGGGCATCACGGTATTCAGAGATAAGAGCAGGCCAGAACAGGTCCTCGAGGTTGGAGAGAAGCTCAGAGCGTTCATAAGAAAGCCCCCAAAGATCCGGAGGCGCAAAGACAGGCACGTGTACAGCTGGATGAGGATAGGCAAGAAGGAGGTGATGATAGTTCACGAGGACTACGCGGGAGGATGCCCCTCTTGCGATACCTAGCCCGCAGCCTCGAAGCTGAAACGCTTCAACGAAAACCGTTTAAACTTCTGCACGCTGTGCATATCGTTCTGCATCAGCTGCTGCACTGACGGGAACCGTTGCTGGATCAGGTTAGAGGGGGGCGAGGTGGCCTGCTGTGAGCAGGGACGGGCCGGAGTGGATAGTGTGGCTTGTCAACGCCTCCTGCAACCTACGCTGCCCCTACTGCTACGCCTCCCGCTACCTGAGGGAGAGGCCCCTCTCCACTGAGGAGGCTCTCAGGGTGGTGCGCGAAGCCAGCGATGCCGGGGTGGAGTACATCAACTTCACAGGGGGCGAGCCCCTACTGCGGAGGGACCTGTTCGAGATCGTGGAGGCCGCACTTGACGGAGGCATAGAGGTAAGCATCTTCAGCAACTTGACGCTGCTCGGAGAGGAGCAGGCTAGGAGGATTGCGCGGCTGGGGCTGTACGTTCTCACGAGCCTCGACGGGCCGCCGGAGGTTTACGAGGCCGCCAAGGGCCCGGGCACTTGGAGGCGGTTCCTGCGGGGAATCGAGCTCCTTAAGAAGCACGGCGTTGCCTTCCACATCAACATACCGGTTTCGGAGCTCAACTACGCGCGTGTAGGGGAAGCCGTCAAGCTCGCAGCCGAGCTGGGCGCCAGCAGCATTTCGGTGATCCCTGCAATGCCCACGGGCAGGGCGCTGGAGACGGGCGCGTACATTAGGCCGTCAAGCTTCCTCGAGGCACTGAGGCAGGCAGAGGAGGCTGCGCGCGAGCTGGGCATAACAGTTAGCGTCTGGTGCGCACCCTTCGTGGCCTCGCTCCAGTGGGCAAGGCACCTCAGCTACGGCAACTGCAGGTCGTGGAGCG
>JBEVCG010000040.1:0-61973 GCA_040514325.1 Thermoproteota archaeon | reverse complement strand
TCGCCGACGTGCTGAGGGATGGGCTCCTCGGAGCCTGGAGGAGGCTGAGGGAGCACCCGCTCAACGCCGTGATATCCAAGGCCCCCAGCGAGTGCTCCGCCTGTCCCTTTGCGAAAACCTGCCTCGGAGGCTGCTACGCGAGGGCGTACATACGCTGGGGAAGGCTGCCGGCCCCGGATCCCCTCTGCCCGAGGGTGCCGATGGCTCGCCCTTAATAGTGGGGTCGGCCTAGCCAACTGCCGGGGGACAGAGCGTGGCTAACGCCATCCTGAGAGTCATGCAGGTGTACGGAGCCTGGCTCTCGGGCAGAGAGCTCTCGGAGCAGGAGGTGTACGAGGCGTCATCCCTTCTGGGAACACCTACCAGGAAGGTGGACGCCTTCGTGGAGAGGTACAACGCCGTGATGGCGAAGCTCATAGAGGAGAGGTGCGCCGAGGCTGCGGGAGGCAGGATGTGCATATACACGTGGTCTAGGAGGGCCTACAAGAGGTACTTCCCGGCCGCCCTTGACGCCGGAGGCACTGTGCTGTTCTTCCGCGGCGCAGAGGAGGTGGAGCTTGTTTCGTACCCACTCCACAGAGCGCTGGACCTCGGCGTAAGGGGGGTGGAGCTTCCCGGCGGAGACCCCGTAGCGGTGACCCCGAGGCTCGACGGCTGGCAGGTCAACCTCTACTACGACCCCGTCCTTAAGAGGTGGACATTCTCCACGAGGTACGTGCTACACAACATGCGGTTCGAGGGGGGCAGGCTCGTTGTAGAGGACTACGGGAAGGTGATAAACCCGCTGGTAGAGACCGCCGAGAGGCTGTCGCAGAGGCTGCAGCTGCGCAGCAAGCTGGAGCAGCTTCGCGGCTGGACGCTGACCCTCATGCTGGTAGGACCCGAGCCCGCCACCGCTTTGAGGTCCCTCCCGGACCCCGACTTCTACGAGGACTACAAGCTGGTCCTCCTGGCTGCAAGAAGGCCGGATGGGAGGCTCGTTGAGCCTTACAGCGAGGAGCTTGGCAGGATGGCTGCAGAACTCGGGCTAGAAAGCATAGCTTCGAGAGCCCTGAGGGGGCTGAGCAGGGACTCGGCTGTCGAGATGGCGGAGAGGGGGCTTGAGGCGCCCTCCGCATTCCTCTGGTACACAGGGGATCCGGAGCACCCTCCGTACTACGAGGTCAAGTCCAGCTTCTACGTGGAGTACATCGAGGCCACGAGGAGAATGGACGGAAAAGCCCTTGTAGTCCTACTGACCAGCGGCGATGAGAGGGTTGCAGCTAAGCTCGAAGAGGAGCTGGGCCCCATCGTGGGCGAGGCAAGGGAAGCTCTCCGAGATCTAGAGGAGGCGCTGGCCTCCGCCCAGCCCGAGGCTGTGGAGAAGAGCCTAAGGGAGCTGGGCTTCAACCGCAGGGTTTCCGCCGAAGCTGCTAGGGCCTTGAAAGAGGGGAAGGCCTTGAGGGCTCTGAGGGTCGTTGCTGCTAACCTAGCCCAAGGCATCGGAGTCGGCGAGGTGGCAGAGGTTCTACGCTCGGCTGCAGGCAGGATCAGAGGGCTCGCGGCGGAATAGGCTACCTCCCGGAATCTGCTTTCGCTCTAGCTCCACTGCTCCAGCTCGAAGGAGCCCCACATCTCCTAGCAGGTGCGAGGCGGGAGCTGCAGCACAAAGTAAAGGCGGCACTGCAGCCCTTCTCCAGAAACATCTTATTATTCGGCATAGGAGCAGCTGTCCCTGGAGATGTCCGTGGAGTGGAAGGTAGACCACGGGCCTGCCTACAGCGTTTTAAAGGTGCATCTTGACCCTGGCGAGGAGGTCTGGGCTGAGCCTGGAGCATTCCTGCTAGGCAGGGGCAGGTTCAGCGTTGAGACGAAAGCTGGAGGCCTCCTCCGCGGCTTGATGCGGGCTGTGGCTGGAGGTGAGAGCTTCTTCCTTAACCGGTACCGAGCCGAGGGCTCAGCGGAGCTTTGGTTCGCGCCTGGATCGCCCGGCGACATAGCTGGCATCAGCGTGGACGGCGAGTGGCTGGTGCAGGACACGTCTTACCTTGCGCACTACGGGGACATCGATGTTTCCGTTGCATGGCGGGGGCTCCGAGGTCTGATAGCCGAGGGCGAGCTCGTCTGGCTAAAGGCCTCTGGACGGGGCACTGTGTGGGTTTCAAGCTACGGCGCCATAGAGAGGGTAGAGGTTCCACCCGGAGAGGTCGTAACCATCGATAACTTCCACTTTGTTGCAATGCCCGCTGATGCAGACTACGAGATAGGAAAGATCGGGGGTCTCAAAACGCTCGTGTTCGGGGGCGAAGGGCTGGTTGTGAGGGTGAGGGGGCCCGCCCAGATCTACGTTCAGACGAGGATCCTTCCGCCCTTTGCAGGCCTTATTGCAAAGTACATACCAAGGCGGCGGTGAGGGGTGCTAGCTGGAGAGTAGTCTCCTCGCGAGCAGGTACGCTATGTACAGTACCACGGCCACGGCGATGATGGCTGCCACCAGCGAGAGCACAAGGGCTGCGAGGGGCAGCGCCACGGCGAGAACGAGGCCGGCTACAACTCCCTTCGCCAAGCTCCTCCTCACCAGCAGCCCGTAGGCCAGGCCTAGGACGAGGCCCAGAACTGCTAGCAGGCCGAGCACTTCCAAGACCCCCTACCTCCGCGAGGCAGGAGAGCACGGTTTAGAGCTTAACCTTTTTGCAGCTCTCTCGTCGTGGAGGTTCCTGCTCAGCGCTTACTATGCTCTTTCAGCGGAAGTCGACGTTAGCCCCTCAACGGCTTTGAGGACCTGCTCAGCAGCTAGGGGCGCCAGCAGCATGCCGTGCCTGCAGTGCCCTGTGGCCGCTATCACGTTAGAAGCGCCGATGGGGGCTACAAGGGGCTTCTCCAGGCAGGGTCTCAGCCCGGTGCGTACCTCTAGGACCTCATCCAGCTTGACGCCAACCCTTTCAGCCGCCTTGACCATTGCACGTACATGGGTCTCATCCACCTTGAGGCTGGCCGTGTGAAGCTTGAAGCCCCCAACCATCACGGTACCATTAAGCCGCTGGTGCGGCCTAACGTATACGGGGTCTACGCCGATAACCATGTCAAGCTGCCTATCGGTCCTGGCAACGAGGGTGTATCCCTTCAGAGGTTCCACGCCCAACCTTACACCGAGCTGGGCCAGAAGCTCGTCGGTCCAAGGCCCAGCCGCAACAACAAACGCGTCTCCCGCAACCCTCTCGCCATCCTCGACGATTGCAGCCCCGCACCTGCCCCCGCTCGCAACAAAGCCGACAACCCTGCTCCGCGTCCTTACATCGATCCCAAGACCCTCCGCAGCCTCAAGCAGGGCATCTCGGTACTCCAGGGGATCCATAAGCAACGTGCCGCCAAGCACGAGGCTGAACCCCAGCTCCGGGATTCTCGAGATACTGAAGCGGACAAGTAGGGCCCTGTGAGGCGCAGCTGCGATCTCCCTGAGTATTGCTCTGTACTCTCTGAGAGGTGTAGCTATCTTCGCCTCAGCGAGCGTGTAGCCGTGCCTGGACGCCATCGTCTTGTGAAGCGAGATGGCCTTCTCGGCATGCTTTTTCTCGATCCCGTCGAGAAGAGCTAGGGGCTTGCTTAGTATCCCGAGGCTAGCCCCGCTGGCGTTTCCGAAGACTTCGCGAGACTCGAGCAGCGTGACTCTGAAGCCCCGCTCCGCCATGAGGACGGCAGACGTGAGGCCTACAGCACCCCCGCCGACAACGACCACGCGCACAGCAGCCCCCAGTTGTAGGAGAAGCTTATTTAACATCGTTAAGCATTACGCGGGTTTAGGGAGCAGCGCGGTGGGGCTCCTCTCAGCGATACTAAGAGGCCTAGCTGTCAGGAGGCCGGGAGGCGAGAGCCAGAGCCAGGTGCCACCAGAGCTTGAGGGGAGGGTGAGGGAGGCTGAAGCTGCTTTGAGCTCCGTGGAGCTTCCAGGCTACGACATTGACATTGTGTCGGCAGGTCTTGTCAGGAGGATAAGGATATCGCGGGACGGCAGGCGGGTAGCGGTGTTTGTGGACTACGAGCTCAGCGATCCCGGCTGCAGCTTTTGCCGATTCATAAGCAGTGTCGCGTGGTCGAAGATACTAAGAGAGGCTAGGAGGAGGCTAGAGGCCGCAGGGTTTGAAGATGTAGTCTTCATCGACTCCGCCTCGGGAGCTATAGTAGAGGGTTAGCAGAGTGAATGCCGCTTTTCCTAATCCTGCACATCCCCCTCTGCCTATCTCTCCCTTCCAGCTGTCCCAGCTGGAGGGATCAAGCTTATTAGTATGGTGCAAATGTACGATAATAAACTAGATTAAAATACCTCACAGAGCTCACCCAACTTTAACTCGGGTTTAAGCGTGATGCAGCAGGGTGCAGGATCGTGGGTGGTCGCGTTTGTGGAGCAACAAAGTAGGAGGCGCAGACACAAGATAGCCCTAGTGCCCATAGAGCTGCTGAAGCCCCACGAACAGGTTATAGAGGAACACGTCCGTGCCCTCGCCGAGGATATAGCTTCTCGTGGAATCCTCATCCGACCCATACTTGTCGATAGCAAGACCTTCACTATACTCGACGGCCACCACAGGGTGGAGGCTCTTCGAAGGCTCGGTGCAAGGTACGTACCGGCGATCGTGGTCGACTACGACAGAGACGACGAGGTCGAGGTGACGAGCTGGAGACCGGGGGTGGTGGTGACTAAGGACATGGTTAGGCGCGCCGCCCTCAGCAGAAGGCTAATGCCGCCGAAGACGAGCAGGCATGTTACGAAATTCGAGGTACCCGACGTCAACATGCCCGTGGAACGTTTAGGCGTGAAGGTGGACAGGAGGTGAGCAAGGTGACCGCCTTAAAGCTGGTGCAGATAGGCTCTCTAAGCGTTGAAGGAGATCATCCGACCCTCTCCGATATCCTGCCAGCAGCTTCCGAGATCCTCAGCAACTGGGGGACCACGAGAACCGTCGGCGTCAGCAATGGCAAGATTGTAGATGGCCTCGATGTGTACTTCGCCCTGAAGCTGCTGGGAGCGCGGCTGGTCCCGGTTTCGGAGGGTAAAAGCGCCGAGCTTTACGTGCCCCTCGACTCGCTGGGGTTCTACGACGACATAAACCCTCCACCAGCCAGGGTTTTCAAGAGCACGGAGGAGCTGCTCTACCGGAACTGGCCCACACCCCTGGTACAGCTCAGAGCCCTCTCGGTGAGAGGCTACGAGGCGTGGGCCAAGCTCGAGTGCTTCAACCCCTTCAGCTTCAGCGTCAAAGATAGGATAGGGTGGAGCATGGTCAAGAAGTACATCGAGGCCAATGGCAGACCGCCTAAGCTGGCCTACGAGGCCACCTCAACTAACACGGGCATGGCTCTGGCTGCTATGGCGGCAATACACGGGTTCAAGCTGAGAGCGTACATACCCAAGACCATACAGAGGGTTAGCGACGTCTTCCTGAAGGCAATGGGAGCAGAGGTTGTAAGGATAGACAAGTCGCTCACAGTGGAAGCGATAGACGACGTTAAGGCCGAGGCGGAGAGAGACGGTGCAGTAAACCTAGACCAGTTCTACAACGACGCCAACTTCGAGGTACACCTGCGGTACACGGCAAAGGAGCTAGACTACCAGGTGAAGTCGGCACGCATAACGCTTAGGGGTATCCTAGGCGGCCTAGGGACGTCGGGGCACATGTCAGCTATAGCATTCTACTTCAAGAGCGCCTACCGGGGCGGAGTCAAGGTGTACGGTGTCCAGCCGAAGCCTGGAGACACCATACCTGGAATACGGCGCGTCGAAACTGGAATGAAGTGGGTGCACATGGTAGAGCTAGACGGCGTTGTCGACGTGTCGCTCAGCGAGGCTATAGAGGCCGTTCTGAAGATCGCCAGGAGAGACGGCATACTCGTGGGTCTCAGCAGCGGCGCGGTGGCTGCCGCCTTCGAGAAGCTCGTGGAGAAAGGTACACTGGAGCCTGGCAGCTACATCCTGGTATTCCCAGACAACGGGCTCAAGTACGCCGAGCAGCTCGAAGCTTACATGGAGGGCAGGCACGCGTAGCACGGCTACCGCCTCTTCCGTGAGCGTTTCACGTTTGACGCTTTGCCCTGTATAGACTGTACAGCTCCACCAACGCTCTTCTGTAGACCTCTATACCTGTAAAGTACTCCTCCACTGTTATCTCCTCGCGGTCGGTGTGGGAAAGCTCAGAGCGTCCTGGCCCCACTCAACAATGTCCGCCGTGACCCTGCCGTAGAGAAGGTTCATGTCGCTTGTGCCCAGCTTAATGGCGATTCTCGGCTCGAATCCTAGCCTTATCAAGGCTCGGTTCAAGGCTCTCACGCTCAAGCTGTTCACGGGTACCCTCACGGGCTCTGTGCAGTCTTCAATACCAATATTGCACTCTCCATCCAACCCTATGCTGGTGAGGGCGTATCTGACGTCGGCTGTGCTCCTCCCAATGGGCACCCTAACGTTAATGACGGCCTCCCCGCGCCTCGGGATCGTGTTAGAGCCCTCCCCACACGACATCTTCACGAGCGATGCGGAGAACTCGCCGGCGGATACACCGCCAAGCAGCTGCCTTATCTTCATCCACGCTTCCACAAGCTTTTCGCAGGCTGAACTGTAGAGCCAAGGGGAGGATGCGTGTCCTCCGCTGCCCCTGCACGTGACCACAACCCCGCAGCTGCTCAGAGAGAGCGCCAGGGCACCCTACTCGCTGCTTGCCAAGGAGCTCGGTATAAGCGAATCTGCCGTTAGGAAGAGGATAGCAAAGCTTGTCAGGAAGGGCGTGATCAGAAGGTTCACGATAGAGTACAGCCTCGAGAATGAGGTGAGGGCGGCGATCCTCGTGAAGACCTCACCTCAGGTACCCGTTCCGGAGGTCTCCAAGGAGATACTCAAGGTAGGGTGGGTCGAAGCTGTCTACGAGGTGACCGGCGAGTACGACATACTGGCGATGATAAGGGCTACCAGTACAAGGGACGTAAACGACTACATCGACAGAATCCGGGCTGTAAAGGGCGTCACCGGAACATACACACTAGTAGTGCTCAGAATGTGGTAGTCCCGAGCACGTTGAAGCTTGCCTGGCTATGCGGCTCTGAGCCGGCAAACCCCCCTTAACAGATGCCGGTGGCGTCTACCTAGCTCCCCTCTGGAGTTGCTTCCTAAGCCTCCTCAGTATGCGCATCACGGAAACCTGTTTCAGCATCATGTCGTAGCTTTTGACCAGCTCCCTTCGAAGTTTCCTGGGGAGCTTAGCCGTGTACACTCTGAATGCAATTCTCCACCGCAGTTTTCTTATCGAGAGCCCTAGGGAAAGCCGCAATACGAGCAGAGCGATCTTCGCCAGCAGGAGAAGTATGTGGGCTACAACCTCGGCTAGGTACACGTACCTTAGCGCACCTCTAGCTGGGCCTGGCCGTCTGACACGCCTTACCATCAGACAAACCTCCTAGCCGTCGCCGTGCTGGAGCTGCTCCTCTCTCTTCAACCTAACCAGCGTCCTCCTTCTCTCCCTCCTGACCTCGACCAGCCCCATAGACTCCAGCTCCTTTACGCGCTCACGTACAATGCGGCGGGATGCCGTGCCTCTGATCGCCCTAACAAGCCTTGTCAGCTCAGAGACCGTTACCCACCTGCCATGAGATAGCGCCTGGAGCACAGCCCGGCTGACCGGGTCAAGGTGTGCATAGCGCTTGAAGAGCTCGGTGAGCCTCAGCGACGCGTGGACTGCCTCAATGGAAGACATCCCAAGCACGCTTACAAGCACTGCAGCAACGGCTAGAACCTCGCCGCCCGGACCAAGGACCTTCTCCAGCCTCTCCAGCCTAGCTGCAACCTCTGAAAGGAGCTTCTCCATGCGATCCAGCCTCTCCTCCAGGCTCCGGCTTGACAAAGTACTGCTCCTCCGCAGCTGCTGGGCAGCTCTGCTGCAATGCTAATCGGTGCCCGCGTCGAAGCGGTGCGCTGGAGGGAAAAAGCTCGGAGCAGAGGCGCTGTGCGCAAGAGGCCCTAGGATTCCTTCTCCTCTTCCTCGCCTATTTCGGCTTCGAGCCTCCTCAGCTTCGGCAGTCTGGGCAACTTGGAGACAAGCTGCTCGAGCTTCCCCGCTATGTCGAACGCCCTCAGCCTGTTCTCGAGGTATTTCTTGGTCATCTCGATTGCAACTTCTTCGGGGACACCGCTCTCTCGTAGATTCTTGTAGAAGCTGCCGACATCTCTTCCCAGCCTTTCCCCGCTGAGAGGTGCCAGCATTGTATCTAGGATATCCTTCAGCGGAGCTTTAATGTCGCTGATGAAGTCGCTCACAGCCTTAAGAATGTGTCTAACCTCCAGCGCTTCCCTCATCCACTCGGGAACATCCTTCTCGATCTCCTTCTCGGTTTTCCCCTTCTTCTCCTCGGCCAAACCTCTTCACCTCAACTATAGCTTTTAGTGTGCTTGTTCAAGTAGTTATGAGTTCCCAGCTCCTGGTGGCCAACTACAAATGGTATCGTGACCAGACTGAGGCAAGCCGTGCGGGAGCACAGCTATAGTACTCTACCTCGTGTGGAGGCTTGGGTGTTGCTGAGGCCTGTCAACTTCAATGAAGAAGCGGGCAACGGTCTACGTGCTTACCAGTATCGCTGATAGGCTCACTGAGGGCATGAATGCTATGGGACCCAGGAAGGTCGGAAGCGTGATCCCGGTTGGCTCGTAAGGTTTAGCTGTGATCCCTGCTGGAAGACATCCGCTAGAGAGCAAATACGCTGTAGTGAGCCGCCCCGCGGGGATCAACAATAGACCTAAGACGGGGAAGGGGTGGTTCTAGGATCTCCACATAGTTTAAAACTTCAATAACATATACTGGTGTCTTCACCTTCTACTCGAGCATCGTTAAAAGGTTTGAGGGGCCCTCTGGCGTAGTTGCAGCGCTCACTACGCCGTAAGTTTGTATACGCGCTATAAATGTAAACCCTAACCCTACCAAATTTACCTTCAGGACTGTACCTCCGACGCTGTCCCCGGTGAGCTGACATGGCTGGTAGTGAAGAGTGCAGGAGGATCGGTGGCGTCGTGGGAACGTGGGCCAGCATAATAGCCGGCTTGATAATCATCTACGTGCTTTGGGCTGTCTACGCGGGAGGTGTGGAGGCTGCGTTCAGGCCACCTACACTATACGCTATGGCTGGCCTCATCCTATCCGGGATCTTCGCTCTGCTAGGCTACATCTACTACGCTGTCTCGGCGTCGTGGCACATGAGGAGGCTGTCCCCCATAGCACTCGGGCTGGGAGCCCTGGCGGTCGTAGCTGGATATAAGGCAGGAGTTACAGTTGGAGGAGGCCTCGTAGTAGCCGCTTACCTCGTAGAGTTCCTGGTGGGCTACAAGCTCTACCTCGACTTCAAGAGGGACGCTGGTAGCTTGGCAACCTTCTTCCTGGCAGGGGTAGTAGTGTTCATGGGCGGACTCCCATTCATCCTACTATGGAGGCCATTCGCTCTAGTATCCCTCGTGGGCGATGCTGTGAAGGTTGTAGGCCTTACTCTAATACTGGCTAGGCTATACTCCCGGGGCGCACTTCCCCAGCAGCCTCCTAGTTACAGTCCCGGGTTAGAGCCCCGCTAATGATCCCAGACCCCTTTTGGCAGCTTCCCCGAGAGCAGCCTTGAAGAAGCCGTGGGGTCTCGAGCCGCGACCTCCTTGGCCGTTGATTAAGGGTGTGTACTGGACTCTTAGCAGCAAGGCTCTCGGCCAGCACGTGCGCGTTCAGCGCCTCCAGGAGCTTGATGGGCCTTCCTATGACTTTGGCTGTAAGTCTTATGGGCGTGAACACGTCGACACCCGCTTTCTGAAGCCCGCAACCTTCAGCGCGGACACCCACCAGCACCGCCTCCATGGTAGAGAGCCTTCCAGGAGAATGTACACAGCTCTTGGCCGCCTCAACCTCGGACGCGACTATACAGTCTATCGAGGCTCTACCCCTCAACAAGCTCTTAGGCGCCTCGAGGCCCCGTCCGTGAACTACGCTCGCGAGAGGCGGCGTCCAACACTACGTCTTCCGCCCAGTCTACGGTTGACGCTAGAGCTAGGGTGGCCTCTCTCCGGAGCCGCGCGGTCCGTATATTATCGTGAGCCTCCCGATCCCGCTAGGCTTGAAGGTCTTTCCACTCCCTCTCTGCCGTAGAGCTTCGTGCCAGCTGGTGTACTGTATCCTTCAGGCTTGCCCACAGCCCTTCCCACTGTGCGCCATCATCCTGAGCACGTCGCGTATCCTCGTATAGTCGTCTTCGGCGTAGCCTAGCGCCGAGGCTGCCGTGAAGGCCTGAGCTGCAGCTGACGCTATGAATGCGGGGATCCCAGCCTCCCTTAGCGACCAAGCAGCGTAGCTGACATCCTTGGCTGCAAGCCTCATGGCAAAGTGGGTTTTCCGCTCGCTTGCCAGCATCCTCCTTAGGTACGTGTCCGCGAAGTCTGCGAAGACCGTTTTCAACAGTATGTCCAGGAAGGTTTGGGGTTCAACGCCGTAGGCCTCGGCAAGGACCGTTGACTCGGCAGCTGCGCCTACGGCCGTGACCAGGAGGTTGTTGAAGGCGAGCTTAGCCGCAGCAGCCATAGCTGGATCCTCACCCAAGTAGACCACGTGCTCTGATAGGGCCTCGAAGACCGGCTGGGCGAGCGACCTGCATCTCTGCTTTCCGGCCGATAGTATTATGAGCTTGCCCTCCCTCACCCTGCCGGGGCCACCGAGGACGGGCGAGTGGAGGAAGCAGGCCCCCTTGGATTCTACGTGGGATGCCAGGAGCCTAGCCGCTTTCGGCGTTATAGTCGACATTTCAAGGTATACTAGGCCGTCGCTCCGGGGGATCCTGGACGCGACCTCGACTACTGCATCGTCGTCTGATAGGAAGGATACCACGTACTCTGCCGAGCCCACAGCATCCTCCACGCTACCCGCGACCTTCGCCCCAATCTTACTGGCTACAGCTTCCGCCTTCTCCCTGGTCCTATTCCACAGAATGACCTCGAAGCCCTGAGAAGCCAGCCTCTCGGCTGCGGCTGAGCCCATGTTCCCCGCTCCAACAACTGCAACCCTACCTCTCAAGCTCACACCTCACACTCCAAGAGGGGTTTCCAGGCTGCACGGCCAGCTTAATGCGGAAGCTAGACCTGCCCGGCTAAGTCCAGCCCTCTCCCCGACAGCTCCTCTACTAGGAGCGCCTCCAGCCTAGCTGCTAGGCCCTCGATCTTCTTCCTAACCTCGCCTACCTCCCTCGACACACTGCCTTCTGGCACTGCCCTCTCGGCCGTCTTCAACCTGACTATGGCGTATGAAACCGCCTCGACTGCATCCAGCAGAGCTGCCACCTCAGCGTCTAGCACCCCGGAGGCTGCCACCCTAGAGGAGACACACTCAAGGTGAGCGAAGCCCCTCCTGGGCACGAACACGAACCTCTGCCCCTCAATCACATCATCACCGCAGAGGATACACTTCCACTTCCTGAATCCGCTGCCTTCAGGCATGGCGACTCCACCGGTTAGACGTCGGGACCGTTGAAGCGGTTAAGCTTTACCTCTTAACTACGCGTCGCATACCCTGAGCTAGCAAGTCCAGCCACAGGGTCGGCGAACGGGTCTGTCCGGGGGCGCGGTCTGCCCTGCAGGCCACGTAGTCAGCTATGGCCGGGTGGTGGTCTACGCCAGCATGCGGGGCCCTGCAGAGTTCGTGTAGGTGGCATGGAATGCCGGTGATCAGCGCGCAACGCGGACCGAGCTGGGACAGAGCCGTGAAGTTCCTACACGGGGTTAGAGCTCACGTATGTTGACAGCCAAATAGCTAGACACCCGAGAAGCTAGAGAGGCTACGATCAGGGCTGGGCTTTAGATGCGGGAAGTTCGGCGAGAAGTGGCGGGTAAAATATCGATAGCTGCAGTGCAAAATTCTATAAGGAGGCGGGGGCTGCTGATATCGTATTGGGGCTGCCATGGCGCCAAGGAAGAGGAAGACCATGAGGCTGAGCTTCGACGAGCTGTGGAAAGCCGAGTACGATTTGCTGGCTTACAGCTGCTGCGATGCTGACTACTGGTACCTCGACGAGGAGGATAAAGGGATCGAAGAGGGCGGTGGCCTGTCTGGGGAGTTCTGCTAGCTTCTACTCTGGGGTCGTTATCCCGACGCTGCTGAACAGCATGTAGGGCGCCCGCGTTGGGTGCCTAACCTCCCACCACTGGATCTGCCAGCGCTCCTTGCTGAGAGCCTCCACATTGGAGAACAGGGAGGGCATGCTATCCGCTATCCTTACCCTCTCCGTGCAGGCTTTGGGCCTGCCTCCCTCAACTATGAATGCTGCATCTCTTGTCACGGTGGAGAATGTGCCTTCGAGGAAGTTCTGGAACCTTGTGTACCAGTTGTTCGTAAGGTAAAGGCCCGTTCTAAGGCTCTCCATGAGCTCCTCCAGGCTGCTGTCGCCAGCAGAAATCTCCACGTTGAACGCTCTGGGCATTATCCAGCCCGCGTTGCCGGTGCTCGCCGCGCCCATGAGCCTAGCCGTCTTCGAGTTGTGGAGGAACCCTGCGAGCACTCCGCGCTCTATGATAGGCTTATCGGCTGTAGACACCCCCTCGTCGTCGAAGCCGCTGAAGAAGGGCAGCGAGGTGTCCCTAGGCCTATCGTAGACGGAGAAGAGCTCGCTGAACACCTTGTCTCCGGGCTTCCTTCCAACGAAGAAGCTCGTACCAAATATTATGCTCCCGGCGCTAGCCGACTGCACAACCCTCTCCACAAGGTTTCCGACGATCATCGGAGTGAGAAGCACGCGGTAGCGCCCCGGCTCGACCCTCTCCCGTGGCAGCTTCGAGCACTCCTCCGCGAGCTCCTCCGCCTTGTCGAAGGCTCTCTTGGCCAGCAGCAGGTCGGTCTTCGTGGAGGTCCAGCTCCACTGGCCGCTTGCGCGCTCCCGGAAAACCCTCACGTAGCCGTTAAAGCTCGTCGCCTCGTAGGAGAGGTTTGCCCCGTTGCTGCCAAGGAGGGCGACCGCCCTGTGCCAGTACTCCACCTTGCCCGCAAAATCGCCCCGGCGCTCGACATCAAGCTTCTCCACATGCTCAGAGGCATCCCCGCTCTCTACAACCTCTACGACAGCAGGATCGGAAGCGCTTATGGCTGAGCCCGTAGGCTCAGGTAGCGGAGCGTAGAGCTTGCTGGGCGATAGAGCTCGAAGGGCCTTCTCGAGCTTTTCCTCTATGGCCTCGCCGCCCTCGTACTCCAGCTCAGCTGTCGCGATCCTCTGATCCCTAGTCACGTAGATCTCGACGACCGTGTTCGTCCAGGACTGCGTCACCGTGGGCTCTCCGCGGGCAAACTTAACCATGAGCTCGGACAGCCTTGTAACCTTCACTAGGTACTCGTCGAACCTCTTTTCGAGCCTCCGCGCCACATCCTCCGCCACGCGCCTAGCGAGCTCAACCGCCCGGGTTTCAGCCAACCCTCACACCTCTCAGCCTTACGTGTGGGCCACCCATCCAGACGGGGACACCCTGCGGGGGCTCTCCCTTGCCGCATGTTCCAGCGAAAAACCTCAGGTCGCGGCCCACCGCATCAATCGACGAGTAAAGATCCCTCGTGGTGATCTCCAGCGCTACATCCCTCACGGGCTCCGCCAGATCCCCGTTCCTAACTACGTATGCTTCAAGGCCAACGTAGCGCTGACCCCACCTCACATCGTCGATGTTCCACTCCATGTACTTCTTTATGTAGACTCCCTCCTTGACGCCCTCAAGCAGCTCCTCGAACCTGTAGT
This sequence comes from Thermoproteota archaeon, assembly GCA_040514325.1. Lineage (GTDB taxonomy): Archaea > Thermoproteota > Thermoprotei_A > Sulfolobales > Pyrodictiaceae > QNYQ01. The sequence goes on along the minus strand of JBEVCG010000040.1, from coordinate 48,227 downwards.
CCCCGGGCTTCATGTAAGTGTTGGCCATCCTGACGATAGGCTCGCTGTTAAAGTCCATCGCCCTCGCTGCAGCGTTGCTCTCAGTCCCGAACACCGCGGCTGTTTCGCGGTTGTGTAGCATGCCAGCTAGCCTGCCCTTCTCGTAGATAACGCGGGGGCCAGCTGCCACACCCTCGTCGTCGTAGAGGTAGAACCCGTAGCTGCTAGGTATCGTTGGATCATCCACAACAGTTACTTGCTCGCTTCCGATGTACTCATCCTTGTATGTTGTCCTAAAGCTCATTCCCGCCTGGGCCGCCTCTCTCCCAAGTATGCGGTCTGCCTCGCTGGGGTGGCCTGCCGACTCGTGGACGGCAAGCCCGATGACCTCGGGGCCCAGTATGACGTCCATCTTGCCACGAGGCGGGCTCCTAGCCTTCACCAGGTTTATGTACAGGCTCCCTACGTCGTCCTCCACTTCCCCTCTTAGGTTTAGCTTCTCTAGGAGCTCGTAGCCGCCGCTGCCGCCAACCGTGTTCCACCTGTTTGCCCTCCTGCCTTCGTACGTTGCTGCGATGTTGTAAAACACGGCTATCCTAGGTATGCTGCTCTCCACGTAGGCTCCGTCGCTGTTCACTATCAGCTTGTCCTCCACAGCCTCGGTGTACGAGAGGACGACGTTGCTCACCTTGAAGCCGTCTCGCTCCTTCTCAACGGAGCGGTAGAGGTCTACAAGCTCGCCCACCTTAACGTCCAGCGGGATATCCTCGAAGCTCTTCACGGGGGCAACGGAGTAGCGCGCTCTCCCGAGCCGGCCTGGCCCCATCTCCACGGGCCGCTTCATCTTGGCGGCAGAGGTTCTGGCTGCAGCGACTGCCCTGGAGACGGCCGCGCGGACTCCATCCATTGATACCGACGTTGTAGCTGCAAACCCCAGACCACCCTTTACGACAACTCTAATCGCGACTCCAGCCGTGACCGTGTTTGTCACGCTGACCGGCTCCCCATTGACCACCAGCACTCCAGCATGCTTCACAGAGTGAAACCTGGCCTCAGCGTAGGACGCTCCCCGGGTGAGAGCCTCGTCTACAGCCCTCTGGAGGAGTAGAGGGTCTACTGGAGGGGACCGCAAGGCCTACGCATCCAAGCGGTATAGAGATGCCATTAGACCACCATTTAAGTGTGTCCACAGCAACTAGCCAAGCCGGTGGCGCCAGGCTTGGATGCCTACACTGGGAAGGTTCCGGTAGCTCTTCTCGAAAAGTACGTTTTCGCGAGGACTGGCGTGCGCGACAGCTCCGTGCTGCTTGGCCCAGCTTACGGGGAGGACGCGGCAATCATAGACGTGGGGGGAGGCACACTTCTTGTAGTGCACAGCGACCCGATAACCGCTGCATCCGAGCTAGCTGGCTGGCTAGCTGTCCATGTGGCTTCGAACGACGTAGCCGTAAGAGGGGCGAGGCCGCGGTGGCTTTCGGCTGTGCTTCTGCTGCCGGAGGGCTTCAGCGAGGCTCTCCTCGACGAGCTTACGCGGCAGATGGACAAGGCAGCTAGGGAGGTTGGCGTGGCGATAGTCGGCGGCCATACGGAGGCCGCACCGGGGCTCAAGCGCCCCATAATCTCGGTTACCGCCATGGGTATCACGGATAGAAGCAGGGTGGTGGTGACCTCGGGGGCCAGGCCCGGCGATGTCGTTGTAATGACAAAGACCGCCGCAGTGGAGGGTACAGCCATAATGGCCACAGACTTCGCCGACGAGCTGCTGCGCAGGGGCGTCTCGGAGGAGATCATAGCTTCTGGCCGCAGATTCATACAACGCGTGAGCGTGGTACGCGAGGCACTGGCCCTGGCTGAGAGGGGTCTAGCCACGTCTATGCACGATCCCACCGAGGGAGGCGTGCTCGGCGGTGTGGCAGAGGTTGCCTACGCCTCGCGGGCGAGGATAGTCGTGTACGAGGAGAGGGTCCCCGTGGCGGAGGAGACGAGGACCATGGCTGATGCCCTGGGAGTGGATCCCCTCAAGCTCATAAGCAGCGGCACCCTCGTGGCAACTGTGCCCCGAGACCGGGTGGACGAGGCCCTTGAGGCCCTCCGGATAGTAGGTGTAGAGGCGTCTGTGATCGGCGAGGTTGTCGAGAAGGTGCCGGAAGGCGCCGCGGAAGTTGTGAGAAGGGATGGGAGGAGGGAGAGGCTTCCAAAGCAGGTTGTGGACGAGATCTACAGGCTGGCGCAGCTGCTCAGCTGAGCACACCCTCCTCCTTGAGCTTCTCTATGAGCTTCTCCGCTACCTCCTCCAGGCTCTCGCCCTCGATAATGATGTTCTTCCTCTTGACGGTTATCATCCTCACATCTTCCAGGCTGCTCCTCCTCTCCAGGGCGACGCCCAGATCCGATAGCTTGTATACGCTTATGGGCTTCTTCATGGCCCTCCGTATCTGAAGCAGTGTGGGTATCCGAGGCTGGTTTATCTCTCCCGTAACGCTGACGATGGCCGGTAGAGGAGCCTCAACAACCTCAACTTTGTCCTCAAGGTCGCGCTTGACGACAAGCTTTCCGTCTGAGACCTCCATGTGCCTGGCGAAGCTGATAAACGGGATCCCCAGCAGCTCTGCCACCATTGCACCTACCTGGCTGGATAGCATGTCCATGGAGGCCTCCCCGGTGAGGATTAAATCGAAGCCGCCAACCTTCTGTATGAGCGCAGCAAGCGCTCTGGCTGTTAGGTAGGGCTCTCCTGGGATCAGAGCCTCGTCGACAACCAGGTGCGCCTCGTCAGCACCCATCGCCAGCGCCTCCCTGGCCACCTGCTCGAGCTCCCTCTGCCTCCTAGCTACCGGGCCCCAGGTCAAGGCGGAGAACACAACCACGCTTCCGCCAAGCTTCTCCCGTAGCTGGAGCGCAGCCTCTACCGCGTTCTTGTCGTACTCGCTTATCGCCAGCTTTGCTGCATCTACATCAACCGTTCCGTCGGGCTTAGGCCTGAGCATGTTGGGGTCAACCGACGCCTTGACAAGAACGGCGATCTTCAATTCGCCGCACCTCCGCTAGCACAACCCGGGGCAAGCTGTAATTAAAAGCTTAGCACTACTCCCTAAGCGGTATGATTGCTCCTTGCATCGCTTCAGGAACTAATAACTTTACCTTACAGTTAATGCTATCAAGAATCTGGGCAGGCTCTACACATAACTTTACCGGGGAGGAAACCTAGGAAGAGCTGTGGGGGCGGTCTCGGCAACCCACTCCCGAGCCCAGGGGCAGCAGGGCCGAGGGTGTAAGCGTGACTAGGGAGATATGAGCTCAGTCTCCACTGGGTACATCCTCTCCTCGACCATATCCTCCAGCTTGGAAACCCTCCTCCGAAGGCTCTGCACGCTGTGGTTGATCCTGTAGAGCTCGCCCTCAACGAACGCTTGCTGCTCGTCAAGCCTCCTCTTGAGGTCCTCAAGCTCGGAGAGTATCTGTATCAGCTTCTCGGTGAGCTGCTCCTCCTTCATCCTCCTGGCTCTCTCCATACGCTCCTTCCTTATCTTCTCCAGTCCCTCAACTATCATGAACTTTATCAAGTCGGTTATGCTAGTCCCCGTTTCCTGTGCATATTGCTTGAGCTCGTTGTAAATTGATTCCGGCAGCGATAAGTGTACTGTTGGCACGCCCCACTGCCCCTTGTACAGTCTCTAAAAAGAGCCTCTATATAAGAGAATCGCAACATGTACTCCTCTTTAAAGAGCCGTCTAGTAATACCAATCCAGGTAATCTTCTACTACATGTCCCCTCTAGAGAAGATAGGAGTGGAGAGGCAGCAGATAGCTATGGTGGGGGCGGTCTCGGCATGCGTGTCATAACCTTCAAGGCGGATGAAGATCTGCTGGAGAAGCTGGACAGCGTCGCACGCTTGAAAGGGGTTACCCGCAGCGAGGCGATAAGGCGCGCAATAGAGCTGTACATACGACTAGAGGACTACAAGGTGCGGCCGCAGCCAAAGGTAGTAAAGCTCATGAGCTAACGCCGCAGAGCAAACCTACCGACGCTCAAACATCGTTTTTACCCTACTCCTATACATAGCAATGATCCTTTTGGTGTTACCTAGGCTTAGATGGGAATGTTATGCTTCTCCTGACAGGATCTTTGCCCTCTCAACGATCCTGTAGTACAGGCCTCCGTACTCGCAGCCCTTGCAGATCCTGCTCTCGTGGGCTCCGGGAGGCTCCTCGCTGGCAAGCCTATCTGCAACGTTCACTATAACCTCTGTCTCGAACCACTCGACGAGCTCTCCCGGATCCAGCTTCTGCCTGGACACGATGCCTCCCCGCCTATCTCGAAACTCGAGGACCGCTTCCTCGACGGGCCATCTCTCCTCGAGTATCCACGCATATGCTCCAAGCTGGTACTTCGCCGCCCAGTACGCCTTCATCTTCTTGAACACGTACGAGGGGTCGCCTACCGTCTTGACCTCGACCACGCGAAGCCCTCCATCAGTCCACTCCACGCGGTCTGGAACCCCGATGATGAAGTAACCGCGTCTCACCCTGCGTGCTATCATCGGCCACGCCCACTTCCTAAAGTACTCCTCAATGTCCTCTGCCGCCCTGTACCTCTCCAGCTGCTGGCTGAAGTCGGTAGGATCTATCAGCCCGGGGCTTCTAATGACACCGCTTCTCAGCATCTCCACTAGGTAGCTGGAGCCTCTCCTAACGAGGTTGACAGCTGCCGCGTACCCCTCAGCCGCCCCCTTTACGTCGACCTTCTCCCCGTGCACGGCGAGGCCGATGAGCACCCTCCTATCAAACCCCTTCGCGAACTCGGACACCCAGAGAAGCACGAGCCCCTTGAGGGCTGCCTCATCAAGGGCCTCCACGTCAAGCCAGCCGGCGTTGAACAGCGTCGTATTGTGCCATGCCTTGAGGGGGCACCAGGCCCACCCCCCAACAGCACTGGCTGGAACCACCGGGGGAGCCCTAAGCCTAGCAACCCTCCCTACAGCCGCCAGGCCGTCCTCAAAGCACATCACCCTCATATGCTAACGCACCTTGCCAATCATGCACTAGGCATACTAGATGCTGCCCTCTCTGGGCTACTACAATTAGTAGCTCCAGCAGCACTTTATTTCTTAGGGATTCCCCCGGAAACCCCATATGCGAGTTGGGGCTGGGATGGTAGTCGTGGAAGGGCAGCAAGGCAGATACTCTAGCTGCAGCATCTGCTGTAAAAAACCGGGTTATGCCACTTAGGTGTCATTGTGAGTGAGGGGCTGGTGTAGTGGTGCCAAGGACATATAGCAGCAGAGCCGCCGAGAGCTACGGTCTACTCGTGTGGGGCAGAGCGTGGGGTAGACCAATATTCCTCGTTAGAGAACCAGCCCCCCTCATGGGCGTGATAGCTTTCGGTGTGCTTGACCGCGGCACTAATGTCCTCCAGGTACGCCCAACGACGCTGTGCCCGCTTGGATGTATCTTCTGCAGCGTCGACGCGGGCCCTCGGAGCAGGTTCCGCCAGGCGGAGTACCTGGTGGACCCAGACTGGCTGGCCGAGTGGGCTGCAGCGGTCGCCCGGGAGAAGGGGGTTGCGGTTGAAGCGCTGATAGACGGCGTTGGAGACCCCCTATCCTACCCGTGGATAGTGAAGCTTGTCCGAAACCTCAAGCAGGCTGGCGTGTTCAGAAGCGTTGCGGCTGAAACTCACGGGGAGACCCTCAGTCTGAAGCTGATTAGGAAGCTAGAGGAGGCGGGGCTGGATAGGATAAACCTAAGCTTGGAGTCGCTAAACCCCGAGAAGGCGCGCTTCCTATCGGGAGCTCAGTGGTACGACGTCTCGAGAGTTAAGAACCTAGCCGAGTTCATAGCGAGGGAGACGTCAATAGATCTTCACGTAACTCCGGTATGGCTTCCAGGCGTGAACGACGAAGATGTGGTGGAGATCGTCAAGTGGGCGTACTCGATAGGTGCAGGGAAAAGGTGGCCTCCCGCAACGGTCCAAAAGTACATAGCGCACCGCTACGGCCGCCGGCCCTCCGGCGTGAAGGAGGTCAGCTGGACCGAGTTCTGGAGATGGGTACGGAAGCTGGAGAGGGAAACGGGGCTCCGTATCTCCTGGTCGATGGACGAGTGGGGGATGAAGCACGTCAGGCGGGTTAGCCACCCGCTGCGCGCCGGCCAGGTCGTCGAGCTGAGGGTTCTCGGGCCCGGATGGCTGAGGGGCGAAGTGCTAGCCTCCACGATGGACATGAAGAGGCTCGTTACGGTCGTTGGCGTGAAGGGCGCCGTACCCGGGGGCACAATAACAGCCAAGATTGTGAGGGACAAGGATGGAATATTCATAGCAAAGCCGCTGTAGGCCGCGACGGAACCTGCCGCTCACACACGCTCCTAGGCGGAAAGATCCTCGGAGCGTGTCGCGGCAGGGCGGGGGCGGTCGCCGCGGCCACCTGCCACCTAGGTAGGTAAGGGTGGGGAAGCTCCGTATAAGGTGTTCCGGCAGACTGCTGGTTCTGGTCGGCGATGGTGTAATAACTGGTGGGAAGCCTCAATGGCCTGGGGCTATAGGCGGTGGGGCTCGAAATACTGCCGGGCGTGGAAACAGTAGACGACCTTCCGGCAATCTACATTAGAGGCCTTAAGGCTGTAGCTCTCGCCGACGCGCACATAGGCTTTGAGGAGGAGGCAGCAGCTAAGGGTATCTACATACCGAGGATACAGGGGCTCAGAGCCCTTGAGGCTACTAGGAGGGCTGTCGAGGCCACCGGGGCTCAGTGGGTTATATTCGTGGGCGATATAAAGCACAGCTTCTCCCGCCTACTCCGCACAGAGCGTGAGGAGCTGCAGAAGCTCTTCGACTTCCTAGCCAGCAAGATCTCGGTGCGTGTAACCGTTGTTCGGGGGAACCACGACAACTACCTCCCCCTAGTGGCGCGGAGGTACGGGGTCGAGGTTGTAGACGAGCTTTACGCTGAGGGCATTCTGTTTATTCATGGGCACAGAAAGCCGGTGGAGCCCGGCCTCGGCCCAGTGAAGCTTATCGTGATGGGCCACGAGCATCCCAGCCTCAGGCTAAGAGACAGGCTAGGCTTTGTAGCGAAGCTTCCCGCGTTCCTCGTGGCGCCCCTTAAAACTGCTAGAACCAAGGTGGTGGTTCTGCCAGCGGTGGGTCAATACCAGACGGGGACGACGGTAAGCCTTGACCCGTCCACGTACCTCTCGCCTATACTTAGGGAGGATGTGGACCTTAAGGAGGTAAGGCCGTACGTGCTTGCAGAGGGCCTCGGCGTCCTCGAGTTTCCCGAGCTGGGGCTCCTTGAGGATCTCCTGGATGTAGCCTAAGCGGTCACCGTCGAGCGTTTGGCTGAGGGCGCGCCCTAGCCCCTAACTATTCTTGTTCCCGAAGCTCCCCGTACCACTTCCAGAGCCTTGTCTAGGAGGCCTACTGCCGCCCACTCTCCGCCACCCTCAACGAACATCACGGCAGCTTCCACCTTAGGGCCCATGCTACCAGGTGGGAACTGGCCCTCGGCCAGGTACCTCTTGGCCTCGCTTACCGTAAGCTTCGTTAGCGCTCGCTGCGTAGGCTTTCCGAAGTCTAGGTACACAAATTCGACGTCGGTCAGTATGACTAACGCCTCGGCACCGATGCTGAGGGCGAGAACAGCGCTTGCCAGGTCTTTGTCGATCACAGCCTCCACGCCTCTGAGGGCACGCCCCTCGCGGACTGATGGTATACCCCCTCCCCCCACGGCTACAACGACGTAACCTGCCCTGGCAAGCTGCTTCACAGCTTCAACCTCTACTGCAGCCTGGGGCTTGGGGCTCGGGACTACTCTCCGGTAGCCTCCTCGGGGATCCTCCCTGAAGACCCACCCAAGCCTCTTCGAGATCTCCTTTGCCTCCTCCTCCGAGTAGAAGCGGCCTATGTACTTGGTTGGGTTCGAGAAGGCTTCGTCTCTTGGATCGACCTCGACCTGTGTAACGAGAGTCACAACCCTTCGGGGCAGCCCCCTCGCCTCAAGCTCGTTCCCTATTTCCTGCTGAAGAATGTACCCCAGCCACCCCTGCGTCATGGCTACAGCCTCGTCGAGAGGGATGGTAATGCCCTTGTACGCTCCAGAGCCTAGAACCTCGGCTATGATTCCCACCTGTGGCCCATTTCCGTGGGTCACTACTACTCTGTATCCCTCGGCCACGAGCGATGCTACAGCCTGTGCTGCCTTCTTGACGTTCTTTCGCTGGTTAGCTATCGTGTCGCCCTTACCTAAGAAGGCGTTGCCCCCCAGGGCTACTACGATTGTCCTCTCGGTCAACGCCATCCCCCCGGTTCCTGCCACCATCTTAGACCCTTTCGCAGCAAGTTTGCACGTACTTGTCCAGCAAATTTAAATTGATTTGTAGCAGACGAAATCTTGAGTTATACGTTGGTAAAATGGGTAAAGGATCTAAAAACCGAATAAGATGGGAGGGGCTATTTGCCGGCAGACGCCAGGCCCTGCTTAGCTCTCCACGCTGCTGCCAGGATGACGAACACAGCAGCTTCCAGCGGTACAGTCTCAGCTGCTAGCGGCTGCGGGGATCTGCTAGCTATGTTTCCTAGCATCAACCTCATGATCGCAAACGGTGCTAGGGAGAACAGCACATAGAGGACTGCTGCGGCTATACCGCTACCGCGTCTTGCTGCTAGCATGTAGAGGGCCAGGAGCAGCGGCGCCGCGAGCACCAGCACTGTGAGGATAACGTGCGTTGGCGCTCCCAAAGCTTCGGAGGGGGTTACGGCGTACCTCTCCATGAGGTCCAGGAGGCTCAGCGAGAACCTGCCCGGCCATACCCAGAATGGCGCTGCAAATACAGCTGCCGAAACCAGAGCCACTGCCAGCACCGCTGCTGGCCTCCTAACATTGAGCCTCCTCGCAGCCATGTAAGCTGCTACAGCGGTAGTGGCGAAGACGGCTATCCTCAAGGCTGCGGGGATGCTTGCCGGAAGGCTCGTAGTTAGCACGGGAGTGCCCGTGTACTCCACAACAGCCTCGCCGCCCAGCAGAAGCGGTAAAACGGGCACGCCGACAGTGTAAGCTAAGCCGTCGCTCGCAGGCCTCCACTCCCTGGGGTTAAGGATCACCCCTGCGATTCCGGCGCGCCTAGCCTCGCTGCCTGAAAGCGCTCTCTCCACCCTCGCTGGCCCTCCTCTCCGGTAGATCTCCACGAGCGCTACTACGGAGTCTATCCAGCCCGGTGCAGCCCTGTAGTGGTTGTTATTGCCGCTGAACGCAACGTATACGGTTGCGCCTCCCCTCTTCAAGGCCTCGACCGTGGCATCTAGGCCCTCAACGGGGAAGAACTCGTCGTGCCCCGAGAACAGCATGTAGAATACCTTACCGCTAACCATGCCGCGCGAGGCTGCGTACTCGGCGTATGCAAGGGGATCAGAGGCGCTCAGCTTCTCTACAGTTGCAGCGTTGATGGTCGTGTTGGCTGAGCCCACGAGGTTTGCAAGGCCTCCAGACTCTATCATGCAGGGTATGCATCCGGACGCCACTATCGGTATGGCAAGCCTCACGTCGGGATGTATGCTCCCAACCACTATGCTTGTCATGCCACCCATCGAGACGCCGGCAACGGCTATCCTACCGGGTACAGCCCCAAGGGTCTTAGCGACCTCTACGCCCCTTACAGCGCTTAAGTACACGTAGTAGAGGAAGAACTCCCCGGGCTCGATCGTGTATGCGCGGTCCACCCAACTCCTACCGCCAGGTATGCACGACTGGCCGTGCCCTGCAGCGTCTATTGCAAGTACCTTGTAGCCTCTGAGGGCCAGCTCGTATGCCAGTTTGTAGCCGCCCAGCTCTCCTTCGAAAAACCTGTGATCGCCTCCAAGGCCGTGAACGAGCAGCAGCCAGAAGCTGTCCTCACTGCCGCCGGACCCCGTCGAGTACAGCCATGCATGTGTAAGGCATGTGGCGTTATCCGGCAGCAGGCGGAAGGTATAGTGCTCTACGCGTACTGCCGCGCCATTAAACTCGATGACGCTCTCGTCGACGAGCTTGACGTCGAGATTCTCAGACCAGTTGAAGCCCCAGAGCTCCTGGAAAACGGCACCTTCAAGTTTAGCCGGCCTGTGGTAGTTATCATGAGAATGCTCAACCACCGTAAGCAGGTTTACATAGCTTGTGAACAGGAGGATCAGAAGCAGAACCTTCCACTTACCCTTTCCCTGCCCCATAGACCAGCACCCATATGCAGAAGCGTTCGTGCTTCTGTGGACGTTGATTTTTGAGTGTGTAGCAGGAGCCTAAAATGCTGGTTGCCTGCTGTCCCCACGCATGCATAGCGTGCTGGGGCCCGGTGCTCCGGCAAATGAGCTTGCAGCACAGCTAATGCTTGCGATGTGCGCTGGGAACCTGCTAACGCTGGGGAGAAGGGTGGCGGGCCCGCCGGGATTCGAACCCGGGACTTCCGCCCAGCCAGGCTAAAGGCCCGCTGGTCTACGGGTTAAGAGCCCGCCGCTCTACCAGGCTGAGCTACGGGCCCTCTGCAGTCCACGTTAGTAGAGAGGAAAGCCGCTGCTGGGACTATTTAAGATTTCCGTTATTCGGCAGAGCTTGCTCCTTGAGTCTCGCTTCTAACCCACTGGCAGTAGTCTGCATGGCAGGCTACTACGGGCAGGATAAGCACCTCCGGGACCTCGTACGGGTGCTCGCTCTTGACAGTGCGGATGAGCGCATCAACCTTCTCTACTGACGTCTTAATTATGAGGAGATCCTCGTTGCCCTCCTCGATCCTACCCTGCCACCAGTATGCGCTCCTAACGCTGGTAACGTTGACGCATGCGGCGACCCTCTTCTCAAGCAAGCGCTTGGCCAGCTTCTCCCCCTCGCCCTGGGGGGCCGTTACCATGGCGACAACGACGCCACCCTCCAACAAAGGCTCACCTCGCCAGTAGCTTACCTTGATAGCGTACTTTGGCACGCCTGCACGTAAATGTTGCGCTGCGAAGGGGTACTCCGTAGCCTTAGTTAAGGGGTCTTAAAAACAGGGAATGGAGCTTTAGTCCCTTCTCCACCCTATCTCCCTGTTGAGGTACTTCTCTATTGCCTTGGCGGCGTCGAGACCCGACTTAGCTGCTGGACCTATTAGGCTTGGACCGTGCTCTACGTCTCCTGCAGCGAAAACGGGCTCCCTGGTCGTCCTCTTATACTCGTCAACATCGATGGTTCCGTCCTTCCTCAGCCTTATGCCGTACTCCTCGACCCCCTTCGGCGGGGTGGGCTCAAGGCCTACGGCTTCAATGACCATGTCAACCTCTATGGTTTCAAACGCCCCCTCTACTGGTACAGGTCTAGGGCGCTTCTCGCCAGGCTGCTGTACGAGCTTCATCTTTTGCACCTTCACAGCGGCAACCCTGCCGCCCGGTCCAGCTATGTACTCGACAGGGCTCATCAGCTCGTGTATTACGGCGCCCTGTTCCTCCATCTCCTTAAAGCCGCGCACGCCGGCTGGAGCGTACTCTCTCGTCCTCCTGTAGATGACGTGTATCTCCTTGGCTCCAAGCCACTTGGACACGTAGACGGCATCAACCGCCGTGAGTCCTCCCCCAATGACGGCAACTCTTGGAGCTATGGGCGGCTGCTGATCCTTGTAGCCGTACTTCCACATGTGATAGTCTATTATCCACTCGAAGGCCCCGACGACGCCGGGCAAGTTGCTGCCCGGTATGTTTAGGAACTTCGTCTTCCACGTGCCCGTAGCTATTAGGACGGCATCGTAGCTGTCTATGAGCTCGCCAAGGCTAACGTCCCTCCCAACCTCCACGCCCTGCCTGAACTCTACCCCAAGCCTCCTAAGCTCCTCTATGCCCTCCCTCACCTTGGGCTTATTGACGTGTATCTCGAGGATGCCGAATATCAGCAGCCCTCCAGGCTCCGGGTTCTTGTCGTAGACGGTGACTTGGAACCCCTTGCAGCGGAGGTAGCCGGCAGCGTATAGGCCTGCGGGCCCAGCTCCTACTATTGCAACCTTCTCGCTCCTATCCGGATATTGGCCCGGCTTGCAGCCAACTATGAACCTCAAGATACCAGCCGCTTTTTGCTGTGCAAGTAGCGGAATTTAAGCAAAAAGTTAACGTGTGTCGAAACGCTGTTCCCTTACTTCATTAACGGCTTTGCTGGAGGGGCATAGCTTCCTGAGCGGGCACTCCGTGCATCTGGGGTTTCGGGCTCTGCAGAATGTTCTCCCCAGGGCTATTAAGAGCCTGTGAGCTTCCTCGCTGTTTCCGGGGCCGAAGAACTCCAGCAGCGCGCGAGATATATCGTCGTAGGTTGCGTTCCTGCTGACGAGCCCCCACCGCTTCGCTATCCTAGCCGCGTGCGTGTCAACAGCGAATACCGGAGCCTTACGGTAGAAGGACAGAAAGACGTCGGCTGTCTTCTTGCCCACCCCAGGTACAGATAGGAGCAGCTCCCGAAGCCTACCAGGGTCCATTCGCAGCAGAACCTCGGAGCCTCCGGCCTGCTTTAGCCGATTCGCCAGAAGCTTGATCGTCCTGGCCTTCCTCTCGAAGAGGCCGGCAGGCCTTATTGCATCGGCTATTTCCTCCTCCCTTGCTTCGAGTACTCTATCTAGGGTCACACCGATTCTCTCTCGTAGCTGAATGTAGGCACGTATCGAGTTCTTATCGTTGGTGTTCTGGCTTAGGACGATTGCTACCAGCAGAGCGAAGGGGTCTTTATCCATGTCGTGAGACAGCAGTACAACGTAGTCCTCCCTCTTAACCTTAAGGGATCTGCGGAGGATCTCCAGCACATGCGCGCCATCTGCTGCTATCCTATTCGCCAAGCTCTAACCCTCACCTGGTCTCTGTAGCGCTTTCCCCACATCTCCGGTGCACGGTTTTCGCAAAGGGCTGAAAATCCCTCAGATCTAGACCCGGCAGAGAGGATTCCAGACGATGCTCGGCATGCCTCCCGGCATGTGTGGTGCGGGGGGTGGGATTCGAACCCACGCCGGCCTACGCCGAGCGGGTCTTAAGCCCGCCCCCTTCGACCTGGCTCGGGCACCCCCGCACCAGGATGATATGTCTATGCAGGACGTCTTATAATTCTGGTGGGCGACGGGTATTACCTAGCCCCAGATCTAACCTCCTGCTAGCAGCACGCAAAGGTAACACCTAGAGCACGGGGTGCAGCTCCATGTCCGTCGGCGAACCGTACCAGCAAAAGCTTCCACTGGAGCCCGAAACCTCTATCGCGATCGGTGAGGAGGTCGAGGAGGAGGTCAGGAGGCTGTCCAAGGAGGTTGAGAGGCTCAGCGTATCTCTCAGAGAGCTGAGCTCAGCGGTGGAGGAGAGGTTCGAGGCGTACAACTCGGCGCTGGCGCTAGCGGAGAAGAAGGCTTCCCTCTTCGAAAGGTTCTACGTGGCAGCATCCATGATAGGTGGCTGGAAGCGCGGAACATGCATATACAACGATGACGGCGTCTGCAGCCTATGGAGGTTATCCGAGCAGGCAGCCAGCGATCTAAACGGCATTGTGGTTCGCAAGGACGGGGCCTACCGTATACAGGTATCGCGCGCTCCCTGGTTCTGCGGCCTATGTCCACTTTACAAGACACAGCGCCAGCAGTGAGATGCCACAGCCTGTCCAGCGGCTGAGGCGCTTCTCTAGCTAATCCCAACACATGTTTTGATTTTGGATTAGACGAAGAACAGCAAGAGGATCAAAGTGATTGACAGTGCTACGGCAGCCAGCACAAGTGCGAGGGACTTCGCGGTGTCGGCTTTGTAGTACTCAACCGTGAGAGCGTAGCATAGATGTACAGGCGATGCGAGAACACCGACGAACCCTGACCCGTAGGCTAGGAGCAGCATCTTTGGATCTATGAGGTGGGGCGCTAACAGAGGTATGGCTGTCGCAGCGAAGAAGTTCTCGCCTCCAGCTGCCAATCCCAGAACAAACGGCGTCAGGGCTGCTATAGCCCAGAGAGGTAGACCGAGACCCCTAGCTGCTTCCACGAAGTCCAGCGGAGCCCCCGTGTTTATCAGTAGCTCCTTGAGCAGCAGAGCTTCGACGAGGACGGCGTGAACCTTCGGCCTCGCTGCAAGCTTGAGGGCTCCCTTCAGCTGAGAGAGGCTCGGCCGGTATACTGCAAGTGACAGCGCTATGGTGGCAAGCAGGGACTCCATCAAACCCCATCCCGCACCAAAGACGAGGAAGGCCAGCAGGACAAAGGGCAGCAGCCCCCAGATCCCCTGCGAGATTTCCATGCGCCCATGCTGGGGGCAGCTGGTCCTAGCCAGCACTTTCCCGGAGACCGCTAAGCCCGCACCTATGGCAACGAATGTTGCTGGCCACGTGACCCTTATCACCTCAGAGGGGTCAACGTGAAGCACCGCAGCCGTTATGACGACGCTCTGGAAGAGGGGCCAGCTGGGAACCCACACGTGGCGGAACCAGTAGTTTAGGAACGTCGCCCACTCCGGTGTCAGCTTGGCTTCCCTGAAGTACCTGTCCCTCATAGCTATTGCCGAGACTAAGGCTCCACCGGGCATTGGCAGCAGGCCTATTATGGATGGCACCGAGACCAAGCTGAACCTGCATCCAATGCTTCCCGTGTACTTGACTATGTCGTCCAGCCGCCCGGTCTCGCGCAGTACCCCAGCTAGGAAGAGGCTCATGAATATGAAGACGATAACCCTCGCATTGTCCCAATACGCGAGATTGCGTACGGATGTTAGCAGCTCGCTGGGTCCGGTAGAGAGCACAACGTACGTGGCTATAAGCGCTGCTATGGCCTCTACAGGCCCTCTCCCCTTCAGCAGCATGGCCGTGAGTGCGGCGTAGCCCGCGAAGAAGCCAATAATCGTTGACAGCCCCATCATGCTTACACGCCTCCAGCCTGCTGCAGGAGCACTGCGTCATTGGATCCCGGCATCCGTATTAAAAGGGCACCTCCCAGAACACGTAAGGTGCGCTCAGATGCGTCAAAGCAAGCAGCCCTCCCCAGAATACTTGGTTTACAGCAACGACTGCGTTGAGAGGGTTCTCGCGTTCGTGCCTCCAGGGCACCTCCACATGCGCTTAATCGTAGAGTTCTGCGATGGAAGAGCTATAGTCTTGCACGAGGCAGCTGTTGCAGGGATTGTGCGCGCGTACGTAAACGTGGTCCTACATCCTTCTCGCCGTGCCCTGGAGCTGAAATCTGTGCTGATGGAGGAGGGTGAGCTTAAGCGCGGCTACTCGCGCTGGCAGCTGATTGAGACGAGGAGGGACGAGGAGGAGCTCCTGCGTGAGGGTGTAGAGACCCTGTCGTCGGCGAGGCTGGTGGTACGCGGCGACGCGCCTAGGGGCCAAGCTGGCGGAGGCAAGCCCCGACAGCTTTAGGTGCCGCGGCAGATCCGGGCTGCCAGCTTCAATGCAGAATTAGCGTACTAGCAGCTCACGTTGCTGGAGCTTGAGTTGCTCAGAAAACAATGCTTTGCTTGGGATTTAGAGATGAAATCTAGATTAAATTTAAAATATGTACCTAACCTCCGCTGCACCTTCCTTGCCTTCCTCCTCGAAGCCTTCAAGAACCATGAACGTTTGGCCGCCAACCAGAATCTTGGCGTACACGCGCGGAGGTTTCCCTCCAGTCAGCTCTTCTAGTACTGCACATTTGTTGAGATCGCGCACGCCGAACTCGACAACAATTTCGTGGAACGCGAAGTAGCCTATAATCAGGTCCTTCCTTTCACGCGCCGCGGGCTCGGGCACCCGCTTAAACCCGTACTTGAGCAGCTCCTTTGACACGGCCTCTTCGATGCGGCCGATTAGATCTAGGAACTCCCTGCTGCACGTGCTGCTGCCTCGCAGCAATGGAAACTCCTTATTGACCAGCTTCTGTGCGGTAGCAAGAACTTGCCTTAGGACCGGTATAGGGTAGGCTGCCTCGACCTCATCCAAACCAAACTCGCCTGGCGGCACCATTGCTGTCGCCTTCACTTGCACGCTTAGCCTACTTCAACATTTATGCGTGCCTGTGCACGGCTCCGTGGCTCGCCCCAGAAGCTTGCTCCAGCAGGTGCACCACCACGGGTAGCAGCACATCCAGCATCGTCGAAACAGCATCGGGGTTGCCCGGGCTTGCGACCACCAGGCGGTTGCTAAAAACGCATCCTAGAGCTGTGCTCATCAGAGCGTTTAGGACGCCTGCGCTTATGCTCCTCCTCCTGAACTCCTCCCCTATGCCGGGTAGCTTCTTGTCACAGACTCTGTCCACGAGCATGCTCGTGATGTCTCTGGGGTTGGGCCCGGTCCCCCCGGTTAGGAGAACCACATCGGCTCCCTGGCGGAGGGCAGAGAACAGCGCATAGTATATCTCGATCGGGTCGTTGCCCACCACAGCGCGGTAGACTAGGCTGTGCCCCGCCTCCTTGAGCCTCTCCTCTACGAGGGGCGTTACCCTATCCTCCTTCTCGCCGCGCTTCACGCTGTCGCTCGTTACAACGAGGCCCCAGCGCACCATGCAGGCAGCACCCAGGTAGTATAGTGCTAGGGGCACAAAATAAGGAAGACCGGCAGCACTTTACGGCGGGTAGGTGCATTCACCGCGGAGGAAGTCTTCATGGGCGAGCCCCTACTTGTGCGGTGTAGCAAGGCTTTGCTGACCGCAGCCGGCCCTATTGAAGGCAAAGCCGTGTACATCGAAGATGGTATTATAGCTGATGTACTCGACGCAGACGGGCCCCTGCCGAGCGGCTACAAGTCCGGTATGGTTATAAAGTGCGCCCGCGACCACCTGCTGGCCCCATGCACGTATAACGCCTACACGCACGCGGCTGCCAACGCATTTCGGGTAGTCGGCGGCTCGGCTGCCAGCGCCGGAGCCTCTGTCCTGGATGGGGCGGAAAAGCACATAGGACGGGGTGCAGCGCGCCTAGGCGCGCTTGCAGCCTCTATAGAGATGGTCGATGCAGGCGTATGCGGCTTTCTCGACATGAGCTACCACTACGAAGAGGTGGCCGAGGCCGCAGCAAGCATAGGCTTGCGCGTCCTCGTCGGACCTCTAGCGGATGCTTGGCCCTCTCCGCAGGATATCCGCAGGAGGCTGGCAGCACTAGCTGTGAAATTGAAGGGCTTCCAAACCGTTAGCCCCCTTCTCGGCATCTACAGAGTTGCAGGCCTCGGCCGCGATACCCTCTCCGAGCTGGCAGACGCGGCACGCCAGGCTGGCGCTAGGATAGGCGTACGGGCGTCGGTTGACAGAGAGGAGGTCTACCTGGTCAAACGCTCTACGGGGAAGTTTCCAGTGGAGCTCCTCCACGAGGCCGGGGTGCTAGGAGAGGACACCGTGGTAGTGTGCCCAGGCTGGGCGGCTTCGTGGGAGCTATCGTACATCGCCGAATCGGGGTCAAGCGTGGTGTACTGTCCCAGCCTATCCATGGCTTCAGGATACGGAGGCCACATCCCCCTTAGCGAGCTCATCGAGATGAAAGTCAATGTAGGGGTAGGGACGGGCAATCCAGCCGCCGTAGGGCACCTAGACGTCCTCAGGGAGGCCCACATAGGCCTTCTGCTTCAGAGGTACGCCTACTGGGATCCAGCTCTGCCCCTTGCTGAGCTCCTGCGCGCAGCCAGCGAGGGTTCAGGGACTATACTAGGGGCTGCAGGAAAGGTGGTCAAAGGCGCACCAGCCGACATCGTCGTCTACGACCTCTCCAGCCCCAGGGCACTTGCCCTCTCCCTGGCTCCTGACAGCACTCTCGCATACCTGGCTGGAGGGCTCTCGTCGTACTACACGGTGATTGCTGGCAGGGTGGTGTACGGACCCGAAGTCCGGGACAAAATGCTGGCAAGCCTCAGGGAGGCCTACGAGAAGCTCCACGATATCTCGGAGACGCTGCTGCAAGCGATCAAGACCGCTGACTCGGGCCCCAACGCCTAGCCCACCAGCTGCCGCCCACCTCTCCTCGCCGGGGCGGTGGAGGCCTCCGAGCCTGGCAGGAGAGTAATTAGGCCGAACTTTGGCTAGGGATCCAAAACAGGTAGCCAGGTGGCTCAGAATGGGTACGGTATCGGAGGACCTGCTGAGCAGGGGTGCCACCGAGGCGGCAGAGAAAGTTCTCTCAAGGTTCACCTCCATGGTGAGCGCATCGAAGTCGGCCTGGGATCTCCTAGCCGCCATTGACTACCTCGAGTCGAAGATGGTGTCCCGCCCGTTCTCGGCGCTGCTCATCAACACGGTGAGGAACATACTGACAATGCTGCTGTCAATTGACGAGGGGCAAACGCTCGATTCGATAAAGTCGAAGATAGCATCGCGTGTGAGCGAGGTTTACGTGAAGGTTGCAGAGGCCACAGAGGGTGCAGCGGAGGTTGCATCGCGTAGGATAGAGCATGGCGATGTGGTTATAACCTTCAGCTACAGCCGCAGCGTACTCCGCGCTCTCCAGAAGGCTAAGGCGGAGGGGAAGAATATCAGCGTGATCGTTGCCGAGTCCAGACCGCTCGGCGAAGGTGTAGAGATGGCTAAGGCCCTTGCCGAGTTTGACATCCCTGTTACCCTCATAGTCGACTCGGCAATGAGGTATACCGTGAAGAAGGCCACGAAGGCCCTGGTTGGAGCTGATGCTATAGCAGCAGACGGCAGCGTCATAGCACGCACGGGTGTTGGGCTCCTCGCCCTAGCCGCAGCAGAGGCCCGCGTTGGCATGATAGTGGTGGCCGGAACCTACAAGCTGTATCCGGAGACCGCCTATGGGCTACAGCTCGAGGTGAGCAGCCTCAGCGAGGAGGTGGTCCCCGAAGACCTTAGGGTGCTCGGGGTTAGGGGCTATGCCCCGCTGTTTGAGGCTGTGCAGCCCCACCTGATAGACGCCTTGGCCACAGAGAAGGGGCTTATGGCACCTGAGGCCGTCCCCCTCCTAATACAGGAGACGTACGGCCAGTGGCCGCCAAGGGTAGAGCCCGTTAGGGAGCTGTTCTCCAAGGCTAAGCAGAAGCTACGAGGGCTACTTGGGGTGGAGGGGCCATGATGGCCGAAGAGCTGCCCAAGCAGGTCGTGGAGATAGCCGAGGGTATCAAGACGATGAAGATACGGGGCGCAGGTAGGATAGCACGGGCAGCTGCCCAAGCTCTCATCGCTGCGGCGCAGTCCTGGAAGGGTGATAGCCTAAGGGAGTTCAAGTCGTACATGAGGAGGGTAGCTTCCTACCTGCTCTCTACGAGACCTACTGCGGTGAGTTTGCCGAACGCCGTCAACTACGTCATAAGGGTTCTGGATGACCGTAACCTGGCAAGCGTCGAGGAGGCTAGGCGGGCGGTTGTGGGCAAGGCAGAAGAGTTCATAGAGAGGTCGCTAAAAGCTGTTGAGACCATCGGGGAGATAGGCTCAAGGCTCATCGAGACGGGTATGCGGATCCTAACTCACTGCAACAGCAATGCTGTTGAGAGCATACTTATCAAAGCCTGGAAGCAGGGGAAGCGCTTTGAGGTGTACGCTACCGAAACCCGTCCAAGGTTCCAAGGACATATAACGGCAAGGAACCTTGCGAGGGAGGGCATACCGGTGATCTTGATCCCCGATGCAGCCGTGTACAGCGTTATGGCTGATCGCAAGATATCGATGGTTCTCGTGGGCGCCGACACAGTTACGGCGAACGGCGCCGTGATAAACAAGATAGGTACGAGCCAGATAGCTTTGGCAGCCAAATCCCTTGGGATAAGGTTCGTCGTGGCTGCTGAGACCTACAAGTTCAGCCCCTACACCGTTGTAGGCCAGCCCGTCGAGATAGAGGAGAGACCATGGAGCGAGGTCGTAAGCGAGAAGCCTACCGGCGTGGAGGTATCCAACCCGGCGTTCGACGCGACGCCCCCAGACTACATCGACATGGTAATTACAGAGCTGGGGGTAATACCGCCCAAGTCGGCCGCGCTACTGCTGTGGGAGGTGTTCGGAAGGCAGCCATTCATGAAGTCTGAGGTGGTTGTGGAGGACTCCGAACAGTAGCCCGCACTGTAATTAGAGTGATACGCCTCAAAGAAGTAATGCGGCGTAACCGCTCCGGGAGCGGTTCAGCAAGGCGGTAGCACCTTGATGAGGCTGCCGGATCCAAGGCTCTGTGCAAGGTGCAGGGGGCGCGGGCTCTGCGGCCTAAGTTACTGCCCAGTCATATCGCGGGCAATCGCGCTAGCAAAGCTCGGCAACATCAGGCTCGGAAGGGAGCTTTTCGGCTCCTCGCCGCCCTCGGTGTTCGTTGGGAGGGTCGGCTACCCCTACGTCAACGTTGGCCCCTCAGTTCCTCCAGAGCGCGGGGATACCCGCATCTACGACTTCCCCGAAGCGTGGCTGGATATTGACATAAACCGTGTCATCGGCTACCGCATGAGCCTTGTAACGGGGTCAACGAAAGCAAAGGTGTACGATGCCCACAACAGGCTCGCCCAGGAACTGCAGGAGCTCGCGCTGTCCTCGAGCCCCGTTGATGTGGAGCTCCAGCTGGCCAAGGAGCCTAAACCCCGCATCGCTTTCAGCGAGTACGAGCCTCCGCAGGGCCCCCGCGCGCCGCTCGAGAGGCTCCGCGTTGCTGGCAACCCGAAGGTGCCGAGGCCAGTGGAGAAGGCGTACCAGGACGGAGACCTCAGGGCGGTTGAGGCGGTGGTGATGCTGTACGAGAGCGGCATACCCGTGACTCACATACAGAAGCTGCTTAGCGTGGGAGCGCTCGGCCTCTACAAGCGGAGAAGGCTTGTGCCAACGCGCTGGAGCATAACAGCTGTCGACGACATCGTATCGCAGCATCTCATCTCCAAGGTGAAGCGCTACGAGCCGCTGGATTCCGTGGAGGTTTACGTTAGGCGCACCCACGACAACCTGTTCATAGCCGTGCTGCTGCCCCAGAGGTGGAGCTACGAGTGGATGGAGGCCTGGTGGCCGGGATCCACGTGGAACGCGTACGGCAGCGAGGTGGTTGTAGAAGGTGACCACGAGGGCTACAGGGGGAGGTGGGAGTACCCCGACATAGGTGGCTGTTACTTCGCCGCTCGCCTGGCTACTGCAGAGTTTCTCTACCGGAGGAGGCGCCAGGCAGCCGTGATCCTGCTGAGGGAGATATATCCTGGATTCAACATACCCATCGGGGTCTGGTTCGTCCGCGAGAACGTTAGGAGGATGTTCCTGCAGCCTCCAGCCCTCCGCACGACCGACATGAGGGAGGTTGTGGAGCTTCTGGATAGAGAGACGAGGCTTGGGGCACGAAGGTGGCTTGAAGCGTCGAGGATCCTTCAGAGAGAGCTTGCCGTCAGGAAGCTGACCGACTACCTTCAAGCTGGAGGTAGGAAGGCGGGTGGGGTTCTTCGGTGAGCCATTTCAAGGTCGTCAAGGTGCGCGTCAGCGCAGCTCTCACGCGAAGCGGCCTCCCCGACCTGGACTACGCGTTAAACCCCTACGCGGGCTGTAGCCACGGATGCGTCTACTGCTATGCTAGGCTGTACACACGCTACAGAGAGGCCTCGAGGAGCTGGGGCCGCGTAGTCGTCGTGAAGGAGAACATAGTTGAGGTTCTGAAGAGAGAGGTTAGGAGGCTGAAGCCGGGAGTGGTAGGGGTCGGAACAGTAACCGACCCCTACCAGCCTGTGGAGCTTGCCCACAGGCTTACCAGGAGATCCCTCGAGGTCCTCCTAGAGTCCGGGTTCTATGCGAGCATTCAGACTAAGAGCGGCCTCGTGACTGAGGACCTCGACCTACTCGAGGAGCACTCCGACAAGGTTGACGTGGGCTTGACCGTGACGACGCTAGATGAGCGTGTTGCCCAGCTCATCGAGCCCTGGGCTCCCCCGCCAGGGGAGAGGGTTAGGGCGCTAGAGGAGCTGGGGTCGCGTGGGATAAGGGTCTGGGTGTTCTACGGTCCTGTGCTTCCAGGCATCAACGACGACGATGCCACGCTCGAGTCTATAGTTAGGCTAGCCGCATCTCTTGGCGCCGTTCTCTACTACGATAAGCTCCGGGTTAGAGGTTTCATGCTTGCACCCGGCTACCCGATAAGAGGTTCTGCCGAGGCAGCCAAAAGGTACGAGTGGGCCTCCTTCTTCCGCAGGCTTAGGGAGCTCTGCGCCCGATACGGTGTCGAGTGCCACCCCGGCTTCGAAGGCGATGCTCGCCAGGAACCTCCCAGGCGAACCCTCGACCCCTACATCAAGGGGTAGAGGGGTAGGCCGGCGCCCCCAGGGCTATTCTAGCTTCTCGTCTTCTGCTAGTCTCCGCAGCTCCTCTTGCGAGAGGGCGCTCATTAGCCTATCGGCAAGGCTCTCCGGGCTGCTAAAGCTTACAGTTATATGCAGCACCGGGTACCCCGGCAGGCTGTCATCCACGCTGTACGTGGGCTCTCCTTCGCCGACGAACAGAAGAAGCTTCATTGCCGTCTCGTAGGCTCTGATGGAGGGCTCAACCTCCTCCGCAGAAGCCCTGCCGGGCAGGGGCACGCTGAAAACCAGCTGGAACTTGTCACCATCCTGGGTAACCTCCACCTGCAAATCGCCAAGGTGTATCCTCGTAGCCTCCCCCTCGGCCTCGAACCTGTATCCTCTGTCCCTGAGGAACTCCTGGAGCCTCCTTGCCCACTCTGCCGATGCAGAGTGCCCCGGAATGCCCTCCTCCACAGCACCCTCACCCTCCAAGCGTGAGTGAACCCCCTAACAAAAAATCGTTGTCCGCAGCACAACTAGATGGGCGCAGCAGTGGGCAGGAAGGCTCCAGTGGCAGCACCGAATTCACCCGGCGTATACGCTATAGTTTTCGGTCTGAAGTCACGCTTAAGCGTGGCTATAGCCGGAAGGCAAATGGAGCTTAACCCTGGGGTTTACCTGTACGTAGGCTCTGCCCTCGGCCCGGGAGGGCTTCGCTCCCGCATATCGAGACACATAGAGGGAAGGGTCCGGAAACCCCACTGGCACATCGACCGCTTAACTACCAGCAGCGAGTACGAGCCCTTAGCCTCAGTATGGTGTACAACTACAATGCGGCTAGAGCCCTACCTAGCCCTAATGTTCAACTCCTCAAGGCTGTTCGAACCCGTCGGGGTCTTTGGATCCTCTGATGACAGGTTCAAAACATCCCACCTGTTTCTTTGCAAGACCTCAAACGTATACAGATGTACTCTAAGCGCTTTATCAGTGTTTATGGGGCTTAACTGTATGCCGTGGACCGATGTATATAAAAAACAGTAGGTTATATATGTATCAAGGCGCCAGATATTTAAAGAACACCCGCAGTAGCACTTCCATCGAGGCCTGCAACCCTCCGCAAAATCCTCGCGGAGCCAAAGGCCCCTCTCCCCATCCACAGCTACACCCTGGGTGGTAGCCTATGCCGGTAAGGGTAGCCATTGTAGGGCAGGGTCTAGTTGCAACCCACTTTGCGGTGGGTGTTGAGAGGATAAAGCTAGGCGAGGTAGAACCCTACGGAGTGCCCCTAGCAGGGTACAAGCTGCCCTATGCGATAGAGGACATAGAGGTTGTCGCCAGCTTTGATGTGGACGAGGCTAAGGTTGGCAAAACCATCTACGACATTGCTAGGGAGGCGCTAGCGTACGGGAACATACCTGTCCCCGAAACGCTCAAGGGCGTCGTGGTGGAGCGGGGTATACACCTAGGCTCGATGGCGGGGCTACCCTTCAAGGTGCACGGCCTCGAAGACGAGCTAGGCTCTACTGAGAGGGCTGTAGAGAAGCTGGTGGAACGCTTTGAGAGCATAAAGCCCGACGTGGTGATAAACGTTGCGACGACAGAGCCCTCCAAGCCATTCCACGATGTAGAGGCCCTCGTTAAGGCGATAAAGGGCGACGACAGAGCTCGGCTGAGTGCTAGCCACGCGTACGCGTATGCCGCCTACAGGTACGCTAAGGAGAGCGGGAGGAGGGTGGCCTTCGTAAACGTCATACCCAGCCCGCTGGCCAGAGACGACGCAGTAGTTAAGCTCTACGAGGAGGCGAGCAGCCTAGTTCTAGGCGACGACGGCGCAACCGGGGCAACGCCGCTAACTGCAGACTTGCTCGAGCATCTCGCTGAGAGGAACAGGAGGGTTCTAAGCATAGCGCAGTTCAACATAGGCGGCAACACCGACTTCCTAGCTCTCACGGTACCCGAGAGGAACAAGATGAAGGAGGAGACGAAGAGCAGCGTCGTCAGGGACATCCTAGGCTACGACGTGCCCAACTACATAAAGCCGACGGGCTACCTTGAGCCCCTCGGCGACAATAAGTTCGTGGCCATGCACATATGGTGGAGGACCTTCAACGGGCTCACAGACGAGCTCGTGGTCAACCTAAGGATAAACGACAGCCCCGCCCTAGCGGGACTGCTTGTAGATCTTGCGAGGATCTCCAAGGCGCTGCTCGACAGAGACGTGAAGGGGACAGCGTATCCCGTCAACGCCTTCTTCATGAAGGATCCTGGCCCGCGCGGAGCAAAGAACATGGCCAGGATAAAGGCGTTCTACGCTATGATCGAGTACCTAAAGCAGATGGGGGTGCTGGCGTAGCCACCTACAGCTTTTTACCCCTCTGCCAGCTTCAACCACAATCCTTAGGTTCTCATCCTTCTAGCTACTCCGCGCGCTGCCTACCAGTGTCGAGCGGGGCCTGCGCAGCTATCCTAGCAACGTCTGCCCTGCTCTCAGCCTCCAGCTCTGCGACCTTCAGCAGCTTTCTCGACAGCTGCGCTGCTAGTGCTATAACGCTCTTCAGCAGCTGAACCTCCTCACCTTCGTAGCCTATCTCCTCTGCCTTCCTAAGCAGCCTGACTGCAAGCTCAAGCTCGTTGAACGCTATGGTCCGTAACCTGGCTAGGTCGTACCTCGAGAGCTTGGTCTTGGCCTTTAGCCTCCTCAGCTCCTCAATCAGTGCTCGGGGGTTTAAGCTTGCGATCTGGAGCCTCAGCAGCTCGGCCTCCGGATCCTCCGGCTCCTCGAGGTAGTAGTCGTCCTCTAGGAGCGAGCCCGTCTCGTACTCGCTTAGGGCCTCTACCACGGCGTCAAAGTCCACGAAGTTCCACCAGTGCTGCGTACCGCTCCTGTACGTTGTCTCGATTAAGCCGTAATCCCTCTCCATTATCCTCAGCAGCATAGAGGGGTTGTAGTTTAACCCCCAAGCCTTCAGCCTAGCAGCCACCTCTCGGAAGCTGAAGTGCCCTAGGCCAACCTCCCGCCCTTCGCGCGAGAGGTAAGCTTTAACGGCTGCCCTGAGCACGGCGTAACCCTTCTCCCCGTAGGTCGCCAGGAAGTCGAGAGCCCTGCTCTTCACGCCAACGTCAACGCGCCTGTTGGTAGCTGGCACAGCCTCCTGGCCCCCCGCAACTGGATAGAGTAATATCATCTATTTGGGGATACGCCAAATCGGCGGCGCTCAGGCTAGGTGAAAGCTTGTGTCAACGCCGTATCACGTCCGTATTACAGCCTGGGCTCAAGGACGCCGCGCTCTATCAGCCCTAGCAGGATCTTCCGAGCCTTTACCTCGTCTATGTGAAGCTTCTCTGCAACCAGTCTGACAGCCTCAGTGAACAGCAGCCCTCCACGCCTTGACCTCTCAACGGTAACTGTGCTGTAGGCCTCAACCTCCAGCGTACTGAGTATGCTCATCTTCAGCGCGAGCCTCTTCATATCCTCAATCGCCTTTCTCGCCGACTTGATGGCCTCAAAGGGCTCCTCCGGCTTTTCGGGAGCCTTTACGTCTGCTCCGTGCTTGGCGAGCAGCGCCCTAAGAGCTTCAGCCTCTGCTTGAAGTAGGCGGACCCTCTCCTCAGCCTCTTGGCGTATCCGGGCTATTTCACGCTTGGCCCTCTCGGTGCTGTCTCGGAGTATCACAAGCGAGCTCTCAAGGAGCTTTTCGGCTTGCTGAACGGCCTGCAGGAGCCCCTCAACGTTGCCGCCGGTAGACTTCACGAGCTGGAGGGCCTTTGCCCGCGTTGCCGCTGCCTGATCCAGCGCCAGGCCCAGATCGGCCTCTATTTGGCGAAGAACCTTCTCGGCTTGCGGCGAGACTCGGGAAGCCTTTTCCGCGTACGATGCAGCTATTTCCTTCCAGCTCCTTGCACCCTTCTCCGCCTCCTCCAGCCTGGAGAGAGCTTCTTCGACGCCCTCGATGACGTAGCTCAGCTCTAGCAACGGCCTCCGCTGGGTTTCGATGTCAGCTAGCACCCTTGACACGATGTTGCTTACTTCCTCGAGCTCGAGCTCTCCACTCTCAGCTATGCCGGCTAGGCTTGGCTTAACGAACTTTACCCTTACCCCCCCAACGCCTAGGGAGGACAGCTTAGCAGATACATCCTCCGCAAGCCTCCTCAGCTCTGCAACCCTCTCGGCAGCCTGCCTAAGCTTTTCCAGCAGTCCCTCCACACCCTCTAGAACCGATGCGAGAGCACTCTCATAGTCCATTTCGGACTCCGAGAGCTTCGCTAGGCCCAGCTTGCTGAGGCCATCAATAAGTAGCCATAGCTTGTAGTTGAAGTGCACCCTTGGGCCGAGACCTCCAATGTAGAATGGCAGCCTTCTGCCGGGATCCCGAGGGCTCTGGCGCCTAGCTTCGTTCCACATACCCTTAACGATATCCTCCAGCTCGTCCTCCGTGAGCTCGAGGTTCTCGATCTCCTCGAAGAGCTTTAGGGCGTTCTCCAGCAGTGATAGCTTGCTGTACTTCAACCTCAGCGAAGAGCCGGGGGCGAGGTTTCGGATCACACGCTCCGCGGACTCCAGCAGCTCCTTGGCCGTCTTTATGGTTTCCAGCAGCTTTGAGCGTATGGTGCGCGCCTTTTCGACGGCTGGCATCACGTGGCTTCTCACGACCTCGTCGGCAACGTAGCTTGTTACGTCGTATGCTGTCCTGGCAAGCCTCAGTGCGAGAAGCAGGTCTCCAGCCTTCATGGCCTCTTCTGCAGTGCTTACAAGGTACCTCGCCTTCTTAACGAAGTCTGCCAGCCTGCCAGCGCGGAAGTCCTTGGCCTTTGCCGAGACAATGTAGCCCCACCTTATCACGTCCGCGTCATCTTCGATGCTTCTAAGCATGCTCTTCGTTTTCTCTATCAGCTGCCTGGCGTACTCTGTGCTCAGCGTTACTCTTAGCCTGCTCTTCTCCGGGTCAATGCGCCTAGCCTCTCCCGCCGATATTACTCCGCGGTAGAGGAGAGACTGAAGCAGCATCCTCTGCGTCCCGGGGTTCCTAGCTTCAACTACGAGTACGTCCCACACAGCCGACGCGGGAACCTCGTTGGAGCGTGCACCCAGCTGCTCAAGAGCCCTTAGCACAGCCTTCTCCTGGGGGCTTAGCACATCTATCCTGACAGACCCGTTCTGCTTAGCCAGCATCTTGTTGAGCGTCAAAAGCGTCATGTACTTCTCAAGGGCGGTTCTATCGCTGCGGTCAATGTCTGGGCTCATTATGCCTCGAGACTCGCCAGCGCCTCGGTATATGTGGTACTTCATAACGTACTCGTGCGCCGCCCGCAGAGCCTCATGCGATGTGGCTCGGGTGCTCGGCACTACTAGGAAGTACCTTAAAGCGCCGCTGAGCTCGGTCGGCTTCTCTACATCGTAGCCCAGCACAGGATCCCTCACAACTAGGGGTGTGCCCTCGACCCCCTCCTCCAGTCCTCCAACAATGCGACTGCCCAGCTGTAGCTCGTCCGCTGTCTCGCGTAGCATGCTTGAAAGCCGTGGATGGTCCAGCCCGGCTCTCTCGCACACCTCCCTGCTTCTAGGCGCGGCTGCAGCCGCTTGGAGCGCAGCCTCGGCAGAGCCGAAGGACTCGTATAGCTTGGCGCCGAGCGCCTGCAGCCTCACACGCATCGTGAGGCTGGGAATAGGCACCTTAACTACCTTGATGAAAAGCTTAGCCTCTAAGCTTTCGAGCATGGACTCAGCTCTAGGCTCTATGGTCCCCTGATACGCCACTATTACAATGTGCGGTCTCCACCCGCTGAGTATCGCCGCCGTGACCTGCGATTCGGCTTGCCTTGCCTCCTCCTCCGAAATACCCCCCAGGGTAGCGTAGATGATCGCTCTCACGGTCCCTCCTGATGGTGTCTGCAGGACAGCTCTTGCAGCAGCCTCGCCTTGAGGAGCCACGTAACCTTCGGGGCTTAGCAGCTCCTCGTGAGAGAGGAGCGAGACTATGCCGGCAACTAGGTGTGCTCTAGACCCTTCGCTGTAGACTTTCCTGACAACCTTCAGCCTCTCCGTTCTATCCGTTATGAAGTCCAGGTAGTGCAGCTCAGGGCTAACGAACAGAGCCCTCTGCAGCCTAGGCGATAGCAGGTAAGCTTCAGCGTACTGGAAGGCGGCCAGCTTGGAGATCACAGAGTCCCACAGCATCTCTGCAAGCCTAGCAGCCTCGGAGCGGGAGAGCTCTACGGGGGCGGCGTCAGCTACAAGGTCCGCTGCATCCTCAAGCGATGCGGGAAGCGCTAATACGGTTCTGCCGTTCTTGTCCATGTAGACTAGGCTGTCTAGCAGCACCTCCAGAGGCCGCATCCTCCCCGAGGGGGTTAGCTGAGGCAGAACCTTAGCAACCTCAGCCTCAACCAGCGCCAGAGCTTTGAATGCGTCCTCAACGGCGTCAGCAAGGTGTACCTTGTAGATCGCCCTCCTTACGCCAAGCTCCTGCGAAACCCAGCTCCTCTCGGAGAATATGTTGAACTCCTCTACGACAGCTCTAACCATGTTCTCGCTGATTCCAGCCCACGCGGCAAGGTCTTCCTCGGAGGCGACCCCCCGTACCACAAGCTCGTCCACAACTTTGAGCGAGCTGGATGGATTCAGGCCGGCGAGCTTAGAGCGCGCCTCCCAGCTCTCCCTAAGCCTAGAGTAGATGTCCTGGTTTATCGCAGGGAGCTCGGCCCCTCCAACACTGAGAACCAACCCGGAGAGTGCAGAGAGGATGTCGCCTGCTCCGAGAAGCTTGACAGCGTCGCCGCACCCGCCTCGGCCGCGGGCCCAGTTGGCTAGATAACGGAAGGCGGAGACTAAGGCACCCATGTTGCCGAGGCTGCTGGAAACTACCGCGTGAGCCAGAGAGTAATCCTGCAGTAATCCTCTAAGCCCCGAGCCCATGCTGTACCTCGCAAGGCTTTCGAGGAACGCAAACGCCTCCCTCCTGGATAGGGGCGTGATCCATACAACCCTGACCCTCCTCTTAAGCCTAGCAGCTACGGTGGCCATGTTTCTAGAGCTTGTAAGCTGGCTATAGGCTGGCGGCGTTAGGCTGATAACCAGATTCACAGCTCCAGGCATGCACGAGCTTCCCGTACAAGAGGCGCTCACCTCCCTTATCTCGCCGTTCACCAGGCCAACGAGCCCAGCCACGATCTCGGACAGCTCCTCCTCGCTTGCAGATGCCACGAGATCCTCAAACTCGTCGACAAACACGACAACCTTCCTCTTGCCCCTATCGCTCAGCTCGCTGATGACGTCAACGACGTACCTCTTGAGAGAGTCGCTTGAGGAAGGCGTGCCGAACTTGTGGAGAATGCCTTCACTCTCCAGCGCGGCTGCCAGGATGCTGGCCAGTATCCTGTAGGCAGGGCTGCGCTCGGCCCTAGGTACCTCCCGGAGATAAGCTACCGCAGTGGCTGCCCTGGTCTCCAGGCTCACCCAGCCTTTGCTGGTTATCCACGGCTTCATCTTGCTGTTGTAAACGCTCGTCTTGCCCTCTCCCCACTCGGCTATAAGCATGACCAGGACGGGGTCGTTGCTTGTCTCTATCTCGTTTAGCGCTTCCGCAACTAGCTGGTTTATCCTCTGCCTGCTCGGTAGTGGCGGTATGAATGCGTCCAGCTCCGCCGCGTCGGTCCCAGCTACGCTTGGCAGCCTAAGTATGCGCTGCCCGCAAGGACCCCTAGCCAACTCCTCCCCCAGCCGGGGAGAAGCGGTAACACGCATACAGCATCACTCAAAAAGAGGAAGCAGATTACGGCATTGCCCAGAGTATGACGCTCCTGCCGCAAAGCGGTATACACCCTGATGGAAGACCGTGTGAGGGGTCCACTTGATCTCAATCCTGGTTACGTTTTCTACCAAGAGCGTGGCATACTGGTAGGGATACGCTACTCTGGGTAGCTACCCACACGATCCTAAAATACTGCCAAACACTCCGGTGCTATGCTATCGGTGCGTCCGCGTTGCGGGTAGACGACAACAAGGTAAGGGAGATACTGGCCACAGCCAAGGTTGTAGCTGTGGTGGGGGCTTCGAGGAGCCCAGATAAGGATGCGGGGCGCGTGCCTAGGTACCTCATCTCCGCGGGCTACGAGGTTGTCCCCATCAACCCCTCGGCGGATCACGTGGCGGGGGTTAAGGCCTATCCCTCCCTCCTTGAGGTTCCTCCCGAGCTTGCGTCGAGGCTCGACATCGTCGATGTGTTTAGGCCCCCGGAGGAGGCGCTCGAAATCGTAAGGCAGGCCAACGAGCTTAGAAGAAGGTACGGCAGGCCTAAAGTCATATGGTTCCAGTACGGAACGTGGACCAGCGAAGCTGTAGAGGAGGCTGAGAGGCTAGGGTTCATAGTCGTCTACGAGAGGTGCATGATGGAGGAGCATAGAAGGTTGTTCAAGATCCGAGGACAATCCTGATCCTAGAGTCTCTCGCCAGAGCTGCTGCCACGGTGCTTCGCGAGACGGCAAGCTCCACGACCCTCGTCTTACCGTATCTGCCCCGGCTCACTATCCTAGCGGCTATCACGCCGAGCATGTCGAGCTCGCTTATTATATCGCTCACCCTCCTTAGGGTAACAGACTCTATCCCCAGCTTGGATGCCAGCTTCCTGTACCTCTCGTACACTTCCCCCGTTGTGGCGTAGGGTTTCGTCTCCGTGATCTCGAGGAGTGCAGCTAGCACGAGCCTTGCGTGAAGGGGTAGCGTGGACACGACGTCGTTAACTCTGTCCCGCTCTATCTCCATCCAGGCTCTCCTGACATGGCCTATCGTAACCCTCTCCGCACCCTCCCTCTCCGCTATCTCTCCGGCAACGCGCAGCAGATCCAGCGCTCTCCTTGCATCTCCGTGCTCCCGAGCAGCCAGGGCCGCACAGTACGAGATAACCTCATCGTCCACGGCGCCTGGCTGAAAAGCTTCTCGCGCACGCTGCCAGAGGATATCCCTCAGCTGCTCAGCATTGTATGGGGGGAAGACTACTTCCTCTTCGCCGAGGCTGCTCCTAACCCTGGCGTCGAGGCTATCTACAAGCTTTATATCGTTTGTAATGCCCACTATCGAAACCTTCATTGAGCCCGGCGGCAGCTCGTACCCGACGCGGGTCAGCTTGTACAGGATGTCGTCCCCCCTTCTCCGCACAAGCCAGTCTATCTCGTCGAGAACCACTATCAAGACGCCATCCTGAGAAGCCAGAGCTCTAACGAGCCTCGAGTAGACCTCGGCTGTTGAGAGTCCCGTGAACGGCACCTTAAGCCCAAGGGACGCAGCTATGTCGGCGAGAACCTTGTAGGGGGTATCTCTCTGCCTCGTGTTAACGTAGGCGTAGCGCACGTTAGCCCTTAGTTGAAGCGCCTTCTCACGGAGCCTCCTGAGCACGTACAAGGTTACGGCCGTTTTTCCTGTCCCCGTAAGGCCGTAGATGAACAGGTTGTTCGGCTTGCTTCCACGCAGCGCCTGGGCTACAACGCTGGCTACCCTCCTTATCTCCTCGTCCCGGTGGGGTAGGCTCTCGGGGATGTAGTCGGGGCTCAGTATATCCCTGTTCCGGAATATCCTGCTGCCCACAGCACGCTCGAATATCTCGTCAAGGATGTCCGACGCCAAACCGTACCCCGCTGCGGGATATTCCCCAAGTGCAGCAGATAAAACCGAGGAGCCATATAGTCGGGAAAGCCGGCGTATGCCCTCTAGAGGGCCCGAGCTTCAGCCACAGCCTTGTGCTCGACCTTCCTCCCTAGAAGCCAGACGCCCAGGTACACGAACGGCGTGTCGAGCGCGGCTATCAGCACCTTGGCCAGCCACATGGTGAATATCATCGACAGCAGCACGTTCGTCGGCACCGTTCCCGCAAAGGCCAGCGTGGTGAATATCGCGCTGTCCAGCAGCTGGCTAACCATCGTGCTGGCGTTGTTGCGGAGCCAGAGGTGCCTACCCTTCGTTGCCTCCCTCCACTTCCAGAAGGACCACACGTCGTGGTGCTGGGCAACGACGTAGGCGGCGATGCTGGCCAGCACTATCCTAAGCTGGGGGCTGAACACGCTGACAAAGGTTTCCTGCATCTGTGGCTCCAGCGCCGGTATGAAGTAGTCAAGCCCTATGAGGACAAGCATGGCCACCTCGGCTGCCAGGCCAGCCCACACCACGTAGTACGCCGCCCTCTTGCCGTAGACCTCGTCGACTATGTCGGTGATGGGGAACGTCCACGCGTACGCTATCGTGCCGGCGGGCACCACCAGCGCCCCCACCAGCGGCAGGCTGCCCCACACCTCAAGCTTAACGCCAGCCATGACGTTCGCCATTACTATGCTTGCAGCGAAGATCCCCGTGAGCACCAACAGCACTTTCAAGTCCCCCTCATCGAGGCTTTGAACCCTTTCGACCATGACGCTGCACACCCTCTGGCCTTGTGGTTTTCCTGTCACCTGAGATCATGTAACGTCTTTTTAAGTCTTTCAGGCGCGTATAACCTGTTAGACCGGCACCTTCTCGCTAAGGATCAGCGGAGTGGCGGGCCGGCCGGGATTTGAACCCGGGACCTACGGGTTAAAAGCCCGCCGCTCTTCCAGGCTGAGCTACCGGCCCAGCCCGCCATCACAAAACCTACCCGTCCTGGGGCCAAATAATTGTTGCCACCATCGCGGAATGCTGGCGCTCATCGCAGCACTCCGCTAGATATGAGGAACCTCGATGCGGCAGAGGCGACGACGTGAGCCGTGTAAAGAGGCTCTGGATGCCTGGTGTAGAGCTGCAGCCTGCACAGCTTGCTCCAGACGTCAGTCAGCGTGGAGCCGTAAACCGCAACCAGCACCTTCCCTTTGGAGCAGCTGACGGTGGTTAGCCTGCTCCACACCTTCTCGAGGATGCCAAGCCTCCTGCTCCAGTCCGGGAAGTGCTTCCTGAGAGCCTCCTTAACCCTGCCTGCCTCGGGCCTGTACCAGTATACAACGGCCACGGGCACCTCTATCCTTCTCTGAAGCTCCTCTGGATCTAGGACGTTGAATCCTGCAAAGATGTTGGTGTCTAGGAGTACCAGGGAGAGTTGCACCCGCTTCTCAGTAGATGCCCTCCTTACGAGGCTTGCAGCAACATCCACAGCGTCGAGCCCGTCAACCTCCACTGTATCGACTGCGATGTGGAAGGGGCACAAACTCGAGCCAACGAAGCAGTGAACTGCAAGAGCCATGACAGTTTTCCGCATACCCTTTACGAAGTATCCGTCGTCTATCCCAGCATAGCACTCGCCTAGAGAGGCTGTACGCACAACGGCTGCCCCAAGGGCAGGCCTAGCAGAAGGAGGTTAAAATAGCGAAGGTGGAAGCCTAGGGCACAGGGCCCTAAAAGTTGCTGACCAGGCTTAGGAGGAAACTATCGTCGGTAGTTGAGCCGGTGGCTGCCCGCTTTGCCCGGCTAGCTAGTGCAAACTCCTACACTGCTCTGGGCCTGGTGGCAGCTGGATTCTTTGCCCTCCTATGCTGGGCTGGCCTCCTTCTCTACGCTCTCCTATCCCTCCTTATCAGCGGTTTCCTCGACGCTCTAGACGGTGCGGTCGCCAGGCTGCGGGGCGAGTCCAGCAGACGTGGAGCGCTCCTGGACAGTACTGCAGATAGGCTGTCAGACGTCGCGTACTCGGTGGGCCTCCTCTTCCTAGGGTACAGCCCCCTTCTGGCTCTCCTCTTTGCCGCTGGCTCGCTTATGGTGAGCTATGTTCGTGCGAGGTTTGAGGCCATTGCGGAGAGGAGCATGGAGGGTGTGGGTCTCATGGAGAGAGCTGAGCGGGTCATAGCACTAGCTTTGGTGGTCATCTTGCACATGGTCTGTGGGCAGGTGTACGGTGAGCTGGCTCTTGCAGCCGCAACGGTTCTTGTGTGGCTATCTCTCGTGCAGAGAGTAGTGCACGCGTTGAGGGAACTGGAGTAGCGGCCAGACGGCATATTAAGATGCAGTAAGCTAGGACACTACTGTGGGAGGTGTGCCCTGTTGGAGGAGCGTCCTCTGAGCGAGCTTAGGAGGCGTGCCGCTGAGCTAGGTCTGCCCGTGGAGGCGTGCATCATCGAGGCCACTGCCGAGGGGAAGTCTTCCAGTGAGCTTGCGGAGAGCCTCCTCAAAGGTGCATCTATCCTGCTGGCTAGATCGAAGGACGAGCTTAGCGCGGGCAGTTACCTGAAGGCGGCCGAGTATGCGTGGGGCGCAGCGTACCTTCTGCTAAGGCTTGAAGCTGCGCGCCTGGGCTTCGCTCCTAGGGGTCCATGTGATGTGTGGATCCTGGCAAGGCACGTAGCCACGCACTCTGGGGAAGCGGCGCTTCGCGCCTACAAGCTTGCACGCAGGGCGCTTGAGTCTCGAGAGTCAGGCGGAGATAGGCTGGCTGCAGAGGCTATTAGAGCCGTCGAGGAGTTCATGGCAGCGTTTCTGGAGGCTCCAAAAGCAAGCGATGGTAGAGCCTAGGGCGCCCTCACAGCTCTGCCTCTTCGAGTACCATCGAGAGGTAGCGTGCAGCTTTTTCGTCGCTTACCGCAGACGAGAGGAAGGCTGCAACAAGCTTACGCAGAAGGTCACGGGGTACTCTCGACTTCTGGTGAGCCATTACCACCGGGAGAGGGTAGTGTGTACCAGGCAGCGTGTGGGAATGGGCCACACAGACGGCTCTCTCAAGTGGAGGCTTGGGATCGCTGCCAGCAGGTACGGCAACCTCGACGCGGTAGGCGCGCCCGGTCCATGGCGAAAACGTGTAGGCCGAGTACACGTCTATGCCCGCTCTGCGGTAGTCCTGGAGAGCGCTGCTGACAGCAGGGAGGGGCCCTATGTAGCTTCCACGAGCCGTGCGCCAGCTCTGCTGAAGCGCTCCAAGAGCTGCCAGCAGGGCGGCGTCGTCTAGGTCGCTGCAGCCGGTGCAGACCTTCTCTGCGAGAAGCCTAGTTCCCGAGATTCGCTTAACCACGCCCACGACTAGGGAGCCGGCCTCGACCTTACCTGCAATGGCGTTTGCTCTAATTGCATGGTACCTGGACGCTACCTCCTCGGCTTCATCGTGGCTTATGCCTAGGGCTACACCTAGCATTCTCACGCCCTCCGGGCTCAAGATCACATTGCCTGGAGGATCCACTACAGGCCCGTCGATGAAGACAACATCCCCTCCTGCAACCCCGACAGCCTCTGCCTCCTTCAGAAGCATAGCTAGCTGCAACGCCCTATCGGCATCTGGCGAGCTGCTGGCGGCGTCAACCACCCTCACGTAGGGGTAGGCCAACGATGGCGGCCTCTCTGGGGAATCTAGGGAGACAACCGCAACCACTATGAGGGCGAGCTGGCCGCCGAGACCGATCTCGATCGCCTGAAGCGAGCCGTCAACCCCGCTGCAGGGCATCGCGCCCTCTTCAGCGCACCTGGCACGCCTCGCAAGGCCCGCGCTACGGATCTTCTCCAGGGCTCCTGAAGCGAGGTCCTCCAACACCTTCGCCAGGTTCTGCTTGGCACTCCGGAGCTCTGCTAGCTCTGAGAGCAGCTTGCGTGTCAGCTCGCCGCTGGATCCCTCCACGACTCCTCATCTCCTGGCTGTGCCCCTGAGGTACTCCACAACCTTCGTTCGCCCCATAACATGCGATACGGCTCTCCTTCCCACGCGGATCATGACTGGCTGCCCCAGGGCGTTCATCTGCCCCATCACGACAGCCGTCCCCCGCGGCAGGCGGGGTAGCCTCGACTCGAGGACCCTTGGCAGGCCGCCGCTCGCTCTAAGAATGAATGACACATCCTCTGGAGCCAGTCTGAACACGATCATCGTGTTGAGCATGGAGAGTACCACCGGGTCTACGAATGCTGGCCTCTGGCTGACGAGCACCAGGCATATACCGAACTTCCTACCTTGCGTGGCTATCAGCGCGAGGTAGTCCCTAGCCAAGCTCCAAGGGACGGGGTACGTTCTAGGGTTCGGGGCGTAGTTCTGGGCCTCCTCTAGGACCAGCACCATGTACCTATCCTTGCCCGACATCTTGTACTCCGTGAACTTCCTGTAGAGGAGCCTCGCAAGGTACGCTACGACAAGCTGCTTGATGGGCAGCGGTACCCCCGGCGCCCCTTCCGCCGAGAAGTCCAGTATGGTTAGTGCTGGCTTCTCCGTGATCCTATCCACGAAGCCCTCGTTCAGCGTAGGCCGCTTCGAGACCAGCCTCAGCCCCTCTACGACATCTGCCCGGAACTTCTCCACTGCCGACATAACGGCCCTCGCTGTCTGGTGGTGCACGATCTTCTCCGACACCAAGTCCTCGAGCGCCTGCCGGAGCGCACCCACCTTGTCGAGGAACAGCTCCGTCTTCGTGTAGACCTCCTCCAGCTCCTTGATGGCGCGCTCAAGAGCCGAAACCTGCAACTCGTTAAGCTCTACCCCCCCGGCCCTGTACGTCATGATGAACTCGGCTATCTCACGCGCAGTGAAGCCCTCGAGGTCTATCACGATAGGCTCGGTGTAGGGGTTGTACCTTGCACGCGAGTTGGGAAACACGAACCGCGTGACCAGCTCGTACTTTCCGACC
The DNA here is from genome assembly GCA_040514325.1 of Thermoproteota archaeon. GTDB lineage: Archaea > Thermoproteota > Thermoprotei_A > Sulfolobales > Pyrodictiaceae > QNYQ01. The sequence goes on along the minus strand of JBEVCG010000040.1, from coordinate 11,575 downwards.
CTCTTGCCTTGGCTGTACTCGGCGTAGTAATCAAGATAGTCGCCATTAGCGTCCACAACTAGGGCGGGAAGAGCCCCGTAGAGGCCGCCTCCGAGAGGCACGGTAGCCAGCTTCTCGATCAGATAGCCTACGGCGTAGCTCTTCCCTGACCCGGTCTCCCCGAAAACCCCGAGATGCATGGTGATGTTCTCCACGTCGAGGGGCAGCCCAACGCCCCGGTAGCCTATAAGCTCCCCAAACTCAACGATGCCGGGTCTGTCAGAGAACCCAAGCAGGGCCGCGAGCTGATCGCCGCTGGGCATTAGTACGGGGCTACCGGGCGTTGGGGGGAAGTCCGGCTCGGCAATGCTCCCTCCTCCGGCAGCTATCCCAATGATCGATGTCTCGGCCACGTAGTACGTCCTGAACCCCTCCTCCACGGCAGCTGGAAGCCTGCCTAGCCTGCGCAGCTCTGTCCAGAGGTCTCCTGCCTCATGCGCCTCGCTGACAGGCTCGATGGACTCTACGCGCGCCAGAATCCTGGCAGAGGATCTCCTATCCTTAATGAGGACTATCGTCCCCTCCCTAACCCTCCTCTCCCCTTCAAGCGTTAGCTGCACCCTTGCTGCTACAGTGGTTGAGCCGCTCAGCACTACTCCAACTATGACTTCATCACGCCTACTCATGGGCGCACCTGATCGGATTGGTTACTGTAGCCTTATCCCCCAAAAGCTGTTGGACATATTGACGTGAACCCTAGCCTTACATGATCTTCGCCGCCCTGAGGCGAGCACTAACTTTACTGGAGCCTAGGTGCAGCGCACTCTTTGCAGTAACACTATTGAACAGTCACTGCCTTCAAGCTGCACATTCCTGCCTAGAAAACTTCGGATTCGCAGAGATTGTGGTTAGGCTGGCCAGGAGACCTCCTGCTTGAAAGCACTCTCAGAACACAGCAAGGCATAACCTTCATACATTACCTTAATCCCCTCTATAGTTGCCTTGCCCAATGCCACCTAAATATCAGCAGCAAAGGCACATGGCATACCCTCCTCCTGAGGCTCCAATCAATCAAGCCTCAGCCTATGGGAGCAGCTATTATTCTAAGCTACTGTGTAAGTTGGAGGGGTATCTTGCCGGTAATCATTCGCCTGGATATTCGTAATAACTGCTGCGACATTTTCGATACGCTCAAAGAGCACGGGACCGTGGTAGTTAACGTCAGACCGCACTGCGGAGGGAGGGTTTACCATTATGCTAGGGTTTTAGGCGTACGCGATGCCAACAAGCTCCTGGAAGCTCTAAGACGCTTGAAAAGAGAGTACAAGATAAGTTTCGCGAAGACTGCAAGCTCGCAAGTTGATGTTATGGTTGAGAGGGAGCCATGCAAATTCTGCACGGTTCTGGGAAAAGTGCAGGGCTGCGTCACCCTCAACTACACACGGCCGTTGGATGGCCCCGGCAAGGTTGTTGTTGCGTGCATGAAGAGCAAGGATGCACAGTCCTTCCTAGAAGCTCTTAGAGCTGGCGGAGACGGGGCATGCTACAATGTTGTAGGTGTAAGAAGGTCGCGCTATCTAAGCACCGCTGAGCTCACTCCAAAGCAGATCGAGGCCTTGCTGCTAGCAGTCTCGCTTGGCTACTACGATGTCCCGAGACGGGCCAAGCTTGAGGACATAGCGAGGGTTATGGGTATATCTACGTCGGCTGCTGCAGACATCCTAAGAAGGGCTGAGGCTAAGGCTGTAAAAAAGGTCCTGCTGGGAGAGGGCTAAGACTTCATCCGAGGCCGCAAGAGCAAAACGTACACTGCATATACCGCTATCACGGCTACCGCGGCTGCCACGCCAACAGCCGCCATAAAGGCTCTGGTGCTCACCCTTTCAACAACAGTGGTCACTGTTGTTGCAAAGGTCCTCTCAGTCACTGTGGGCTTAACTATGGTTGTTGTCACAGTCACTGTTGTGGCTCTTGTTTCGGGCACTCCCTTAGCCTGCTCTTTTACATGGGCAACGGCCTGCTCAATGTTAGACAGCCTAGCCGCGAGCGCTACGTCCTCCTTGACGTCCTCTACAGCCCGCCTAACCTGGCTCCAGCCATACCAGTGAGTGTAGTCTGGGTTTACGTGGAACATCCCCTGAAAAGCCCTCATTCTGTACTCCAGGAACAGCAGCCACACCTCCCTTTCGACGCCCGAGGGCTCCTCGTAGAAGTTCAGGAGGAACGGGTAGGGGTTGTCCGGCTCGTTTGGCCTGGGCGGAAGCACTCCTGCCTCCCTAGCCTCCTTTACCGCCAATATGGCCTCCGCCAGCTGAAGCGTTGTGTGGCGTATGACCTCATCTGCAGCTTTTAGGTAGTTCAGCGCGAAGTCCTTGGAGTGACACCCACTGCAAACGTTGAGCAGTTTCATCCTCTCGTGCATGAACTCCTCTGGAGATATCCTCACGACTCTGAGCTCTAAAACGGCATCAAGAATTTGCGTGGGATTTCCTTCGGGGTCCAGGACTCTTAGAGCCTTAAGTACCTCGGCCTTAGCTTGTTCCCACTCCGGATCATTTACTATCTCCAACCCGCTGGGTCTACCCGCAAAGCCTACTAGCGCTATGAACCCCCATGGCGTGAGCACCGTGTGATTCCCTTTGGGCATGTGGCAAAGCTGGCAGGTGGGTCCCGGGTAATCCGAGGGCTTTACGTACTTGAGGCTAACGTTGAAGGGGTACTCATCCCTGTGGATAAAGTATATGTTTCCATGCTTTGAAGTTGACCACATCTCCCACTGGGGGTGGTCGAATCCCATGTGGCATTTGGCGCAAGCCTCCGGCTTTCTCGCCTCGTAGGCGCTGAAAGCGTGGCGTGTATGGCATTGGTCGCACGTCGCACCAATGCCATAGGGCCTTGGAAGCCCCAGATCAAGCAGCTCTTGGGGTTCCTTCACTCCAATCTTGTGGCAGCCTCCACAACCAAAGAGCAGCTCCTCCTTAGGCATCTTCTGAGTCATCGGCATAGCTTTCATGGCCTTCCATGCAAGCGCGTGCTTGCCAGCAAGGAACTGCTCAACCTGCTCGTAGTGGCACGCTCTGCACGTATTGTGGTCAGGAAGCCTTGCTTCGCGCCAATCATCAAAATCTGTGTGATCCGATCCATGGCATGCTGTGCATGGCGCTCTATCCATGCCACCAAGCCTAGAGGCGACGTCCGGGTTCTGCACGCCCGGCATTCCCATTGCACCGCTAAGGTATTGCGTGACTATTCCGGGAGTAACGTTCATGTGACACCTAATGCAGCTGTAGTCGGGCCAATTGCTAGTGGGGGTTACCGTGGCGCTGGCCCCTGCTAACCACAGATCCTCGCTCTCAGCAAGAGAGAGCGTCGGTGCGCAGAATGCCACCGCGACCACAAAAGCGATGACAATGGAAGGGAGGTACTTGATACGTCGCTGCAACACCGTCTACCGTGTAGATCGTAAATCGGATCATGACGGTATAAGGCTTGATGTCTAGAAATTTCAAAGACCGGCTAGAAGCGTGCTACCTATAATACCATAATACTTTGATCGGCGAGGCTGGCAAACAGCACCTCGCTACCCTAAGCGACTTTGTTGGAAGTTAGAGTTTTTCTAGGATTGGCTACAGCCCGTATTGTGAGGCTGAAAGGTTTGGCTTCACAGGCTGCTAAGCTCGGTATAGCTCTCGTAGTTGTGGTAGTAGCCATTGCTGCAGCCGTCTACCTGCTCCAGCAGGGCGAGAAGCCGGGTGTAGAGACTGTTAGCCCTACGCAGACCACATCTCCGGCGACTGGTGCTGTGACCCCCACCGCTACACAACCTCAGACGGAGACGCAGGCTACGGCCTCTCAAGCTAAGATACCAAAGAAGATAGCAGTGGTTTATGATATCGGTGGCCGTGGAGATCTGAGCTTTAACGATATGGCTTACCTTGGCGCCTCGAGGGCAGCTAGGGACTTTGGACTTGAGCTGGTGGAGGTTCAGAGCACGACGGAGGCTGACTACCTGCCTAACCTGAGGACGTTGGCTAAGAGCGGCGACTACCTCGTCATAGTTGCCGTGGGCTTCCTCATGACCGATGCTGTAAAGCAGGTTGCCGATGAGTTTCCAAACCAGCTTTTCGCAATAATAGATGGGTACGTGCCCGATAAGCCGAACGTTCTGAGCATACTGTTCAAGGAGCACGAAGGCAGCGCGCTGGTGGGTGCCCTGGCAGCTATGGTGGCACACCACTACGGCTGCAAGGGCGTTGGCGTGGTCCTTGGAATGGAGATACCCGTGCTCTACAAGTTCGAGGCAGGGTACTACTGGGGTATAAGGTACGGCGAGCAGATCTACCAGCAGCGTACCGGCAAGCAGGTAGAGCCGCTCCAGGTGCTCTGGACGTATACGGGAGCTTTCAACGACCCCGCGCGCGGAAAAACGGCGACGGAGGCTCAGCTCGAGCAGGGGGCATGCATAGTATACAATGTTGCCGGCGCGACGGGTCTCGGCATATTTGAGGCTGTGGAGGAGGCAGCCAAAGCGCAGGGCAAGGAGATGGGGCCGCCCTTCGCAATAGGCGTTGATAGCGACCAGGACTGGATAAAGCCTGGCTTCATCATCGCAAGCATGATGAAGAGGGTTGACGTGGGCGTCTACACCGCTGTTGAGAGGGCGCTAAAGTACTACAAGGGAGAGATCCAGAGCTTCGGTGGGGTTCTAGAGCTCGGCCTTAAGGAGGGAGGTGTAGGCGTCAGCAAGCTGGAGGATCTCGAAACGTTCCTCGCAATTGCGGAGCAGGCCGGTAGGCAGGTGAATAAAGAGGAGATCGTATCGAAGGTCAAGGCAATGCGCGAGAGCATACCCCAGTGGATATGGGAGGAGGTAGACAAGCTGGCCGAGCAGCTCAAGACGAACCCCGACATAGAGGTCTACGGGCTCAAGTTCTCCGACATAGAGAGGATGGTGCCCTTCGACGCCAACGAGATCAAGCAGGTAAGAGCCAAGCTCGGAGTACCAGAGGGCTAGCCCACTATCACGATTGCGTGGCTCCCCAGCTCAGTTTTTCCCTGTGCCTGCAAATCTCAACCGCACGGCTCTGGAGGTTGGGCTGAAGAGCTGCCGGTGCAGCCTACATGGCTCGGTTTGAAGGCACCGGCAACGTAAGGTCACACCCTCAGCTGCCGCGGCTTCGTGGTGAGTGGTGAATCTTGGCTGAGTGCACGCCGATAGTCGAGATGAAAGGAGTAGTAAAGGTGTATCCAGACGGCACAGTGGCGCTCCGTGGAGTAGACTTCGATGTTTGCCGCGGAGAGGTCCACGCCCTTCTAGGCGAGAACGGTGCTGGTAAGACGACCCTGATGAAGATCTTGGCGGGCATGCTGAAGCCGACCAGCGGCGAGATACTGCTTGAGGGCAGGCCCGTCTCCTTCTCCAGCAGCGCGGATGCACTCCGCAGCGGCATCGGGATGGTTCACCAGCACCCAGCGCTTGTCCAGACTTTCACGGCGTACGAGAACATAGTCCTCGGCCTAAGCAGCAAGAGGTCTAGCAGGGCTAGGCTCGAGAAGCTGATAGAGGAGACCGGGCTAAGCGTGCCGCTGGACGTGCCTGTCTCCTCGCTACCTCTGGGAGTGCAGCAGAAGGTTGAGATACTGAAGATGCTCTACAGAGACGTGAAGGTGCTCATACTGGACGAGCCGACAACCAACCTGACGCCCATCGAAACCCGAGAGCTGTTCCGCGTCCTCAGGAGGCTGAAGGAGCGCGGCTCAGCCATCATATTCATCAGCCACAAGCTGCGCGAGGTGCTCGAGGTAGCTGATCGTATCACCGTCCTCCGAAGGGGAGCAAAGGTGGGTACGGTGGCGGCCAAGCAGGCAACACCTCAGCTGCTGGCTAGAATGATGGTTGGGCGCGATGTAGAGATATCGGTGAAACGTGTTGAGTCCAAACCTGGCCGCGAGCTGCTTGCGGTAAGGGATCTGTGGGTACGCAGCGATGCCGGCACGTGGGCCGTGAAGGGGGTTTCATTCACCGTTAGGGCCGGCGAGATCTTCGGGATAGCCGGTGTTGAGGGTAACGGCCAGAAGGAGCTGGTCGAGGCCATAGCAGGCCTACGGAGAGTCGAGAGGGGCTCGGTTATAATAGACGGTAGGGACGTCACGAACAGAACTCCTCTGGAGGTTTACCGGGCAGGACTGGCCCACATACCAGAGGATAGGCAGAGATACGGCCTCGTAATCGAGATGAGCGTTGCCGAGAACAGCATCCTGGGTCTCCACAGAAGCCCGAGGTTCCTAGCAACCTCCCAGAGGATAAGGTGGAGGAAGGTCTACAGCCACGCGGAGGAGATTATTAAGAGGTTCGAAGTGCAGGTGCCAAGCCTGAAGGCTAAGGCCAAGACGCTGAGTGGCGGCAACCAGCAGAGGCTGGTCGTAGGACGCGAGCTGTCGAAGTCTCCGAAGGTCATACTCGCCGTCAACCCCACACGGGGGCTCGACGTCGCCGCCACCGAGTACATTAGAAACCTTATCAGCGGCCTGCGTGCAGAAGGTGCTGCCGTGCTTCTCGTCTCCTCGGATCTGGACGAGGTGCTGCAGCTGAGCGACCGCGTGGCAGTTATGTACAAGGGCTCCTTCATGGGCGTTGCAAGGCCCGAGGAGCTGACGGAGGAGGAGATAGGGCTCATGATGGGCGGCTACGAGCTCGAAAAGGCAAGGCAGATGGTGGGGGCGTAAGCGTTGAGCAGGCTGTCCCTCTTCTCGGTAGGCAGCCTGCGCGAGCACGTAGAGAAGCTGGTAGCTTTCGCAGATGTTCTTGTCGCCGTCCTCGTAGGGTTCGCGCTATCAGGCCTCCTCATAGAGGCGGGCGGCTACAGCGCTTTGAAGGCCTTCTCCTCGCTTTTCACCTACTCATTCTCCGACCCCTACTACATATCCTCGACGCTGAGCTTCGCTACCCCACTCATGCTTACGGCGCTCACGTTTGCTGTCGGCGTGCGTGCAGGTGTGTTCAACATAGGTGCTGAGGGGCAGCTCTACGTAGGCGCGCTTGGAGCGGTGCTCGTGGGTGCCCTACAGCTTCCAGCGTACGCTTACCTGCCCCTAGGCCTGATGCTAGGTGTAGGATTTGCCGTCCTTCTAGCAGCCGTGGCCGGGATTCTCAAGGCCAGGAGGGGCGTCAACGAGGTAGTCAGCACCATTATGCTTAACTGGATAGCCTACTGGACGGTCGAATACATGCGCACCTACCAGATACCCGACCCCCACGATCCCTCCAAGACGGTTGCTGTGCCTCCTCCCGCCAGGCTCCCCCTGCTGGTTAGGGGTACTGAGCTCTCCGCAGGCCTCGTAGTTGCCATAGCAGCTGTTCTTGGCACGTACTACCTGCTGTGGCACACCGTTCTGGGCTACGAGTTGAGGGCGGCAGGGCTGAACCCCGACGCGGCAAGGTACGCTGGAATACGTGTAGAGAGAGTCATTCTTACATCGTTCATAGTAGGGGGTGTCGCATCGGGCCTAGCGGGGTTCCTTGAGGTTGCTGGCAGGCCGCCGCACTACGCGATAACCACGGGCCTCTCTAACCTCTTCGGGCTGGGGTTCGACGGAATAGCTGTCTCCCTCATAGGCCTCAACCACCCGATCGCGATAATTCCTGCAGCGATCTTCGTCGGAGCCCTCAAGGTTGGAGCACGTGGAATGCAGATAGAGGCTGGCGTCCCCCTCGAGATGGTGAAGGCCGTGCAGGGCATCATCATCATTTCGCTTGCTGCCCCGGGCCTCATTAGAACCATCCACATGAGGAGGGTGGTTAGGCGCGCAGCGAGGTGATGAGTTTGCCCGATGTCCTATCCACGCTAGGTGAGGTTGCAAGGCTCACAACGTTCTCAATGACGCCCCTCCTCCTGGCGGCGGTAGGCGAGATCATAGCAGAGCTTGCAGGCATAGTCAACATCGGGCTTGAGGGCATAATGCTGCTCGCCGGCTTCGCGGCGGTAGCAGCGGCTGAGCCTTTTGGGCCGCTGGCGGGGCTGCTTGCAGGCCTTGGCACAGGGCTTCTCCTGGGCCTTGTTCACGGCTGGATCTCGGTGTACCTTAAGGGTGACCAGATAATCAGCGGCCTCGGGATAAACATCTTTGCTCTGGGGTTCGTGGCTTTCGGCATAGAGGCTTTGTGGGGCGTTCGGGGCTACTACACGCCCCCTCCTGAGGCCAAGGTTCCAAGGATACCGAGCCTGGGGATCTCCCCAACGTTCCTACTTGCGGTAGCAATTACGATAGCCAGCTACTACGTGCTTTACAGGACCAGCCTAGGTCTCAAGATCCGGGCAGTCGGAGAGAGGCCAGACGCTGCAGATAGCGTCGGAGTTCACGTGGAGAGGGTGCAGCTGGGGGCAGCGGTGGTCGGCGCAGCCCTTGCCGGCCTAGCTGGCGCCTTCCTAAGCATAGACTGGCTAGCAGCCATCACAAAAGAGCTGCCTGCTGGCAGAGGCTTCATAGCCCTAGCAATAGTAAACTTCGCCAACTGGAACCCGCTGCTGGCGCTTGGAGGCAGCGCTCTGTTTGGATTCTTCTGGACGCTGGGCGAGTGGGTCAAAAACATAGGCACTGTTAAGGCTTTGGTGCCCATACCGCTGCTCAACACAATACCCTACGTCGCCACCCTCATCGTGACGGCGGGCCTCATAGGCCGCTCTAGGCCGCCAGCGCACATAGGCAGGCCCTATCGCCGCGAGTAGCTTTTTCGCGTTACCTACTGCAGATTATGTATAGGGTAACAGCGTTGGCAGAGAGCAGCGGCGCTTCTTGGAAGGTTGTCGTAGAGGTTCTCGAGAGGCATAGGTCGATAAGGAGGTACAAGCCCAGACCCATACCCGAGGAGCACGTAGAAGTGCTGATGAGAGCAGCACAGCGAGCTCCCACCGACGCCACGCTCCATCTATGGACAGCAATAAGGGTCAGGGACAAGAAGCTCAGGAGGAGGATCGCAGACCTCATAGGCCAGGAGCACGTCTTCCAGGCTGCCGAGTTCTTCATCTTCGCAGCGGACCTCTACCGCATGAAAAGGCTGCTCGAATATCGGGGCGAGAAGCTGGGAGATGTGGATTACGCGTACCTGCTCTTCGCAGCAATAGATGCGGGGATAGCAGCAGAGAACATGGCTGTGGTTGCCGAGGCCATGGGCTACGGCACGTGCTACATAGGCGCTGTCCAGAACGCCCCGGGCGAGATCGCCGAGCTGCTGTCGCTTCCGGAGAAGGTGTACCCGCTCTTCGGGCTCACCATCGGAGTTCCCGACGAGGATCCCCCGTTAAGGCCTAGGCTGCCGCTCCACATGCTGTTCCACGTCGACAAATACCGCGATTACAAGCAAGAGGACTTGGAGCTGGCCTACAGTGTGATGGCCCCCTACTCGCGCTACAGGGACTGGCTACGCGTACTAAAGCGCTACGTGACACCCGGCGCCCGCCTAGAGCAGAGAAGCAGGCTCATACCGGAGGTAGCCCGCAGGCTAGGCTTTAAGATCTAGCAGGACACCGCATAGATCGTTTCAACGATCTCCTGCACATCCCCGGTCCAGGGTTCAAGTTCATAGTTCATACTAGTAACCCCATCCCGCTGCCTACAATGAGCTCTCCTGCAACCTTCCCTACACCCTGCACTGCTCTACGGATCTGCAGATGCTGCCTGTCTACGTAGAGGATATCGGCGATCCCGAACATTTTCGGGAAATGCCATTTCCGCCTCCACACACGCTATAGTTGACTGATGCAGGGAGGGTGATATAGCGTGGAGAGGAGCCCACCTGCAGCACTGCTCATTTTAGCCGCCGTGGCTCTATCTGTCATAGCTTCGGCAGCCCCTGCAGCTGCAAGCGAGCAGTCAGGAGAGCTAGCGGCTAGCGTGAAGTTCGGCGATGAAGCTATTCAGATGCTCGAGAAGGCCCTGGAGAGAGCAAGCCCAGAGACGAAAGCGTGTATTTCGTGCCATCAGCGAGCAACTCCGATGATAGTGTACGACTGGCTCAGAAGCGCGCACGCACTGAGTACACCCGGGGAGCTTTCAGACCTGTATTCCAGGCTAGGAGAGCAGCACTGGCTCGCCAACGTCGCAGACTGGGCTAGAGAGTACAGGTATACAGTGGGATGCTTCGAGTGTCACGGCAAGTTCAAGGTTCACGATAGGCCCGACGTAGTCAACCACTTCGGCTTCAACATAGTAACCATAGTGACACCTCAAGACTGTAGCCAGTGCCACCCGAAGGAGTACACAGAGATAAGCTGGACCTGGCACGGCTTTGCAAGCCTAAATGGCCCCTTGTCGCCGTGGTACAGGAAGGTGGTGGAGGCAGCTAAGGAGGCGGGCAACTACTCCATACTACCTGGTGCTCTCACAGACGCAGGGTGGACGCCGGTAAGCGTTCTGGCAGTCAAGGACTACAGCTCCAGGGCGAAGGTGCCGATTTCGTGGCCGTGGTACAAGAGCTACGTATCCAAGATACTCGCCGGTGACGTCGATGATCCAGAGGTGAAGAGGATTGGAACCATATACGATTATGACTTCAAAAACATAGTCAGCCCGCTGTACCCGGCATCCGGTGTGGCTAACTCGACACAGGTGCTGGGATGGTTTAAGGCACGCATCCTTGGCTACGAGGTCTCTAACATCATGGAGCACCCGATGTTCAAGAACAGCTACGTATACCACGGGTGCTTCCAGTGCCACGGGAGCATGGTCGTGCCGTACAAGAAGGAGACAATCGAAGTAGATACTCCCGCGGGCAGATTTTCCGTCACAAGGGTAGCCTACTGGGGGTGGCCCAACAATGGAGCTGGAAGGGTTGACCCCGATGGCAGCATGGGCGGAACCTGCACCGCGTGCCACCCGAGGCACGTGTTCAGTGTAAAGCAGGCCAGGGAGCCCTGGACCTGCGGCCAGTGCCACCTAGGCTACGACCACCCCCACATAGAGATCTACGAGGAGAGCAAGCACGGCAACATATACGATGCCTACGGTGAGCATTGGAACTGGGAGCAGATACCTTGGAGGCCGGGTGTCGACTTTAGCGCGCCCACCTGCGCAACGTGCCACATGAGCGCTCTCGCCACCCCGGACGGTAAGATCGTGGTTAGGGGTACCCACGATCTCGCGGCGAGACTTGTCTGGGATCAGATGCACTTCTTCAGCTTCCCGAAGCCAAAGAGCCCAGACCACATAGCTAACGCCGTGCTCTATGGGGCTGTACAGCTGACGGGGAAGAACCTTTACGAGAGCGGCATTGCCGTTGACGTGATCAAAGCAGCGCCCGGTAGCGCCCAGCAGGGTAGGGTGGAGTTCCCGCGGGGAACGGTCAAGGTGGAGCTAGGGCCAAGGCTGGCTGAGCGCAGAAGCGAGATGAAGGCCGTCTGCGGCTTTTGCCACAGCGAGCAGTGGGTCGACAACTACTTCAAAACCTTCGACCAAAACATGATAGACTACAACGTGACCGCATCCTACGCCTACCAGCTGCTCCAGAAAGCGTACAGCGAGGGCATACACGACCCCACCAACAAGCTGGACGAGTACATGGAGATAATGTGGTACTACATATGGCACCACGACGGGAGAA
>JBEVCG010000039.1:6729-8778 GCA_040514325.1 Thermoproteota archaeon | reverse complement strand
GCACGGCTCCCGGAACCACCGGCGGCACAGTGGTAATAGTAACTGGTGGGGTGACTGGTGGAGGTACTACTGGAGGCGTCGTAGGTGTTGTGGTCGTTGGTGGCGTTGTAGTCTTCGTGTAGTAATAATAGTAGTAATAGTTAGTAATAGTAGTAGCCGCTAAGAGAGCCCGAGCCGGGCGAAGCAGCCATCGAGAACACGGCCACGAGGCTGACGGCAACAGTATAGAAGTTGCAAGGAGAGAGGCCCGCGTAACTGGCAGCGGGCCGCCGGAAGCAGACGTTGCAGCTGCACACCCCTATGATCGGTAAGCTTTAGGCGTATATCGGTCACTGTCATATAGATGAGGCTACTAGATATATAAACTTTGACCCCCCACTATGCTCGAAGAAGCTGCGAAGAGGCCTGCCCCGCCGTATCGGGAGGTGCTGAGAAACCGGGAGATGAAAGAGGGGTAGGGCCGAAAAACGTGGAGCCTGGTTTTGGGCTGCGCATGCCTTCCTTAACCTCTATCCCTGTCGCCTCAGCCTGCGAGCTTGTCCAGCAGGTATTCGACGGCCCTGTCAGCCTGGACGAGCCCGCTGCCCGTGGCGTTGGCTCCCCAGGTTATGTTGACGAAGTATCCAGCTAGGGGATCGTAGACCGTGGCGCTGTACCAGGTTATGCTTAGGGCGGTGGACTCGAGCAGCTGCTCGGCGTACGTCTGGTTGAGGTCGATGTCGCCGTCGGACTCGAGGTCTAGCTGCAGTAGGAGCGCCAGGAGGCCGCTGACGTGCGGCGTTGCCATGGAGGTTCCGCCGAGGTAGTAGTACTGGCCCGGCACGCCCTCAGCCCAGTACGGCGGGTGCGCGGCGCCGTAGGGCGTGAAGGGTCCTACCACCCAGCTTCCGGGCGCCAGCACGTCCAGGTCCTGGCCTTCCCTGGCCCTGCTGCTGAAGTCCGTGACGTAGACCTGGCCGGTGAGGTTTTCGGGAACGTCTGCTAGCCTCCACCACCCGAGCATGCTCCACTCGCCGACCCAGCCGGCAGCCCCCACCGAGATGACCGGGGCGTAGGCGCCGGGGTAGCTCATTCCAGCCTCGCCCTCGTTGCCGGCTGCAGCGACTACGAAGACGCCCTGGCTGATTGCGTAGTCTATCGCGGCCTTCTCGAGAGGGGTCAGGTAGGGCCCTCCGAGGCTCATGCTGATGACCACGGGGTTCACCACGCCGCTGGGCGGCAGCACGTCGCCGCCGCTCTCGACCTCCGCCCTGTAGAGCTCGGCGATGTAGTATATCCCGGCGGCTACGTCGGTCGAGAAGCCCCAGCCCGCGTTGCTGAGCACCTTGACTGGGATCACCCTGGCGCCGGGTGCTACGCCATCGACCGTGTAGAAGCCGTACACGCTGAAGCCTATGATGGTGCTGGTGACGTGCATTCCGTGGCCGTGGGTGTCTGCCTCCCAGGCGTTGCCGTTCAGAACCTCCCCGGTCACCCAAAAGGCCGTGGCCATGGCTCCGAGGAACGCTGCTGCGTGCTCGGCGTCTATCTTGTCCTCCGGGAAGTAGTCGCGCCACTGGGGCTCAAGCCCCGTGTCCAGAACAGCCACGTACACGCCGGAGCCGTCCAGCCCGTACTCCTCGTGGACGGTCGGCACGTTTATCATGTCGAGGTTCCAGCTGAGGACTGTCCCGTGCAGGCTGCAGATCGCTGGTAGGGCTTCGCCCAGCGCGTAGACCTTCGATGCGAGCCCGACCTCCCTGACGCCGCTGAGCTTGGCCAGCTTGTCGACCTTCTTGGGGTCTATGGCTACGGCGAGCCCGTTTATCCTGTCGAGCCTGTATATGACCTTTCCTCCCAGCTTCTGTATCTTTGCTATGTCTGCGTCCGTTACCGGCCTCGAGAACACCAGCTCCACTATCGCTGGGCCCCGGGAGCCGTCGGCGGCGCCGGCTGCCAGGAGGGCTGCCGTGGGCAGGAGGAGCGCGAGAATTACGGCTGCAGCGGAGAAGAGCCTGGCTAGGTTCTTCACGGCGAGCACCTCTCGGGGTTTAATGCTCTTATACCCGA
>JBEVCG010000039.1:0-6719 GCA_040514325.1 Thermoproteota archaeon | reverse complement strand
CGGTATAATTAAAAGCTTTTCATTTGAAACTTTCCCTGTTGAACGTTCAGCTAGGGTTAAGCCGGGCTGCCGCCTACACGGCCAGCGGATGGGCGCCTTGAGGCTCGTGGACTCGTACGCGTTCCTCGAGAAGCTGCGCGACCTGATATACTCGCTCCTAGAGTACCGGGATAGGGTGCGTGAGGAGGGCCGGGAGGTTCTACCCCTCCGGGAAGCGACGCCCCTGGTGCGCTACGGCTTCGTGTCCATGCTCAAGGGCGGCGTGATAATGGACGTTACGAGCGAGGAGCAGGCAGCGGTGGCCGAGGACGCGGGGGCTGTGGGGGTGATGGTGCTCGACAAGCTGCCCTACGACGTTAGGCGCAGCGGCGGCGTTGCGAGGACAGCCGACCTGAACGTTATCCGGAGCATAATGTCGGCGGTGACGATACCTGTTTCGGCGAAGTGCAGGATAGGCCACGCGTGGGAGGCGAGGCTGCTCGAGGAGGTGGGCGTCGACTTGATAGACGAGAGCGAGGTGCTCACCCCCGTCGACGAGAAGGCCCACATAAACAAGTGGGAGTTTAGGGTGCCGTTCGTCAACGGCGCCAGGAGCCTGCCCGAGGCCCTAAGGAGGGTGGCCGAGGGCGCCTCGATGATAAGGACCAAGGGGGAGGCCGGAACAGGCAACGTGGCCGAGGCTGTTAGGCACATGAAGGCCGTCAACAGGGACATAGCACTGCTGCGCAGCTACCTCCTCTCCGGCGACGAGGAGGCCATCAGGCTGTACGCGAGGGAGCACGCTGTGCCCTACGAGCTCGCCCTGCTGACCGCCAGGCTGGGCAGGCTGCCGGTCGTGAACTTCGCCGCCGGCGGCATCGCGACGCCCGCGGACGCGGCGCTTATGATGTGGCTCGGCGCGGATGGAGTGTTCGTCGGCTCCGGCATATTCAAGAGCGGGGATCCGGAGAACAGGGCGAGGGCCATAGTCCTGGCCACGGCCTTCTGGGACGACCCCGAGACTGTGGCGGAGGCCCAGGCGATGGTCTCGGAGAAGGCGGCGATGGCTGGCATCGACATAAGGCAGCTGAAGCCCGAGGAGCTGCTGCAGGTGAGGGGCGACTAGCCTTGGTCCGCGTCGGCGTCCTGGGGCTCCAGGGCGACGTGCTCGAGCATGTCCAGATGCTCGAGGGCATAGAGGGTGCGGAGCCGGTTGTGGTTAAGCGCAGGGAGGACCTAGAGGGGGTTGACGCCCTCATAATACCGGGTGGGGAGTCGACCACCATAGGGAGGCTCATCGAGCTCCACGGCCTCCGCGAGCCTATAGTGGAGCTGGCGGAGAGGGGCGTGCCCGTGCTGGGAACATGCGCGGGCGCTGTGCTGCTAGCCAAAAGGGCCAGGGACCGCGAGGTGGGCTCGGTGGAGCAGCCGCTCCTCGCACTCATGGACATCGCGGTTCTCCGCAACGCGTTCGGCAGGCAGCGCGAGTCCTTCGAGGCGACGGTGGAGCTCGAGGGCCTGGGCCCGGTGAGGGCAGCGTTCATACGCGCACCGGTGATAGAGGAGGCCTGGGGCCGGGCGAGGATCGCAGCCAGGCTAAGGCACCCGGCGCTCGGCGAGGTGGCCGTCGCGGCGGTCCAGGACAACCTGGTGGCCGTGTCGTTCCACACAGAGGTTACCGGCGACGACAAGCTCCACCGCATGCTTGTCGACATGGCCAAGGGGAGGAGCTTTTGACGGAGTGTGGCGTGCAGTCTTTTTGCCCCCGCTGCGGCGCCCGCGCTCCGGGCATCCACCTCCGCTGCCCCCGGTGCGGCGGCCTCACGCTCCTCGAGCTCCCAAACCCCAGGTGGAAGGTGGAGTCGAGCGTCCCCAGCATATGGAGGTACTGGAGGCTCCTGCCTCGCCTACCCCGCAGGGTCTCCCTCGGTGAGGGGCTCACGCCGCTCCGCAGGGTTGGAGGCACCCTAGTCAAGCTGGAGAGTAGAAATCCGACTGGAAGCTACGCGGATAGGGCCTCGTCGCTGCTCGCTAGCTACCTAGCCTCCAAGGGGGCTGGCAGGGTCTCCTTCGAGTACTCGGAGGACTTCGCCTACTCGCTCGCCTACTACCTGCGCGGCCTCGCCGAGGTGGAGGTGGTTATCCCCGACCCCTCCAGGATCGATGCAATGGAGGTCGTGGCCCTGGTGTCCCTCGGCGCGCTGGTATCGTTTGGGCGGGGCAGCGGCACCTTGAGCTACGCGAGCTCCCTAGCGGTGGAGGGGCTGAAGACCATTGCGCTGGAGCTCGTCGAGAGGGGGGTGCGCGCCGAGAGGGTGGTTGTGCCCGCCGAGACTGGGCTCCTCGCCCTCTCTGTCTGGAAGGGCCTCAGAGACGCGGAGAGGGCAGGCGCGCCTGCAGGCTACGAGGTGGTTGCAGCTGCCCTGGAGGGTGCGCCGGAGCCTGAGCTGGCGAGGCTCGCCCCCGGGGTTAGGGTTGAGAGGGTGGGGGCCGAGGAGGCGGTGGTGTCCCTCGTCGAGCTGGCCCGCCGCGGCATAAGGGCCAAGCTGCTGGCTGCCGCCGCCCTGGCTGCGGCAGAGAGGCTGGGCGGGAGCGTCGCGGTGGTCACGGTGTCGCAGAGAAGAGCGCCGCCCCTGCGCGCAGCGCGCAGGTCTCAGCTGAAGGAGGCCGTGGAGAAGGTTTTGGCGGCGCTGGGCGAGGCCACGGCCTACGACCTGTGGGCCAGGCTGAGGGGCTACAGCCTCCGCGGGGTCTACAGGGCCCTCTCCTCGCTCGAGAGGGAGGGGAGGGTGTGCTCCAGCTACCGCGCCGAGGGCAGCAGGAAGGTGAAGCTGTACAGGCTGTGCGCCGCTGACGCGCCCTAACCTCGCGTCCTGAGCCTGGGGTTGACGATCTCGTCGAGCGCGTAGCCTACGAGGACGAACGATAGGACCAGCATCAGTATCCCTAGGCCCGGCGGGATGACGTACCACCAGTAGCCGGCGGACACAGCCCCCGAAGCGTAGGCGTAGTGCAGTATCATGCCCCAGCTCGTGTGATGGGGATCGCCCAGCCCGAGGAAGCTCAGGGCGGCCTCGGCTATAATCGCGCCCGACACCTGGAGGACCATGTAGGCGAACAGCAGCGGGGTTACGTTCGGGAGTATGTGGACGAACATTATTCTCGCGTCCCCGGCCCCCGCGGCCTTGGCGGCCTCCACGTAGAGGGACTCCCGCGCCGAGAGGACCTGCGACCTGACAATCCTAGCTATGGGGGGCCACGAGAGCACGGCTATAACGATGATGATGTTAGCGAAGCTGGGCCCGAGCACCGCGGCGAATATTATCATGAGCACGAGGGCGGGTATGGCTAGGAAAGCCTCTGTGATCCTTGTCAGCACAGCGTCCACGGCGCCGCCGAAGTAGCCGCCGACTATCCCCACTAGACCCCCTATGGCTGTGCTGAGCAGGGCCGCGAGAACGCCCACGAGGAGCGAGATCCGCACGCCGTAGAGGAAGAGGCTGAAGAGGTCCCTGCCCAGCTCGTCGCAGCCTAGGGGGTGGAACATGGAGGGGGGCTCGAAGGGCCTGCACACGCCCATCTCCCACTCCCCGTAGGGAGCTAGCAGGGGGGCTGCGATGGCCAGAGCCACAAACGCTGCCAGCATGACAAGGCCGGCCATGCCCAGTCCGTTTCTCCTGAAGAGGCTCCAGTAGCTGGCTACGGCTGCTAGGACCCTCCTCGCGGCTGCCCTTTCCGCGGTCACTTCAGCCTCACCCTGGGGTCCAGGAGCGCGTAGAGGAGGTCGGAGATGTAGTTGGCTAGGAGAAACGCAGCCACTATCACCATGAAGAGGCCCTGGAGGAGCGGGTAGTCGCGCGTCATAACTGCCTCGTAGAGGAGGAGGCCCAGACCGTCCCACGAGAACACGGTCTCGGTCAGCACGGCACCCGTGAATATGCCCGCCAGCTGGAGGGCGACCATGGTTACCAGTGGAAGCATCGCGTTGCGGAGGACGTGCCTCCTCATGACCAGCTCCTCGGGCAGCCCCTTAGCCCTGGCAGCCACCACGAAGTCCTCGGTGGCGATGTCCACCAGCACGTTCCTCATTAGCAGGAAGTTGTACCCTATCTGTATGAGCGTTAGAGCGGTGAGCGGCAGTGCCATGTGCCATAGGTAGTCGGCGAGGTAGTCCAGGAGGCCCTCGTGAACCCTCGTGGCAGTGACCGTGCCGCCCAGGGGGAAGACCCTCCACTTCACTGAGAGTGCTATGAGCATGAGCATGCCGAGCCAGAAGACTGGCATGGAGTACGTGGTGAGCGAGAAGACGAGCATCGCGAAGTCGGCCCTGGTACCCCTCCTCCTCGCCGCCGCCATGGCCATGAGCACGCCTATGGCTATCGCCAGAACCACGGAGGTTCCCACCAGCGCTAGCGTGTTCAGCATCTTCCTGCTGAATATTATGTCGACCACCGGCCTGCCGTAGTGGAACGAGTAGCCGAACTCCCCGTAGAAGAAGTTCTTGATGAAGTAAAGGTACTGCAGGTGGAGCGGCTTGTCGAGCCCCAGCTGCTCCCTCAGCAGCTGCCTCGTCTCCGGAGGTATCCTCGGGTTTAGAAGCAGCACGGCCGTAGGGTCGCCGGGCATTACGCGGAACAGGAAGAAGCCCACGGTGGCTAGCACGAAGAACGCTGCAACTGTCTGAAGCCCGCGCCTCGCAGCGTACTCGAGGAGCCCCATCAGAAAAGCCCCTCGGAGAAGGCCTTGTAAGGGGGTTAAAAACGGGGTAGAGGGGTTTCTAGCGCACGCTCCTCCTGCCCGCGAAGAAGGCCAGGACGCCAACCACTATGACTAGCAGGGCCGTACCGGCGACGACAGCTGGCGGAAGCCGCGCAACCGTAGCGGTCTCGGTAACCTCGACCGTTGTTGTGGCGAGGCTGGTCTCCGTCACTGTCTCGGTGACGGTGACGGTTGTTGTGACCTGGGCTGGCGTAGTGGGCGTCGGCGTGGGGCTAGGCGCAGCCGGCTTCTCAAGCTTGGTGTAGGGTAGCTCTGCCGGGAGTCCGCGGAAGTTGGCGTTTATCAGCGTCCAGAAGTTGAGCGGTCCTCCGGCCATCTCGACGACGCCGGAGAGCTCCGACCTGTACGCCTGCATCCAGAACCTCACATAGACGGGTACCAGGGGCAGCTCCTCGGCTAGGATTTCCTGCATCTTCTTGTAGAGCTCGACCCTCTCAGCCTCATCGACCGTTGACTCCGCCCTCTTGAGCAGCTCCTCGAAGGTCTTGTTCACGAAGCCCCACGGGTTGTTGCCGCCAGGCACGTACTGCTCCTCCACGTAGTAGCTGGAGAAGTACCAGGGCTGGAAGTTCGCGTCGTTCTCTATAATGTACATCTGGAACTCGTGCTTGTTGAACACGTAGTCTACGAGCGTGTCGAAGTCTAGGGGCCTGTTCTCGAGCTTCACCCCGATCCTCTTGAGGTTCTCAGCCAGCATGTCGCCGATACGGACCCTCACCGGGTCGTAGGAGGGCGTGTATATCGTGATCGTGAGGTCCCTGCCGTCGGGAGTCTCCCTCCAGCCGTCGCCGTCGACGTCCCGGAAGCCCGCCTCGTCCAGTAGCTGGGCCGCCTTAGCCAGGTCGAACTCGTAGCGGGGCACGTCGAAGTTGGCCCACTTCTCGAACGCCGGGTGAACGTACGTGTAGACGGCCTCGGCGTAGCCCAGCATCAGCGTGTTGACTATGAACTCCTTGTTTATCGCGTGCGCTATAGCCTTGCGGACGAGCTTGTTGCCCGTAATCGGGTCCTTTAGGTTGAAGCCTATGTAGCCCACGTACACGTCGGGCGTCCTGGGCACGACCACGTTGGGGTCCTTCTCCGCCTCCTCTATGGCTGCGTACGGCAGCGTCCACATCATTATGTGGGCCTCGCCCTTCTTCACGGCCAGGTACTGGGAGTCGGCCGTGGAGTACACCTTGAATATCAGCTTGTCGGCCCTCGGGAAGCCCTCCTTGAAGTACATGGGGTGCCTAACCAGCTCCAGCAGTTCGCCCTCTATCCACCTAGAGAGCACGTAGGGGCCAGAGCCTATCCTCAGGTGGCCGTACCTAGAGACGAACTGCTCCACTTTCGAGGCTATGTCGGCCGGCTCTCCCCGCTTTATGGCGTCGAGGACCTTGGCTACGTGGTCTTTGTCCAGCGGGTTAAACTGCATGGGATCCTCGAAGACCTCGGGCACGTGCTTCCACACGTGCTCCGGCAGTATTATCATGTAGCCGAAGCGCCTGAGCAGCCAGACGAACGGCTCCTTCAGGTATATCCTGAACGTGTAGTCGTCTACAACCTCAACCCTCTCTATGAACTCGACGTTGGGGTAGTGGGCCGGCGGCTTGTACTTCTTGTAGAACTCTACGGTGAAGGCGACGTCCCTGGCGGTGAGCGGAACCCCGTCGTGCCAGTAGGCGTTGTCCACCAGGTAGAAGGTCCACACAAGCCCGTCGGGGCTGTGCTCGTAGTACCTCACGAGCCAGGGGTGGGGCTCGAGGTCGGGGCCTTCACGGAACAGCCTATCGAACGTTACGAGGTTCAGCCACCAGTCGTACCACGTCTCCTCCTTCAGCGGGTTGGGGTTCTTGATGTACTTCATGGACGCTACTATCAGCGTTTCGCCTGCCTGAGCAGAAGCTAGCCCTGCAAGGCTAGAGGCTAGCACCACGGCTAGGAGCGCTGCAGCGGTTAAAGTTTTCAACCGGCTCACC
>JBEVCG010000038.1:0-8912 GCA_040514325.1 Thermoproteota archaeon | reverse complement strand
GTCTCCGAGTACGAGGTTGGCGGCAGGATCCACATGGGGAGGCTCCTCAGAGGCTCCGGGTACCCCGTCCGGTACCCCTACATAGACTTGGCCGAGGTCAGCGCGGGGGGCGGAACCATAGCCTGGATAGACCCGGGCGGCGCGCTAAGGGTTGGACCTGTGAGCGCGGGAGCCGACCCGGGCCCGGCCTGCTACGGCAGAGGCGGCACCGAGCCCACAGTGACCGACGCCAACTACCTGCTGGGCAGGCTCCCCGACGCCCTCGCGGGGGGCAGGATCAAGCTGAGCAGGGAGGCTGCGGAGAGGGCGGTGTCGGGGCTCGCCCGCAGGCTCGGGATGGACGCCGTTGAGGCTGCATCTGCAATCCTTAGGATAGCAAACACCATAATGGCGAAGGCGCTTAGGCTCGTCAGCCTGGAGCGCGGCCACGACCCCCGCGGCTTCTCGATGTTCGCCTTCGGCGGCGCGGGGCCCCTCCACGCAGCTGCTCTAGCCCTCGAGATAGGGGTGAGCGAGGTCGTCGTGCCGCCGCTGCCCGGAGTGTTCTCCGCCCTGGGCCTGCTGGTGACAGACTACCGGCACGACCTGTACCGGGCGGTCGAGAGGAGGGTGGACGAGGTCGACGAGGGAGATGTGGAGAGGCTCTACGGGGAGCTCGAGGAGGAGGCGCTCCGGATACTGAGGTCCGAGGGCGTGCCCGAGGAGCGCGTGCGCATCGCGAGGCTGGCCGACATGAGGTACCTGGGGCAGGCGTACGAGCTGACCGTCCCCTACCGGGGCAGCCTAGCCGCAACCGTAGAGTCCTTCCACAGCCTCCACAGAGCCCGCTACGGCTACGACATGAGGGGCGAGCCCGTGGTTCTTGCCAACGTTCGGGTGACGGCTGTCGGGGTGATAGCGAAGCCGAGGATGCCGAGGAGCGAGCCGAGGCCGCACCGGCCCGAGCCGAGGGGGAGGAGGAGGGTGTACTTCGAGGAGGCTGGGTGGGTGGATACGCCCGTGTACTGGAGGCCGGATCTTAGGCCGGGAGCCACGATGGAGGGGCCAGCCCTCATCGAGAGCGACGAGAGCACGGTGCTGGTTCCCCCCGGCTTCGCCGCCTACGTGGACAGCTTCCACGCGGTGAGGATGCACAGGGTCTAGGGGGTGGGTGGCTTGGTCGACCCGGTGACGGTTGAGGTTCTGAGGCACGCGCTCATATACGCCTCGGAGGAGATGGGAGTAGCGCTGCGCAACACGGCGTTCAGCCCCAACATAAGGGACAGGCTGGACCACAGCTGCGCCGTTCTAACCCCCCGCGGAGAGCTGCTGGCGCAGGCTGAGCACATACCGGTGCACCTGGGCAGCATGCCGGTGGGGGTCATGAACCTTGTAAGGGCGCTGGAGAGGGAGGGGGTCGAGCTGATGCCCGGCGACGTCGTTTTAACCAACGACCCGTACATATCCGGCACCCACCTAAACGACCTAATGGTGCTGAAGCCCGTCTACTACAGGGACGAGCTGGTAGCCTACGTTGCCAACAAGGCGCACCACGTTGACGTGGGCGGCGCTGTGCCGGGCAGCATAGGCGGCGGCGCCCAGACCCTCGTGGAGGAGGGTCTCGTTATACCGCCCATCAAGCTGGTGGAGCGGGGCAGGCTGAGGGAGGACGTTGTGAAGCTTCTAGCAGCCAACGTTAGGACTCCGAGGTACCTGCGCGGCGACCTCATGGCCCAGCTCGCAGCCCTTAACCTCGGGGAGAGGAGGATCCTTGAGCTCGCAGAGCGCTACGGAGCCGACACCCTGCTGGAGGCTTGGGAAGAGATACTCAGCTACACGGAGAGGTACGCGCGGAAGAGGGTGGCGGAGCTTGCAGAGCGCTACGGCGAGGGGGCCTACGAGGCCGAGGACTACCTGGAGCTGTCCGGCGGGGGTACAGCGGCGATAAGGGCTAGGGTGGAGGTTTCCAGGGGCAGCGTGAGGGTCGACTTCTCGGGGACGGACAGGCAGGTGGACGAGCCCGTCAACGCGGTGTACGGCGTGACCGTGGCCGCGACAACGTTCGCGCTCAAAGCAGTCATAGACCCGGAGATGCCCATGAACCAGGGCTTCTACCGCGTAGTCTCCATCGAGGCTCCGCCCGGAACCATAGTGAACCCGGAGCCCCCCGCGCCGGTCGGCGGAGGCAACGTCGAGACGAGCCAGAGGATAGCAGACGTCGTCCTAAAAGCCCTCGCCGAGGCCTTCCCGGACCGCGTCCCCGCCGCCAGCTGCGGGACGATGACCAACGTGATGGTGGGCGGCAGGGGCTGGGCGTTCTACGAAACCATAGGCTGCGGCAGCGGGGGGAGGCCGTGCTGCGACGGCGTGGACGGCGTGCACACCAACATGACGAACACGCTCAACACGCCCGTGGAAGTCATAGAGTCGGAGTACCCGGTGATCTTCAAGGCCTACGAGCTGAGGCCCGACAGCGGCGGGCCCGGAACCTACCGCGGAGGGCTCGGGATAGTGCGCGCCTTCACGGTGCTGGAGGACGCCGTGCTAACCGTGTTCTCGGAGCGCTGCAGGCTTAGGCCCTGGGGGCTGAGGGGCGGCAAGCCCGGAGCACCGTGCAACCACAGGGTGGTCAGGAGGGACGGCAGCGAGCTCAAGCTGGGCTCCAAGGCCACTGTGAGGCTATCCGCAGGCGACACTGTGATCATCGAGACCCCGGGCGGAGGAGGCTACGGGGACCCCTGCCGGAGGCCCAGGGAGCTCGTCGAGAGGGACATCGCCGAGGGGAGGGTGTCGCTGGAGGCTGCCAGGAGGGAGTACTGCTACGAGGGCTAGCCGAAGCTGCGCCGCGGAGGCTCGCGTCCAGGCTCTGGACCGCGGGCAGAGGCAGCGCCGGCGTGGACCGCGGCGCCGCTCACGCTCAGCGCTCCAGCAGAGCCGACCCCACGCAGCAGCTCCCGGAACGCTGCGTGCAGGAGAGCAGCACAGCGACCCTTGATAGGTACCCAGAGGACCCTTACCCCCTGAAGCTTCAGACCACATCCCCTCTCCACGTCCCAGCGAGCATCCCACACCGCATAATCATGGCATGCAGCCCGGCAGCTTTCGGCAGCGAGGGGGCCGGCGGAGAGGGGAAAGGCTAAGCGGCCGACTTTCGAGGGAAAACCGGGTTTACGGCTTAACGGAGCTAAAGTTTAAAAAAGCAGTGATGCTGTAGCCGCAGAACAGCCTTTCCCATAGTCCCTGTTTCGTCCTCCGGCACATCCTATGAAGCGAGTGCATCAGCCTCTTTGGCTAGCTCCTCTACGAGCTTTCGTGTCACCTCGCTATCCAGCTTTATAAAGCATGCAGTCCACGAGGCCAGCGCTCTGTAGAAGGGCTCTTTCGCCTCCACCTCCACCGTTTTAAGCATCTTTGTAGCCCACTTTAGCACGTGGGCATCCAGGAAGTCAACGCTCCTCTTCACCTTGCGAAGTGCAGCATCTACCCTACCCTCTGCCAGCATTTCCAGGGCCTCTTCCGACATTGCCGCTACATACTCCAGTTCCACGCCCAAATGGTCCTCAGCGACTGTTCTGTCGTCGAGTGCGTAGCCGTCTTCAAGGTACCACAGCTTGACATCCTCCCAGCTAGCGCTGAAGAGCAGCCTACCCTTCCCCCCTCCCTTCCAGAAGCTCTCATACGGTATAGCTTTCGGGTATGGAGCTATGAATAGCCTGGTGTACTCGGCCCACACGTCTACTAGCCTCTCCGGGCTGCTGGAAAGCTCCTCCGTAAGCTTGGCTGATACCGCGGCTAGGCTGGCTGCTTCATTGTGGCATAGCTCCAGGCTCTCTACTATGCGGCTGACCCTCTGATCTCTAAGGAACAGCACCAGCTCTGAAAGGGTTTCGGGGGTGGGCTCCTTCAGGAGGAAGTGGGATATGATGCGGTATACTCCAGCTCTTAGCCTTAAATACAGTAAAAAAGGGTGAGGTGGGGTAGAGCCGGGGCTCGGCGCCTTCATTAGGCCTCAACACCCGGTACCTTGTACTCTCTTAGGACGTATTTAGGTTGGTATTTCGGTATGTCCTCCTCGCTTATTTTAACTATCTTAACGATCATGTCGGCGTAGCAGGGCTGCCCCATCACTGGAGAGAACTTGTAGTCAGTTAACTCGTTGGTTAGGGGCGTGTACAGCCTTGTGAAGTAGCATCCTCCTAGGCCGGGAGAGAACCTACCGCCGCTTCCAAGCCCCATCCTGACCACTCCAGGTCTTATAGTCGGTGTCACGTATGCTACGGCGACGACGCTTCTGCCTAGCGGGTTTATTAGCGCCACGTAGTCTCCAGTCTTTATTCCCAGCTTCTCAGCGTCGACAGTGCTTATCTGTACTGTCCCAACGCACCACCGTCCCTCCTTAACCTCCTTATCCTCCACTACGGGCTCTCCGGTAGCTCTGATCCTCACCTGCTTCATTCGGAATCTTCTGTTCAGGGGCATCCACAGCCCCTCAGCTGGCGCCTGCGCCGTCCACTCGCAGAGCTGGGTGCCCGTCATGCCATGGTGGGTTCTGGCCCATATCAGCTGGAATGGGTACTCATCCCTGTACTTAGCGTACTTCGGGTTGGTGTAGGGGTTCCAGACGGTTTCGAACCAGTAGAAGGTGGTTGGCAGCTTGTCCCAGCCCAGCTCCCTCCAGGGTGTAGGCGTCCTGCCGCTCTCCTCCACCAGCTTGTTATACTGCTCGTACCGGTGGAAGTGCAGCTCGAACTTCTTTGTTTTCGTCTTGAGGATTCCACCCGGCACCCAGTCCCCTTTAGTGGCATCCCACACCTTGTAGCGCTCCCAGGACATGGGCCATATGGCTGCTCCGTAGTGCTTTCTCAGGTACTCCACGGTCACGGGCTCACCGTAGACCGTCTTCTTGTCATGGTCTATGGTCACTCTGCCCTCCTCGAGGGATTCGGGCGTGCCTACGAGCTTGTATCCCTCCGGGAGGTTGGGGTACGGCAGCGGTCTTCCAACATTGGGTCTGCCGGGGGCCACCGACAGCATCTCGTTTACGAAGTCCTCTTCGCTCGAGTACTTCTCCCAGAAGTCCTCTGGCCTGATATCGCTCCTGCCGAACTCCTTCATCTCGTACTCGTAGACTTTCCTTGCCAGCATCATTACTATGTCAAAGGGCTTCTTGGAATCCCACAATGGCTCCATAACGGCGTCTCTAAGGTATATTACCGGGTGTACCGGGTATATGTCGGAGACGCTCATCCTCTCCAGGTAGCTGGCCTCAGGTAGCACGTAGTCAGCGTAGAGCCCCGTCTCCAGGAATACTGTGTCCAGGTACACGAAGAGCTCCAGTTTGTAGCTCCCATCGGGCTCCTTGGCTGTGAATGCTTCAATCCACTTGTGGGGAGGCCCTGCTGTCACTAGGGGGTTGCTGGCTCGGACTATGTACGCTTTTATCGGGTACTTATGGCCTCTGAAGGGCCCGTAGTGTATCTCGACGCCCTCCATTATAAGTCTCGGCAGATCACCCAGTATATCGTCCCAGGCGGCTGGCCAATCGCTGTACTTGTAGTTAAGCCACTCCTGCTCGGCCTCTACCTCCTTACCGTTTATTGCTCTCTTCACCTTCCTCTTGTTGAACTGCTTGCCTGTGGCTGGGCCTCCCTTACTGGACTTCACCAGCTCGGTATCGATTACTCCTCCCTTCCTATCGAAGTTGCCCGTTATTATGTTGAGCACCACACCCAGTATCGAAGCTACATAGCCGTTGTAGTGGTGTCCCGGCGCCTGCATCCCCCAGACGAGGGCCGCTGGTTTGGTCTTCCCGAAGGTGTGGGCTAGCCACTCTATCTTCTCCTTTGGTATGCCGGTTCTGGCTTCTGCCCACTCCAGCGTGAAGTACTTATGCCCTGTGACCGGGTCTACCTTATCCCACCACGACTTGAACGCTTCTATGAACTCGTTGAGGCCCTCAACATACTTCTCGTTGAACACTGTGTAGTCTATGTAGTTGCGCTCGGGGTCGTTCGGGTCGTTGTGCTCGAGGATGTACCTGAGCATGGCAGCGAAGAGGTCGGGCTCTGTGCCGGGGCGTATCGGTATCCACTCATCAGCCTTGGCTGCCGTGTTGCTCAGTGCGGGGTCGACGACTACAATTTTAGCGTTGTTCTCAAGCTTTGCCCTTATAGTTCCCATGGTCTCCCACGATATCCTAGTAGCGGTGAAGGGGTTCCAGCCAACGTAGATTATCAGCTTTATGTCGTGCTTGTTGTACCAGTGCAGTTTTCCGTCTTCACCTCTGACGGGCACGGGCCTCATTATATCCGGCTCCCACCTCTTGCCGCCCACTATCAGCTTCGGCCCGTGCCTCCTAGGCGTGTCGCATATACACCCGTGCTCCAGGCAGTTGGGCGTGCCGAACGCGAAGCCGAATCTCCAGTAGGGGTCTCTGTTATCGGGAACATCTCCAGCGTCTACCACCACCGACTCGGGGCCGTACTTCTTCTTAATCTCTACGAGCTTCTTCGCTATCTCGTCTATCGCCTGCTCCCAGGATATTCTGATGAACTTGCCCTCACCGCGCTCTCCAACCCTCTTCAGCGGATACTTCAGCCTGTAGGGGGAGTACACTAGGTTTAAGCTAGATACCCCCTTAGCACAAGCGCTGCCGCCCGCTCCCAGGTTATAGTGCACGTGCTTGTTCCCATAGATCCTCACAACCTTCCCATCCTTAACCCACACCTCCAACGAGCACTCGGCAGCACACATTACACATGCTGTGTACCTCACCTCCACTTCGCTCTTTCTTACCCTCCTCTCCAGCTCGAGCTTCTCCTCCGGTGTTAGCTTTCGGAGCGTACGTGTCTTCAGAATCTTCTCTGCTGCAACCGGCATGCTGCCAGCTACGCCAGCTGCCGCAGAGACGGCTGCTAGCACCTTGAGGAACTCGCGCCTAGTTAGGGCGTACATTACTTACCACCTCCACCACTCTTCGAGAAGAGTCCATGTGGTGTGGCTACAGAGTGGGGCTCCACGGTGGTGACCTCTTCCAACCCCACGTAGAATACCTGTGGATCGTTGCCCGTCTCAGGCTTTAGCACGGAAACCTTCTCCTCAGATAATATCCTTCTCACGGGGCTATCGGGGTGGTTCAGGTCGCCAAAGATCCTAGCTCCCGTCGGGCAGTTCTCGACGCAGGCGGGAAGGAGGCCCTCGCTCAGCCTATGCAGGCAGTAATCGCACTTATCGGCTTTACCAACCTCCGTATTTAGGTATCTAGCGCCATACGGGCATGCTGGGACACAGTAGCCGCATCCAATGCACTTGTCGTAGTCTATCACCACCACACCGTCATCCCGCTTAAAGGTGGCGCCCACGGGGCATACGCTAATGCATGTAGGGTTATTGCAGTGGTTACACAGTACCGGAAGGAACACTCTGGCGGCTGCGGGTAGCCCATCCTCCCTGCTCACCCCCCTTCGCGTGCCCTCGACTATAAGCACCTTAGTCCTGAAGAACTCGAATGGTACGCCGTTCTCCATCTTGCAGCTTGCCTGGCAGGAGTAGCAGCCTACGCACCGCCTTAGGTCCACGACCATAACCCATCTAGGCTTATCGCTCCTGTACAGAACTCTATTGGTCACCCTGGGGAGCTCATTCTGCAGCTCGAGATAGGGGCTCGACACCACGCATCACCTCCCGGTCTCCATGTGCAGATCAGAAGCTATCCCGCCAGCTCTATGGCATGAGTAGCAGGCGGTACTGTCGATCAGGTCGATCCCAGTCATTCCACCCGTAGATGCAGGGTACAGGTTGTAGAGCACATCCGCGATGCTGGCTTCGTCTGGGCTAACATGGCAGGTCTTGCAGGTTAACCCCAGCACATCGACGTGGATATTGTGGTACCTCTCACCCAGACGTACCCCGTACTTCCCCCCTACATCGATTATACCGCGCCTTATAGCTTCAGCAACCTCTGCGAGGTTCAAAGTCTTAGTAGCTGTTACTGTTGTCGTGTAGGTTACCGGAGTTGTTACTGTAGCTGTTGCTGTATAAGTTGCCGTTACCGTATACGTTACCGGCGATGTGACGGTTTCAGTTGTTCTGATAGTTTCCGTCCTCGTGATAGCTACCGTCTCCCTTTCTGTCGTGGTTACCGTTACCGTGGTGGGAACCGACGTGGTAACCGTAAAGTTCTGGGTAACCGTCTGGATAGGTGCCGTCCTTCTCCCCGCGTAGAAGCTTGCAGCACCGACGATTATCGCTACAATGATTACTACTGCTATCATGGTTCCCATAGTTGCTTTTGCAGACAAAATTATGCACCTTGTTCCGTTAAGTTCCATATTTCTGCTAAGATTTAAGTAACTTTTGTAAAGAAATGTTACCCGAGCCAGGACTGCAGGTAAATTTTTCTTTATTTAAATACTAATGTCTCAATGATTAGATCATTTAAGTAATTTATTCAATAAATTGGCTGCTTTTAGGGTTAACCCTAGCTCTCCAGAACCGGTTCTCGCTATGAGGCCGCACTCCTCAAGTATCCTTAGATGGAAGCTTAACTTAGACGAGTCCCCTATCCTGAGCATCTTCTGTAAGGAGCTAAATCTAGCTGCTCTCTGCCTCATGAGCAGGAGTAAGATCTTAAGCCTAATCTCGTTGGATAGGCATTTGAATATACTAGCATCTAAACTTGTTAACTTTATCTTTTTCTCATCCAGTATCCTCTGAATTTTAACGAGCAGCTCGTCGAATTTAAACGGCTTGTTGATGTAGTCGGCAGCACCCTTTCTCAGCGCCTCAACGGCCGACTGCACAGTTCCGTAGGCGGTTATCACTATGACCTCCGTTAATGGAGACTCCTCCTTAATCCTAGTTAGCAGGTGTAATCCATCAAGGTCGGGAAGAAGCAGGTCTACTACCGCTATGTCGTACCTATTCTTGGAGAT
>JBEVCG010000037.1:0-30080 GCA_040514325.1 Thermoproteota archaeon | reverse complement strand
GCACACTTTTAACTCACGGTCTCCACTTTCCCACACGGTTGAAACGATGCTTGAAGAGATGCTCGACCTCCTGCGGCAAGTCATAGACAGAGCAGCGAGCATGGGAGTGAAGTTCGCCGACATTAGGGTTGAAAGGGTTCGGTACACGAGAATAGAGGTCCGCGAAGGCGTAGTGAACATTGTAGGGGGGCTGGACGTCGGTGCAGCCGTGCGAGTCCTTCTCGGAGGCTCGCTGGGCTTTGCATACACGACAAGCCTAAGCAAGGAGGGGCTTGAGGACGCTCTGCAAAGAGCACGCGCACTGGCGGCTGCCTTGAAGGGCGAGATCGCCAAGTTCTACGAGCTTGAGCCTGCTGAGGAGTTTTACCGACACCCGGTGAAGACAAGTATAGAGGACGTTCCAATTGATGTGAAGGTTAACGATATACTGGAGCTCGATAAGCTGCTTGCCAAGGAGGCATTGGTGAAGTCCCGGAACGTGTTCTACGTGGAGAGGAGCGAGGAGAAGCTCTACGCGAGCACCGAGGGCAGAATTCTAGGCGAAGCCCGGGAGCTCGTTAGCGTAGCCTCATCGATCTATGGTGCAGAAGCAGGCGTGCGTGCATCCGTCTACGAAAGTCAGGGCACGATAAAGGGCTACTACGTCTGGGAGAAGACCTCGCAGAACGACCTCGCCGAGAAGCTAATAGCTAAGCTCAAGGGCCAGTTCAACGCTGTGACGCCTAAAGCCGGGGTATTCCCTGTCGTGTTGGGGCCAAAGGCCCTAGGAGTCTTCGTGCACGAAGCCTTCGGCCACCTCGCCGAGGCAGACCTCGTAGCCGCTGGGAGCGCCCTCCAGGGCAAGCGAGGAGAGGTTGTCGCTTCAGAGCTTGTAACAATCGTTGATGACCCGGAGATAGACGATGGGTACGGAACCATAAGGTACGATGACGAGGGGGTGCGGACGTCGAGGGCAACCATAGTGGAGAAAGGGGTACACAAACAGGTAATGAACGACAGAATACACGCCGCACTCTTCAACGACAAGCCCACAGGAAATGCTAGAGCGGAATCCTTCAGATACTCCCCGATAGTGCGGATGAGAAACACCGTGATGCTTCCCGGCGACCACTCCGTGGAGGAGGTCTTCGAGGGGATAGACTTCGGCTACTACATCGTATCCACGAGAGGGGGGCAGACCAACCTAGACGGAAGCTTCCAGGTAGGCGTTGAGGAGGCCTACGAGATAGTTAACGGCGAGATAGGCAAGCCTGTCAGAAACCTCGGCATAGCCGGAAACACCCTCGAGACGCTCCAAAACATAGATGCTGTAGGCAAGGACTTCCACATAGCCTACGGACGGTGTGGAAAGGGCCAACTCGTGTATGTTTCTGATGGAGGTCCTCACGTGCGTGTCAGAAAAATGACTGTGGGTGGTAGGTCTTGACCTCAGCTAAAAAGTTTGAACTTGAACCCCTTGAAGCGGCATCGCAAGCCGTAAAGATGGCGCTCCGTCAGGGCGCCAGCGAAGCTGAAGCCTACATACTACGTGCACGCAGCTATTCTGTAGCCGTTCTGGCAAACAAGCTAAGAGACCTCCAGTCGGGTCAAGATGCTGGCATAGGCATAAGAGTTGCTATAGGAAAGAGGGTGGGGTTTGCCTACGCCACGGGGCTTACCGAGAAAAGCGTCTCCGCAGCCGTGGAAGCTGCAGTAAAGCAGGCTAGGGTCTCTCCGGAGGATCCACACTGGCCTGGGATGGCGCATCCAAGCTCCAGCTACCCATCGCCAGTCCAGACCTACAGCTCGGACCTAGACAGCATAGAGCCTAGGAGACTGGTAGAGGAAGCGAAGAGCATGATTGACGCCGTATCTCACATAGAAGGTGCCATCCTTTCTCGTGGAGCTGTCTCCACAGCCACCGTAGAAAGGGCTGTGGCAAACAGCAATGGCATAGAGCTCCATGAAGTGGGCACGCACGCTACTGTCGTAGCATCGGTAGTCATAAAGAGGGGCGGCATAACGACGCCAGCGATATTCGAGTTCAGCAGCGATAGGGTCAGAATACCCCCTGCAGAGGATGCAGCCAGAAGGGCTTCCGATAAAGCCCTACTTTGCACCAGGAGGTACGATATTGATAGAGCCGGCAAGTACACTGTTGTGCTTGCGCCAGCCCCGTTCTCAGAGCTGCTGAGCGCTACTGTGCTCTACTCGATGAGGGGCGACACGGTTGTTCGGGGGAGGAGCTACTTTAAGGACAAGGTTGGCGAAACTGTGCTGAGCGAGAAGCTCACGATAGTGGACGACGCTCTCATGCCAGGAGGTGACAGGACGGGTAAGTTCGATGGCGAAGGAGTAGCCATGGGCACGAAGAAACTTATAGAGCGGGGAAGGGTGTTAGGCTTCGTGTTTGACACCTACTGGGGCTCGCGAGCAGGCAAGCATTCTACAGGAAACGCGCAGCGTGGATCCTACTCTGATCCCGTGTTGCCCGGCTACACGAACGTGGTGGTTGAACCCGGAGGTGCACGGCTCGAGGAGATGCTAGACGAGAGGATGGTTGTAGTCCTTTACCGTGTTCAGGGCGTTCACACATCCAACCCCGACACGGGAGAGTACAGCGTCCTTGCAAACCCCGCTATTGTGTACAGCCACGGCGAGCCTAAGGGATGGGCCAGAGGCATAGTGGTTTCAGGAAACTTCTACCTAGAGCTGGAGAAGTCGGTGGTCGAGCTATCGAAAGAGGTGGAGAAGCCGCATCCAGGGTTTATCGCACCCTGGATTAAGTTAGCCGAGGTCACCGTCGCGCCGAGGGGCTGATAAGAGCTTCTCCAGCTTTTCGTACTCTCCCTCCTTCATACCCCAGTACATACCCTTCTCTGGGAACTTCCTCTCCCTTACTGCCGCAGCGTACTCCCTTACGGCCTCGCGGAGCACCGATGCAACGTCTCTGAAGACCCTGGTGAAGGGCGGCGGATTCGAGGTAAGCCCGATTATGTCGTGGAGCACGACAACCTGCCCGTCGCAGTAGGGACCGCTGCCTATGCATATGGTGGGGACCTTCACACGCTCCGTGACCTTCTTGGCGACCTCCCAAGATGTAAACTCGATCACTATGGAAAACACCCCCGCCTCGGAAAGCTCCTCGGCGTCTCTGATGATGGATAGCGCCTCCGACGCCGTTTTTCCCATGAGCCTGTAGCCTCCCAGAAGCTTATGCTTCTGTGGCGTGAGGCCTATGTGGCCCATAACGGGTATTCCTGCCCTAACAAGGGATCTGACAACGTCGACGTACTCGCTTCCACCTTCTATCTTGACAGCGTCGGCGCCTGCTCTGAGGAATAGACCAGCGTTCTCCACAGCCTCCCTGCCCCCTACCTCGTAGCTGAGGAAGGGCATGTCGCCAACTACAAGAGCCTTCGGCGAAGCGCGAGCAACAGCAGCCGTGTGGCGCAGCATGTCCTCCATTGTGACTTGTAAGGTGGATTCCATGCCAAGAACGACCATGCCGAGGGAGTCGCCAACTAGTATCATGTCGACGCCGCTTTCATCCACTATCCTTGCTGTTGGCGTATCGTAGGCAGTTATCATCACTATTGGCCTTTGTCCCTTCATCTTGACTATGTCGCGCACGGTGATCTTCTTCCTCTCAGCCATTTCTCCACCAGCCTCACTGTCCTGTAGACAGCAAGGTTCGTTGACGCATTAAAGGGTGTCTGCAGAGAAAGCCTCCACACAGCCCCGTTGATGTACTCCACCTCGGTGGGCTTGCCACGTGATATATCCTGCACCATTGAGTTGCAGTTTTCCGCCGTCTGCCTCGCCACCTCGAAGGTGTAGTCAACAGGATCCGCCGGCAGCTGGATTCCCAGGTGGTGGGCTACCCGCCCAACTTCTTCAGCCAGAGTCGAGGCTAGCTCACGTGCATCTGGGTCGCTCAGCACTACCTTGTTTCGACTCCACGCAAAAACACCCACAGGGTTTATTGCTGCATTTGCCGCAAGCTTCAGCCATCTGTAGGGCTCCACATCACTTACACACTCAACATTGAGAACAGAGGATAGAGCGGAGGCGAGTTCTTCCATTATAGCGCTGCAGCCTGCTGAGCGGCTTCCCAGGACCGCGCTCCTACCTCCATAGTGCACAGCCGCACACATTCCGACAGTATAGCCACCAACGTTAAGCACTAGTGCTGCAGAGTTCTGGGGGCCGAACAAGCGCTCCAACGCCTCGAGAGGGCCCAGTCCGTTCTGAGCCGAAACCACCAGCTTCGGCCTCCACCCTACCTGTACTACCTGGCTGGAGGCCTCCTCAACGTCGTAAGCCTTTGTTGCGAGGATCACCACGTCGGGAGAAAGGGTGTCAGCCGAGTCCCATCCGCAGACTGTCAACAGGGAGCTTCCAAGCCCCTTGACGCTCACCGTAGCTTTCCTACAGCTTCTCGCTCCTCTAGACACTACGTAGGTCCTAACGCCGGATCTTGCTAGAGCGAGACTCAGTATCGAGCCTATGGCGCCACAGCCTACCACGGCAACAGCCTTAAGCTCTCCCAAGGCTAGGCCCTCAGAACTGAACCCAACACATATAGCTAAACAGCAACACTATATAATGGAGAGGTGCCAAGTACCCATGCCGATCGTCTCCCTAAAGGTTGTCCCCCTGGGAACAGGGAGCACTAGCCTCTCCAGCTACGTGGCAAAAGCTGTAGCGCTACTCGAAAGACAGGGGCTGAAACCTAGGCTGACTCCCGATACTACAATCATATCTGTTGCCGACCTCGCGCAGGTTGGACCCATACTCAAGCTCATACACGATGAGCTTCACCGAGCAGGGGTTCAGCGTATCCTTACAATAGTGATGATCGACGATAGAAGAGACGTCCCAGAGAGGGAGCCGGAGGCACTGGTGGCAAGCGTCGAAGCAAAGGCCAAAGAAGAGAGGAAGAAGCTGGAGAGGTACTCAACCTCAATAATGTAGCAAACCGGCCACTCCCAGCGCTACCGCTTAGTGTGCCCTTCTAGCTGTGTTCTAAGGAGTATGTAGTAGCGACCGCCGTAGCCGTACAACATGGCCTCTGCGCCCACTCTGAGCATGCTTTTGTCGTCCACAACTGCAGCGCTAAGAGGAACCTCTACGTAGTCGTAGTTTCCTTCAAGCTTCTGTAGGTGTATCCATCCGGGCTCGATGGCTGTCACTATAGCTTTTGACGTTTCCACATGCTTGGGGCGGCTTAGCTTCCGCCACGCATCGTCTGCCCGAAGCCTCACAAGTTTTCCGTCAAGGTGTCTCACGTACACGTAGCCCCGCTCTATTTTCTCGACCACCGCAAGCCTTCCCTGGAAGTCCACAAGGTCGCCTACCCTGAAGAACGGGAGCCTTACGGAGAAAGTGGGCCTGGATACAGGCTTTCCGTCCTGCCGCCGCCCAACGATCTTGTGGCTCTCGCGCACGATGGCTGCATGGGCATCCCTTATCTTCGCAGCTACTTGGCGGGCAGCTGCAACATCTGCGAACTGGATGTCAACGCCTCCGCGGACCTCATCAACTGATATTACGAAGTGGGTTGAAGCGCTCTCTACAAGTATAGCCCTTATATTGTCAAGCTCCTCTTTGCCTAGCCCCTCTCTCCCGTAGCTCCTAATCTGAACGATAGCGCGGGGAGACCTTGAAGCCTTCTGCAGGCAGAGGGGGCAAACCCTCTTCTCGACCTCCACCTTGACGACGTAGTCGAGGCTCAGAGTGCCGTAACCACGCACCTTAGTCCTCACCGTGGCAAGGGCCTGGCTACGTTCCAGATTTAGGGACCGCAGTTCGACCGTGTAGCTTTCGACGTGCTGGTTGGGCTTGAAGCTGTCCATCAGCGCATACTGAAGCGCCGTAGCCAGTGACTCGTCCGGGTCATTCAAAGGCGGAGGATACCACCTGCCCTTGTACTGGAAGCTTCCACACTTTGGACAGACACGAATCTTCACGGACCTTGCAAACGTTCCTAAACCACGCTTCGCAAGGTAGCATTCTTCGCAGAGAAGCCCGTCTATGAGCCTCTCAACTTGACGGCCACAGCTTATGCATGTAGGCATAGCCCCTACGACCACCTGCCAAGCCTGTTGCATCTGCTCCAGCTCGTACCCAGCGTGCGGAAGCCACCTAATAGTACTGAGCTGCTAGTTCTCTGCCTTAATCGTGTAGCTTCTAGCCAATTAAATAGCTTAAAGATCGTGGTGGAGCTGCACGTTTAAATGATGCTCCGCAGCGAGAATAGCATGGTGTCCTCTTGGCGTCTCATGCTTGGAGCCATAGCTGCACCAAGCTAATCACAGCCGATACGGTTTACGTGGGATTCAAGCCTACCATTATCGTGGACGCACTAGTTGTGCACAATGGGGTCGTTGTCTACACTGGCAGCCTTGCAAAGGCGCAAGCTGTAGCTAGATCCCTTGCAGAGGCCTCCGGTTGCCGCGTGCAGCAGCTGGAATTTCGGGGAACAATAGTTCCGGGCTTCATAGATGCTCACATGCATGTGTTCGGCACAGGTTTAGACGAGCACGCCATAGACCTCCGAGAATGCTATAGCATTGACGAGCTCAAGGGCAAGCTGAGGAGGGAGAGCGGCAGGTACTCGAAGTGGGTGTACGGGAGGGGGTGGGATCAAGAGAAGCTGGGAAGGTGGCCTACCCGGGATGACTTGGATGAGGTTGTCCCTGACAAGCCTGCCCTCCTGGTGAGGGTCTGCGGCCACGTCGCTGTAGCGAACTCCAAGGCTTTAGAGGTGCTGGGCATAGATTCGGAGGATGGGCTCTTGTTCGAGGACGATGCTGCAAGAGCCGTAAGGATGGTTAAGGAAAGCGTGGACCCGGTGAAGCCTATACTTGCCGGCATGTGGGCTGCAGCCAGAAACGGCATAACAACCGTGGCGGATATGGGTGCTGACGCTCGAAGCCTTGCCGGTTACGTTAAGGCGCAGTCGCTGGGGCTCGTTCCGGTTCGTGCCCGCGTGTACCTTTCCAGGGACCTTTTCGACAACCTTGTCAAGCTTGGATTTGTTCCCGCGCTGGGAGACGAGCTCATTAGGATCGTGGGCGTGAAGCTCTTTGCTGACGGAAGCTTAGGCGCGAGGACAGCGTATCTCAGAGAGCCCTATAGCGACGACTCCAGCACCCGCGGGAAGAAGCTCCTTACATCGGATGGCGTGGAGGCTGTATCGCGGAGGGCTGCGGAGTGGGGCCTTGACGTGGCCGTGCATGCTATAGGCGACGCCGCCTTGGAGGAGGTTCTGAAGGGGTTCGCCAAGGCAGGTGTTCGCGGAAGGGTGGAGCATGCCAGTTTAGCTCCGCCTGACCTGCTGGACTTGATGGCAAGGATTGGGGTTAGGGTAGCCGTCCAGCCTAGGTTCCTCGTAAGCGACTACTGGATAGTTGAGAGGCTCGGTGAGGAGAGGGCTCGTTGGGCCTACCCGTACAGGTCAATGCTCTCCCGCGGCGTGACAATAGGGTTTTCAAGCGATAGCCCTGTAGAGCCGCTCAGCCCCCTTGAGGGCGTGCAGGCAGTCGTCACCCGGGGAGTGCTGGGAGAGCTAACCCGCGACGAGGCGCTGAGCGTGGAGGTGGCTCTCCACCTCTACACATCGGGCTCGGCAGCAGTCCTAGGTGAGGATAGGCTAGGCTGCCTCAGCGAAGGATGCTTTGCCGACATGACTGTGCTGAGCCAAGATCCGCTCGAGGCAGGCATTGACGGCTTGAGGAAGATAGAGGTTCTAGCGACTATCGTTGGTGGCGAGGTTGTGTACGATAAGAGCCGAGAACGTCAAGTTATGTAGGCTAGTTGCAAGATCCTGCTCAGCTGCTGTAGCCCTTGACGTTCTGATACCCAGGCCGGGCCTAAGCTCCTTTAGAAGCCCCAGAGCCGACCCGCATCCACTCGATATAGCTTACACTGCCGGAATAGCTTACGAGGCATGTATGCGTGCTTGTATGACGCCACGCAGCTGGATCCTACGGTGGAAGAGGGCGGTAAGGGAGATGGTGAGGGCTGTAGGAAACACTCTTGCTGGGGCGCTATTCCTCCTATCGCTGCAGTCTGCCTCTATCGGCACAAGCCTCTCCAGGCTCGGAAGGCTAGTAGAAGAGGACGTCATGGGCTCAGCTATGGAGTGTGTGGATGTCGCCGGGACGGAAGGGGCGATAGCTTACATAGAGGTTTTGGGGCTCATCAGCTCCAGCTACCTCTGGAGAATCGGGTGGTCCGGTATCCCAGATGTCACTACGGGGAGACTGGCCTTGGATACCCTGCGCTCTTCCGGGCTGACCCTCTCAAAGCTTCTTGCAGCCGCATCAATCTACGATGTAGTCTCCAAGGATGCTGCTACGGGCTTCTCCATAAGCTTTGGACTTGCAAAGCCTCTCATCGCCGCCGAAAGCAGCCTCGCAGATGGCGTACGGAAAGCGACGTACGCAGTGGTTTACTACGAGGGGGACCTGCTACTTAGGAGGAAGTGCTACGAGCAGCGGGAGCTATGGGGACGAGCCTTGGCTGGCGATGAGGAGGCGGAAGCAGTCTTATGGAGAACCTATACTGGCTGCGGTCCCGGATCAGCTGCCGACATCGTAATCAACGCGGCAGCGTATACTATCGCTGAGCGCGCAATCAGATGAACTTCCGCCCAGATTTATGCCCAGATAAAGGTGCGAGGCTTGAACGCAGCTCCGTAGGTACCTTACCGCAGATGTTGCTGCTCAGCTTCACCATTGCTTTGTCCAGGGCAGGATACTATGCCAAGCTCTGCTGCAAGCGCCAGCTTGTACACCGCCTCGGCTAGAGTCTCTGCTGCAGCTCTTACGGCGACTTTTAGCTCCTCGACATCTCTCCTGGACTTAGCTTTAGCTACCCACTCTGCGTAGTCCCTCAGCTTGGGCTCCACAGCCCCTGTGAGGAGCGCGGAGCCAGCATAGCCTCTGCACATCGTCTTCAGCCTCTGTTCGAGGTCTATGATTACCCCCTCTCTTTCGAGGCTCTTGAGCAGGAGGGAGCCAGCATAGCTTAGCGATACCAGACGCTTAAGGAGGCCTATCTGCTCGCCCCCGTAAACGTATATCTTAAGCCTTCTGCCTCCGGGCAACGCCATTAGCTCGTCCACATGCCTTAGCAGGAGCTGCGAAACGCTGTACCACGTTTCTAGCGAGACATTCCCGCTGTAAACTTCGACCTTCTTACGCGAGCCGTCATAAGACGCTACAGCCACCACGCTTACCTGCGCATCATCGCTTCTAACCTCCTCCGATAAAAGAGCAAGCGCGGCTATTCCGTATGATGGGTCGGGACGGGGGTAAGACAGCCTAACGCCCTGGGACTCTATGTAGACTGTTCCGCTTATCGC
The DNA here is from genome assembly GCA_040514325.1 of Thermoproteota archaeon. Taxonomy (GTDB): domain Archaea; phylum Thermoproteota; class Thermoprotei_A; order Sulfolobales; family Pyrodictiaceae; genus QNYQ01. The sequence continues at coordinate 20,728 of JBEVCG010000037.1, read as the reverse complement.
GTCGAGTACGGCTAACGCTGCATCCTTCGCCTCCGAAAGGCTAACCTCGCCTCGTAGGAGCTTCAAACCGACATTCACATCTAGGGCTGAAGCTAAGGGGATGGCAAGCGCAGGGAACGTGTACTCCTGCAGCTTCCTCCTAACCTCCAACCAGCTGAGCTTATCAACAAGGCCTATTGCTTCGCTCTCCCACAGGTGTATGAGCTTTAACGGTCCCAGCTGAGTTACAGCATAGCGTAAGGCGCCGAGCGGGATGGCGTAGTCGGGGTGCATTCTTAGGAAGAGGAGGAGGAACACCATCCCCACCCTAATATCGTCACTACTAAGATGTGAGGGTGCCTCGAACACGCGCCCGTAGGTGAAGTCCACGTACCTACCGGAGACAGGGGCATCAACAACTATCGATGCTATCTCCCGGTGCACCTTAACTTGGGCCTTTGGGGATTCTGACAGCCGAGGCCGCCTGCTTTCCACTATCCATTTTACGGCAACGGGCTCCTCCACCATTACGCCGAACCCTTTCCTGGGAGGCTTCACGTTGAGGACCACCAACGTCTGCAACCTGCCGTAGCGGAGATCGTCCTCGAGAGAGGGGCGTTCACGCCAAGACCTCTTCAGAGACTCGTAGAGGGAGGCCGCCCGTGACAGCCATTCGTGAGATGCTACCGCTTCAGCAGGACGGCTCTCGTATATTCTGAGGCTCTTCGTGTCAAGCTCAACAACCAAGGTGTCCGTTGACACGTCGTAGGTGCCAGGCTGAAATCTCTCAACAGCCTCTCTGAGCGAAACCTCGTCGTCAAGCAGATGCTGCCGTCCACGAGAGACTAGAACTTTCCTAAGCCCATAGGGCAGACCGTACTCGTAGAAGCTCAGCTTGGTCCAGAAGCTCTTACCTCTCTTCGACAGACGGTAGCCTTGACCCTCCAGGGTCGGGACTCTTTCCACGAGCCCGTACTTAGCCAACAGTCTAGCTTCGTCTCTGTTTGGCTCCAGGCCTCTTAGGAGTTTCCATAGCGCAACGAAGAGCCTCATGTAGGCGTTGTCCATGTTTATGTAAAGCTTCTCAAGGGGTAGCTTCAACCAGCTCTTGAGCGCCGAGACCCCTGCTTCGAGGAGCTTTCTGTCCCACATACCAGAGGGTATCACTATGGATTCTGTGAGCTGGATCTCCCTACGCCTGCCCTTGCGCCCCTCCCGCTGCATATACTCCCTTACGTCGAATGGCAGGCCTATGTGGACGACGCGCTTTATTGTCCCTATGTCTATGCCCTGCGCAAGTGTTCTAACAGTGACTATGACCTTAACCTCCCCTTTTCGCGCGGCCTCCTCTATCTTTTCGCGCTTGTCCTTGGGTACAAGGTGGTGGTGGACCGCCACAAGCCTTGAGCCTCGCTCTCCAAGAGCCTCTATGACGCTCTTGTAGATCCTCTCAGCTGCTGCTATGCTTCTTGTGAAGACAAGGGTTACGCCCCTGGAGGGATCCCTGCTCGCTAGGGCAGCAACGATCTCTGCAGCGTCGAGCCAGAGCCGAGGAGGCCTAAGTCCCAGAGCTTCTAGTGCCTCATATATTTCGAATATGTGCTCTCTGAACTTGGACTCGCTTTTAAGGTAGTCGAGGATCCACCTAGCTTTACTCTCTATGACACTCCTATTCTCCAGTATAAACCGCTTTAGGTGGCCAGCACCCTTACCTAGGACCACTATCACCTTGTTAGGAGCTTTGAACGGCTTCCCCTCCAGCACCGAGGTGGGCCTTCCGTTGATCTTGCTCAGGAGGCTAGCCAGCTCCTGGGGATTCCCAAGCGTTGCCGAGAGCGCCACGACTGCAGGCCGCTTAGACGCTACGTAGTTCGCCAGAATATCGACCATGGCAAGCAGCAGGTGCGCTGACCTAGGGCTGTAGAAGTCCAGCTCGTCGATAACAATCATGTCTACCTTCTCTAGGAAGCCTGCAAGGAGAGATCTTCCGCTTCCCACTGCCATCCTCTTGAGCTCGGCGAGGAGGAACGCAGGGTTTGTGACAACAACCATGGCCTTGCTCACTTTTGCCTCTAGGGAGGCGCGGCCACCGCGGAGGGATGGGCGATCAATTCTGAGCACAGACCCCTCGTCGTAGCCGCACACGCTGTAGTACCTCTCGAGCCTCCTAATCTGGTCCAGGGATAGGGCGAGGGTTGGGTACACAGCGAGGACACGCCATCTCTTCCTCAGAGCCGGTAGAACCCATGCCTCAGTTTTGCCAGACCCCGTTTTGGCCGTAAGGACAATGTTTCGTCCTTCTTCGAGGAGCTTTAGGGAGTCGAGTTGATGTCTATAAAGCCTCTGTCTTCCAATGGGATCCCCTGAAAGACATGGCACGAGTTCTGCAAACGTTACCGGAACCTGCTCGGGCTCTTCGCCCGGCTCCTCGGAGACCTCCACCTCGTAGCCCAGCGACCGCAACAGCTCCTCGGAGCTCCCTTCGTCGTGCACGAGACCTGTACCCACGCTAACACTATACCGGCGCCTAAAGCTTAAGCTGTAGCGCACCAGCGTGCGCCTAGCAGCGTAGCGCGCTCTGTCAATAGAGGCTGGGCCCGCCAGGCTTTAGGGGGGCTCAACGATATACGTGGCTGGACAAAGCTACGAGCAAATCTAACTCTAACAGAAGGGTAGCGCCATGACCTTGCGGGCTTGCGCGATGTTTAGCGGAGGCAAGGATAGTACGTACTCACTGCACTGGGCCGTCCTACACGGTTTCAAGATAGCTGGGCTAGTTACCGTTGTGCCATCGATGAAGTGGAATAGCATGCTCTACCACTACCCGCACGTAAAGCTGACAGCCCTGCAGGCAAAGGCTATGGGTTTCCCGCACATGGTGGAGGAGGCTGGAGACAGCGTCGACGAGCTGACCGAGGTTCTCACCAAGGCTCGAAAGAGGTTCGGCTGCAGCTACTTGGTATCAGGAGCCCTTCTAAGCGACTACCAGAGGCTACGCTTCGCAATGGCGTCACATGCTGCAGGGCTCAAGCTGCTTGCTCCTCTCTGGAGGAAGAGGCAAGACAAGTACCTGCGCTGGCTTGTGAAGGACGGGTTCAGATTTATGCTGACAAGCATACAGGCGTATGGGCTACCTCCCGAGCTCTTGGGCAGAGTTGTTGGCCTAGAGGAGGTCGAGCTCATAATACGGAACTCCAGAAAGTATGGGTTTAACCCCGCGTTCGAGGGAGGAGAAGCTGAAACCCTTACGGTGGATGCGCCGCTATTCAGAATGCGCCTTCACGTCAGGGGCAGGGCAAGGACCATTGCCCCATACCACTACATCTACGAGATAACCGAGGCCCGCCTCGTCCCGAAGTAGCTCCGTGGAGAGCCTAGAGCAAGCTGCCACTGCACAAGCTATCTCCTTGACCAGGCGCCATCCGGTGGCTAGCGCCGCTGGAGGTACCAGAGCTACTCTAAGGCTTAGAAGCTGCGAGTGGATCTGCCTGAAGGACTGCTTCCTTCTCTCTTCCAGGCACCGTTGCCACTCGCTTCCTGCCTGTACATCTGCAAGGGCCGCAACCCTAAGGGAGGCGACAAGCCCCAAGGCCATAGGAGCTACCAGAACAGCTGACAGCGATAGAGGAGCTCCCAGGTATTGACGAACCGGCGTAGACCTTCCTAGAACTAGTGCGAGAAGGTTAACATAGACACTCAGGGGGTAGAGGGACGCGAGAGCCATAGATCCAGCCACGAGCCAGAGGGCCAGAGCTAACCCCTCTCTGTTTGCCAGGGCAAGGGCTATCGAGCCTGCCGACAGCAGGTACGAGGTCAAAGCAAGTGCGTAAGAGACTGCGTCCAAAGGAACACTATAGGTGACAGCCTGGCAACGCTCTCCTGCTGCAGGCAAGCCTTCACCTAGCCTCTGCGCACTCGTAGAGGCACTTCCGAACGCACGCAAGTCTTTCCGAGATCTCCACTATGTGCGTGTAGATGTTGTACGCTACACCCCCCGGCACCCTCTCCTCCCCTGTCCGCGCCAGGATCTGACCCAGCATGAGCTCAAGCCTCTCCAGAAAGTACATGGCCTTGTCTACCTCTGCTAGCGCTTCCTCACCGCACATGCACTCCCTGCGTTCTTCCATCTCCCTGAACTCCTCCTCCACACAAGCGCTACTTCCTGCTCTTCATCCACTCCACGTGGAGCACCAGGGACTCCAGCAGCGGTTTAACAGCCTTGTCTATGACCTCCAGAAGCTTTGCTCTAAGATTCCTACCCTCGGCTTCAACACCTTCTTCCCCGTTAATCCACGTACTGCGCTCGATGCCCTTTGGGAAGCTGGAGTCGACTATCAGGACCGAGGCCGCCTTGAGCTTCCTTGTCATGGAGAGCGTGTAGAGGGGTGCAGTCTTCATATCAACAGCCTCGGCAATTCTTCCGTAAGTCTTTAGGTGCTGCTCTATGAAGTTCTCGCTGAGGTAGTACGCATCTGTTGTCCACACGACAGCGCTCGCGCTGTCGATGCCGTAGGTCTCAAGGGACTGCTGAATTAACCTCATCAGATGGCTGTCCGGTATTGCTGGGACCTCGCAGGGCTCATACATCCTGGAGATCCCGTCACCCTTAATCGCTGCAGAAGCTATTACAACGTCGCCCACATTCAGCGCAGGTGATAGAGCAAGAGCTGAGTCGAGGCTGAGAAACACTCTAGCACCAGCTCTAGCGAACTCCTCCAGGAGTATTGCCAGCGCTGAAGGGCCCACAGGGTGCAAAGCTACCGTTATTTGTGCTCTGTGGAGCAACCCAGTCGTGTATCTGAAGCCAGGCCTACCCTGCCTCTCCACGGCATCTTGAAGAAGCGACGCAGCTCTCTCGTACACCTCCTGTAGGCTCGTAACGAGGACGTGCGTGGAAACCTCGCCCCGTGCCACGCGGGTAAACGGGTAATGCCTTGGCAACGCGGCTTACCCACAGTGTCCCCTGATACCCCACACGTCACCTGCCTTTACTGGAAGACCTTTATCAACTCTCCCCCAAGGTAAGTCGAACGCTAGACGAAGGTACCTCCAGGGGGAGGGGGTAATTTTTATATGATCTTTAATACCCCCCTACCCCCCGGTGGCTAAGATGAAGGCACAGCAGTACCTGCGGCCTCGCCCCCAGCCGAAGCCTGGCGAGCCTAGAGTCTACGGCAAGCACGTCTACGGGAACTTGTACAACTGCGATCCGCAGATACTCTCGGACGAGGGGAGGCTCAGGCAGATTGTGGTAAACGCGGCACATCTGGGCAACATGACGCTGCTTGACGTAAAGAGCTGGAAGATAGGGGAGGGCGTTACCGTGATGGCCGTCGTGCTGGAGAGCCACATAACGATACACACGTGGCCGGAGTACGGCTTCGCCACCGTTGACGTCTACAGCTGCGGGAAGCACACAGACCCGGAGAAGGCCTTCGACTACATAGCTGCCGCCCTCAAAGCAGAGCGCGTGGAGAAAGGAGTTGCGATGAGAAACTTGGAATAGTAGAGGGCCATCTCACGCGCTTTTTCGCACCTCGTACGCAGTCCCTTCCACTCACAGCCCAGATTACGTGCTCTGCTAGCTTTTCCTTGGGCGTTTGCCCCGCTCTGTTAATTTCTGGTGCCCCCAACGATTACGATTATTATAGGTTCTTGGACCCCTCGAGATCCTCGTCCAAACTAAGATGTCAGGTAACGAAAAGCTCATTATAACTAAATAATCTATACTATACTATCTAATCTATTATTGAAACCCGTTGTTCTAACCCGTTGTTCTAGAGGCTACTCAGCTCCAAAGCAGCCTCCCTGAGAGCAGACGGCCCTATGAACATGTGGTGTCCACTATCGACCACGATTCGGTCACCCGAAACCAGCAGCTCAATTCTCGGAGTAGCCGCACAGAGCGCCCAGGGCCGCACATCCTTAAGGCTTGGCACCCAGCAGGGAGGCTCCGAGAGGTCGAGCAGAAGGACCTGAGCCTTGCCTTCAAGCACTTTGTAGCCTTCATCAAACAGCTTGTGCAGGTCCCTCGCCATCAGCCAGTAGTATGCTTGGCCCATTTTAGAGCCGCTCAGAGCCATTATGGCCCAGGGCGAGAATCGCCAAGGATGCATGGGAAGGATCATGCCGCTGCCCAGCCTTCCATCCACGTAGCCTCTCACAGCCCTGCCGTCGGGAAGCTGGATCTCCACAGAGCCATCGGGCTCCAGTCTGGCCACGACGTCGCTTGGCTCTACACCCTCAGCTCGTGAGCAGCTTAAAACACCTAGCCTGACTCTACCTTGTGCTCGTGCATCCAGTTGCAGTTCGCCGACGTTAACTTCGACTCCGCAGCCCCTTGGAACCAGAACCACCCCTTCAGCGCCAGCATCCTCTATAGCTTTGACTGTGGAGCTAGGGTGCATCGACACAGCGATTATCCGAGTAACCCCCATCAAGGTTAGCTCGTAGGCTGCCACGAGGGAGGAGTAGTACGCCTGCCTGGCGCTAAGCTTCGCGACTGCCTTTAGAGTCTCCGTTATACATCCTTCGCAGTCTGCCTGCTCCAGCTGCATCCTCAGGGCGTACGCCTCCAGCAGGAGGGGCGGGGAGGCGAAAGAGGGGATAGCCACTTTGTGCTCGCCGCCAACAACCATCTCAGCGTACTGCGCCTCCGGGGGAGGTTCGCCCAGCCCCTTCCCTGTAATAGATCCGGACTGAATTACGAGGAAGCCAGGCCCCCTAAAGCCACCATCGCTTTCCATGTAGAACGTGTCAGTAACGAGGATCCGAGCCACGGTTACCGCCCATAAACTGTACGAGCTTGCTGCTTATAAAACCGAGAATCCCCGCAGCTGCTCAGGCACCTAGCTGCGCTCACACCTCCAGTCAGCGACGACCCTAACGGTGTCAGGACCGCAGAGAGCCATGCACACGATGCACACCGTGCACTTCGAGACGTCTACCTTTACCTCAACGTCTCCACTATCACTCCTAACAACCTCTAAAGCGCCGAAAGGGCAAGGATCCTTGCACTCGCTGAGCTTCTGCCTGTCCAGCACGACCACTTCGAGAGGCACTATCCTGCAGCCAGCGTCCTCGAGCTTTCGAGAGGTTGCCTTCAAACCCACGCTACACCAACGCTCTGCACAGCTTAACGTTGGAAGCAAACTCCGCTGCCTACAAGCCCCGAGGGTGTGGAGAGAATGCCCGGACCCAGCCTCATCCAAGCCCCGTATGGGGCCGTAGGCTGGGCCACCACCCCCACATAGCTCTGCCCCTGAGGGGGCTAATATTAGGTTACCGCATAGTGCTCTGGAGGGGCTTGTGGCCCCCTCAAGTGTCGGTGGAGCGCTACCGTAGCGTGTGCGCTACAAGCCTGCAAGGCCCGAGCCTCGCCTTACCTCTACGCCGTATCTCGAGGAGCTCTGAGAGTTCGGGTTGCCTCCCGAACACGCTCATGAAGAGGTGAACGTCCTTCTCGAGATCGTACTCGGTGTACACGCCCACATCGTTAAGCGCCGCGTTGGCTTCATCGATGCTGCTGGTCCTCGAAACAAGCTCTGCCATTCTGTTGAGCTCGTACACCTGCTCAATGTCCATGAAGAAAGCCAGCGCGCTCACCGGCGTGATCTCCACGGACCTGGTGCCACCCCTAATGAGCTTGAGACCGTACTCTCCCTCGAGAGCCAATAAAGGGATCAAGCTGGCCTCCGTAGCTGCGCCACGGGCTATAGCCGTCTTTGCCGCCTCGTAGGCTACCCTCCCCATCGAGAGAGCCATCCGGAGCCCTCCACGAGAGGCCACCGCCGAGATCCTCTTGAGCACGCTACGGGCATCTAGCTCGCCATCGGACCCCGGAGAGAACACCGCGACAACTCTGTCCTCTACTCCGAGCACGCTTGCTGCAGAAAGGACCAGGGAGTCCGCCAAGGGGCTCCAGAGGTTCTCCTCGCAGCCTTGAGCCAATACGTCGCCACCAACATCGAGCACAACCACAGCGTCGCACCCGTGTAGGGAGGACACTTCCTCTAACCCCCTCCAGGCAGAGTAAGTGCCACCCAGCAGGTCCACCGCGTACACAGGGAGCTCGGGGATAGCTCCTGCAACCGTGCAGGCTGACGGCTTGACAAGCCTTCCTCCCCTAAGGGCCGTACAGTCCGGCTTCAAGAGCGCCGCATAGCTTAGCAGCTCCGCTCCAGCAAGGTCATCAAGCCTCATGGGGCCTGGAAGAGGATCCCTCGTGAACCTCTCCCAGATAGGAGTTGCAACGACCGCTTGAACCCCGCTGTAAAGCTTGATCTGGAGGGAAATGGCTGCCGCCGAGACGACGTCGCCTCCACCGCCTGCTGCAACCATCAGCACGCAGCTTGGCTTGACCTTGAAGAGATCGCCTACGCACAAGCCAGCCACCAGCAACACCATCCAAAGAGGCTGCTTAAATAGAGTGGACAGCAGCTCAACACGTGGGAGTCAACCTTGGGACGCCTCTTCGGCACCGACGGCGTCCGCGGCGTGACCAATGTCGACCTCACCCCGGAGCTTGCGCTGAAGCTTGGCCTAGCCATAGGCACGAGGTTCGGCCAGGGAGCGAGAATCCTTGTTGGCAGAGATGCAAGAGCTGGAGGAGACATGATAATGAGCGCCGTGGTCGCTGGCCTCCTCTCATCAGGCTCAAGGGTCTACATCGCAGGGAGCAGCGGCTTTGCACCGACCCCAGCCATCCAGGTTGCTGTTAGAGAGCTCGGCTACGATGCCGGCGTCATAGTTACCGCGAGCCACAACCCCCCAGAGTTCAACGGCGTGAAGGTTGTGGGGCCCCTTGGTGCCGAGGTACCCCGAGAGGTGGAGAGGGAGATAGAGGAGATATTCTACGAGAGCCGCTTCAGGAGGGCTTCGTGGAGGGACATCCCGGGAGACGTGCAGCGAGAGGAGAGGGTGCTAGACACATACATTAAGAGTGTCCTCTCGCACGTTGACAAGCAGGCAGTGAGGAGACGCTCCTACAGAGTCCTAGTGGACTGCGCGAATAGCGTGTCAGCACTAACTGTCCCCCGGATACTCAGGGAAATGGGGGTCAAGGTCTACACACTTGCATGCAATCTTGACCCTATACCTTACCGCGAACCGGAGCCTACTCCATCAAGCTTGAGAGAGGCGGCTGTAGCAGCCAAAGCGCTAGGGGTTGACCTGGGCGTAGGCCATGACGGAGATGGGGATCGGGCCATACTGATAGACGAACAGGGGGTTGTCCGCTGGGGCGATCGGACTGGGGCGCTACTTTCGGCATATGTCGCGGAAAACAAGCTGAAGGATGCTAGGCGCAAGGTCTACACAGCTGTCTCCAGCAGCAAGGTCGTCGAGGACTACCTCAGAAGCTATGGCATAGAGGTCGTGTGGACGCCCGTCGGTGCTGTCAACATGAGCTACCGCCTGCTTAGAGAGGGGGGAGTGGCCGCATTCGAAGAGAACGGCGGCTTCATATATCCTCCGCACCTTCTTGCAAGGGATGGAGGCATCACCATCGCACTCTTCCTCGAAATGATGGCGGCCGAGGGCGCTAAGGCCTCGGAGCTATTCGCAAGGCTACCGGAGATGCACACCGTGAAGCTGAAGGTTCCCATGCCGCGCGACGTTGCGCGAGCCGTGACCGAGAAGCTAGCCGCCAAGTACCAGGCTACCAAAGGCGTAAGGGTCACAACCGTAGACGGCGTCAGAGTGGACGGTGAGGACTACTGGTTCCTCGTGAGGCCTAGCGGCACGGAGCCAGTTCTGAGGATAATGGTGGAGGCCAGGAGCCCTGAAAGGGCTAAGCAAATAGCTGAGGAGCTAACCCAACAGGCTAGGAGGTTGGCTGAAGGTTGAAGCGAAGGTTTATGGATCTAGCCGCTTGCCCCATGTGCAAGCACTTTCCCCTGGAGCTTTACGTCATCGAGGAGCGGGAGTACCCAGAGAGGGAGCAGCAGGTCAAGGACCTCTTGGAGAGGTACAAGCCCCCGTTGTGCGAGATCTATTGCTATGCAGCAAAAACCCCAGTTGGAGAAGACGTGGCCAAGGTGGGCTCATCGGCACCTTGCTCCAAGTGCCTAATGACTGAAGTGGTCACGGGAGCCATGTACTGCCCTAGCTGCGGCAGGTGGTATCCAATAATAGACGAAATACCGAGGATGCTGCCGGACAACCTTAGGAAGCGGAAGGAGGATCTAAGCTTCCTCTCAAGATACAAGGACCGGCTTCCAAGGAAAATAACCTACGAAGGTAAGCCGTGGAACTTATCCACCGCTGGCGAGGGGTAGTCGCTCATCCGCACCGCTCACTTGTAGACTACTAGGACCACACGGCCACGCCACTCGCTTATCTCGATCTTTACCGAGTCACCCTCTCTCCATCTAATGCTTGCCATCAGCTCCTCTGGGATCCTTATGAGGAAGCCCTTGTCGTCCTTTTCAACCTTGGCCGAGTAGGCCATCCTTCATCACCAGGCTGCGAGTAGCCGTCACTCCTCGTAATAAACCTTAGTCCAACGAGCTGGTGCAGCAGCGCTCAGAAGTCCTAGAATAGTAGCGAGTAGGATATACTCATGTACACGAACGCCACAGTTATGTCGACGATCGTTGTTATGAGTGGAGCCGATACAGAAGCCGGATCTACGCCAGCCCTCTTCGCCAGGATTGGGAGGAGCGCTCCCACTATGTCGGCAAAGAGGGTAACGACCATGAGGGTTGTGGCGACCGCGAGTGCCACCATAAGCTCTCCGCCGCTGACTAGGTACGCAAACGCAAACCCTATGATTGAAAAGACCGCACCTAGCACGCTCGCTGCGGCAAGTTCTCTTAGGAGCACCTTTAGCACGTCGCCTGTGCTGTGCTCAGAGATCTCCCGGAGGGCTAAAGCTCTAATCATCATGCTTGAGGTCTGGCTGCCGACGTTGCCGCCAGTGTCCATTATGAGGGGGATGAAGGCTGCAACCACAGCTACGCGCTCTATGAGGTCCGTGTGTCCCTTTATAACGTTAGCTGTCACGGATTGTATGAAGTATATCAGCAGCAGCCACACGAGCCTGGACTTTACAAGCTCTTTGAGCGGCGTGGAGAAGTACCTCTCGATGACCTTGCCCGCATCAAGTATGCCACCTATCTTTGCCAGATCCTCGGCAGCCTCCTCGGAGAGCACGTAGGCGACGTCCTCCAGGACAACCAGGCCGAGGAACCTGCTCTCCCCGTCCACTACCGGCACATGTCTAAGGTGGTAGCGGAGCATCATCACCGCTACCTCCTCGCGGTCAACGTGAGGCTCGACCGTTACGCGCGGCCTCACCGCAACGCGCTCCAGAATCTCGTCGGGGCCGTGGCGTAGTAGGTCAACGACCTCGGCCAAGCCCACCAGACGCTGGTTCTCGTCAACAACGACAACTACGTCTCTCACATCGTAGTCGCCGCGAGAGATCTCGGCGAGAGCGTCCCTCACCCTGCTCCGGGCTGGGAGAACTGGGACGCTCTTCGTCATTATACCGCCAGCCGTGTCTGGCGGGTATCTGAGGAGTTCAGATGCTTGTATCCTGTACTCCCTAGGCAGGTTTAGCAGCAGCCTGCGGACATGCTCCTCAGGAAGCTTCTGAAGGACGTCTACAGCCTCGTCGGGATCCAGCTTTTGGAGGATTCTGGAGAACGTTTCGAAGCCAACGGCATCCAGGATCTCGCGCACTACCTCATCGGGAGCCATATCGACTATGTCTGCAAGGGTTTCGATGGATAGAAGCTTGTAGGCCCTTAGCCGTAGATCCCTCTCCAGCCTTACCAGGATCTCGTAGATGTCCGCCGGCTCAAGGTAGCCCTCAAGTACCGTCAGCATGCCGGGTTTCCTCGAGACGAAGTCTGCCAGCAGCAGCCCAGCTTCGGGGCCAACCTCCGCAACAGTGACCTCAAGCTCTAGATCCCTCAGCTCTCTTCGCAGCCTCTCGCCCAGCTCCGAGCGGTCGAGTTCGCTCTCAACGAGGAAAAGCATGCTAGCTGTACCTGCTGCTAAGTAGCCCATGCTTGTGACTATGTTTGCGCCAAGCTTCGTCAGGAGCGTTGACACTCGCTGCAAGAGCCCGGGCCTATCCTCACCTTTCACAAGAACAGCTAGGCGCGCTGTCATCTGCTACCAGCTCTCCGGCATCCCCTGTGCTTACCTCCGCACTACGCTAGTGTGGGTAGCACCTTCATACTTAAACCTGCCACCTAGGCTATGCATACACATGGTCGGCCGCTATGGGGCTTCACGCCGTGGTCCTGGCAGCTGGCCGGGGAGAGAGGCTGTGGCCCCTAACATCGACGAGGCCAAAGCCGCTCATACCGCTGCCTGGCGGTGAGACTGTACTCTCTAGGCTGGTGAGGCAGCTCCTCGCCGCACCCAGTGTTCTGGGCGTAACAGTGGTTGTGAGCCCCTCTTCGGCAGACCTCGTCAGGAAGGAGCTAGAGAAGGTAGGCGTGCCTGTCCAGCTGGTTGTACAGGAGGAGCAGCTGGGCACAGGACACGCAGCCCTCGTTGGGCTTCAGAGCCTGCCCCGAGGCGTCGACGAGGTTCTAATCGTCAATGGCGATGTTGTCCTGGAATCTTCCGACGTAAGACGGTTGGCTGAGATGGAGGGAGAGGCCGTACTTTCAGCTCGTGAGGAGAAGCCTTGGGAGTTTGGCGTCATGAGGCTGAATGGCAACTTCTGTCTTGAGGAGATAGTAGAAAAGCCAAGCCCGGGAAATGCTCCCTCGAACTACGTTAACGTAGGAGCATACAAGCTCCGGTTTGAGGACCTCTACGAGGAGCTTAAGAAGCTGCAGCCCAGCGCGCGAGGGGAGTACGAGATAACCGATGCTGTCTCGAGGCTGTCCAAGAGGAGGTGCGTGAAGGTAATCGTAGCCGAGGAAGGATGGGTAGACGTAGGGCGCCCGTGGGACTTGGTGAGAGCCTACTATATGGTCCTCCGCGAAAGGCTTGCAGGATACGAAGCTCTCGTAGAGGGCGAGGTCGCTCCATCAGCTGAGGTTAGGGGGCCTGTCTACATATCCAGGAATGCTGTTGTGCACAGCTATAGCATCATCGAGGGTCCGGCCTGGATAGAGGGGGAGGTCGGCCCCTTTGCGAGGATAAGGCCTTACACCTTCATGCTTCGAGGGTCGAAGGCGGGAACCCATACTGAGCTTAAATCGTCAATACTAATGGAGAATGCGAAGGTTCCACACCTAAACTACGTGGGGGACAGCGTCCTTGGCGAGCAGGTGAACATGGGCGCGGGCGCCGTCACGGCAAACCTTAGGTTCGACCACGCCACGATCAAGGTGACGCTTAAGGGAAAGAGGGTGGACACGGGGCTGCGAAAGCTAGGCGCGATAATTGGGGGCTATGCCCAGATAGGCGTAAACGTGTCTATCCTCCCGGGCATCAGGATTGGTGCATGGAGCTGGATTTACCCAGGGCTAACTGTAAACAAGGACGTACCTGACTGTGTCATGGCCGTGCCCGGCCCTAAAGGAGAAATAGAATTCCGCGACATCACAGAGAGGGTTGAGTGCAGGAGGAACCCCTGAACCCAAAACGTGGTAGTAGGCTAGCTCTTGAGAACCTGCTTAACCAGCTCGACTACCTGGAACGGCGTCTCTGCAACTGGCACGCCTGCTGCCTTGAGAGCCTTCACCTTGTCCTGGTAGAAGCCCGTGCCCATGGATATGATCGCTCCGGCGTGACCCATCCGCTTCCCCGGCGGAGCCGTCTTGCCGGCTATAAAGGCGACCACAGGCTTGGGGTACTTCGTTTCCATGATGTACCTTGCTGCACGCTCTTCAGCGTCGCCGCCTATCTCCCCGATAAGAACCACCGCCTCCGTCTCCGGGTCGTTCCTGAACATCTCCAGAACCTCTATGAAGTTCAACCCCGTTATGGGGTCGCCTCCGATGCCTACCGCTGTGCTCTGGCCTAGACCCTCCCTTGTCAATGTGAACGCTATCTCGTAGGTGAGCGTGCCGCTCCTTGAAACTATCCCTATGCTACCTTCCCTAAACACGTGGCCTGGCATTATTCCTACCTTTGTCTTGCCTGGCGATATGACGCCTGGACAGTTTGGCCCAACTATCGAGACTGAGCGCTGCTTGGCGTAGTTTACGAACTTCAGCGCGTCGTGCACCGGTATGTGCTCGGTTATGACGACGATAACCTTCATGCCCGCCTCAATAGCCTCATAGACAGCGTCCGTGGCGAAGCGCGCCGGGACGAATATTATCGACGTGTTGGCGTCGGGGTGCTCACGGACAGCCTCCTTCATGGTATCGTACACGGGGATGCCGTGTACTTGCGAGCCTCCCTTCCCGGGTGTGACGCCAGCGACTATCTTTGTCCCGTACTCTAGCATCAGCTTTGTGTGGAAGCTCCCCTCCCTACCCGTTATCCCCTGGACTATGACCCGCGTGTTCCTATCGACGAGTATGGCCATCTCATCCCACCTCCTAGATTGAGAGGAGCGTCTTAACAGCCTCAACAGGATCTGCAAAAGCCTTGATTCTGTGCTCCTCCAGTATGCGCCTACCCTCCTCCTCGTTTGTACCTACTAGCCTCACAACCACCGGTTTTTTCTCGGAAGCCTCCTCCAAGGCTGAAACTATCCCCTTTGCGACCTCGTCGCAGCGAGTTATGCCTCCAAACACATTTATGAAGACCTTTTTCACCTTGGGCATCTCCAGCAAGAACTTCACAGCCTTCTTGACTAGCTCCGACGAAGCTCCGCCACCTATGTCGAGGAAGTTGGCAGGCTTTCCACCGTAGTACTCGACGAGGTCCATTGTAGCCATGGTTAGGCCAGCACCATTGCCTATAACGCCGATGTCTCCCTCGAGCTCCACGAACGCAAGCCCTTGGCTCCTAGCCTTGAGCTCCCACTCCGTGAACTCTCCGGTCTCCTCTAGAGACACCTTCTGAAGCTCCGAGTGCCTGTACAGCGCGTTGTCATCCACTATTATCCTTGCGTCGAGCAGAATTATCTCGTCGCCGACCACAGTGTAGGGGTTCGACTCTACTAGGTCAGCATCGTACATCTCGAACGCCCTATAGAGGGCCAGCAGCGTGCTCGCGAACGACTGAAGAAGCCTTCCGCTGAAACCTAGCATTTTACCTATCTCCCTAGCCTCGAAGCCCCTCAGGCCCGTGAATGGGTCCACGTGGTATCTGACTATAGCTTCGGGGTGCTCCCTCGCGATCTCCTCGATATCCACACCGCCCATGGTTGAAGCCAGAACTACCGGCTTCCGAGCGCTCCTGTCGATAGTAATTGACATGTAGTACTCCTTGTCATGCTTTACAGCCTCCTCTACGAGAACCTTCTTAACCTCTATCCCTTTGATTCTCTTCCCCAGCATCCTTGCTGCCTCCTCGACTGCCGCCTCGACACTGTCCACTATCCTGACGCCACCAGCCTTGCCACGGCCCGCAACAAGGACTTGCGCCTTAACCGCGAGGGGAGGGGTGAGGCTGGCAGCTGTAACCTTGGCGTGGATGTTGTCGCCTGCGCTTACCACTACCCCGCGTGGCACTTTGGCGCCGAGAGCTGCTAGGATCTCTTTTGCCTGGTACTCGAACAGCTTCAACTATGACACCCTCGAGCCCCTCTCTTCAGCGCTTCTGTGTAGACAGTGAAAAGAAATAAGTCTAACCTCGGACGCAGCTGAGGGGTTCAAGGCGCTTTAAGGGAGCGGTGGGGAGGCTTGGGCGCTGCAATTGGGCTTAAGGGGCTCGCAGACGTCCTCAAAGAGTCTGCGCCGCTTATCCTCGCCGAGGGAACCAGCAGCATAGCGTGGCTTGTCGACACGCTCTTCGTAAGCATGCTTGGGGATGAGGCTGTTGCTGCCGTGGGCGTAGGGGGCTATGGGAGCTGGCTAGCCTCTGTAGCGATGATGCTGTTCTATGTGGGAGTGATTGTTGTTGTGAGCCAGGCGCTGGGCGGGAGCAGGACTGAGTACGCCGAGAGGGTGGTCGCGCAGTCTCTTACCGCTGCAGCTGCCACCGGGCTGCTGATAGCAGCCACCGTTCAAGTAGCCGCACCCTACATAGCCGCAGCCGTGGCTGGAACACGCGGCGAGGTGGCCGAGCTAGCAGCTGGCTACCTGCGGGCCAGGTCGCTGGGCCTACCGCTCCTAGGAGCGTGGCTCACACTTGACGCAGCCTACCGGGCCGCGAAGAGGAACAACCCGATAATGTATTCAGCCCTCGCCGCTGCTCTAACAAACGTAGTCCTCGACCCACTACTCATATTCACGCTGGGCTACGGCGTCGTCGGAGCTGGGCTAGCGACAGCAGTCTCGTACCTCCCCGCCGTAGCCCTCCTCGCCGTTAGGTCGCCTATCGAGCTAGGCTTTGCTGCACGCCCTGCCCTGCCCGGGAGGCTTGCCTTGCACGTAGCTACCGTGGGCGCACCCTCCATCGCAGAAAGGGTTATGATGACGCTTGCCCACGGCTTCTTCCTCGGCAGCGTTGCAAGGTGCGGAGAGAGCTCCCTAGCCGCACATACTATAGGCGTAAGGATCGAATCTATCGCCTTCCTCCCGGCCTTCGCGCTGTCAACCTACGCCTCAAGCGTCGTGGGGCAGCTCGTCGGCGCTGGCGACATCGATGGCGCGGAGAGGGAGGGGTGGCGGGTAGCCAAGGCGTCGGCTGCACTCATGTCCCTAGGGGGAGGGCTCCTCGTGGTTTTGTCGCCGCTGGCCCCGAGGGCATTCGGAGTCAGCAGCGCTGTAGCCGAGCAGGCCACCGTGTACCTTGTACTCGCAGGGATTAGCGAGCCCTTCCTGGGGCTCGTCATGGCCCTGGCCGGAGCCATACGCGGGGCCGGAAACACGCTGGCGCCCTCCGCTTTGAACATCGTAGGTGTCTACGCGTTTAGAGCTGCACCGGCAGTTGTTGCTGCGTCCAGGCTCAGAGGGGGAGGCCCCGACTGCGCGACTACGATCTGGGCGATCATGGCCCTGGACCTCGCCGCGAGGGCCCTCGTGTTCTCCATGGTGTATAGGAGATACTTTAGGAGGCTTGTGAGGCTAGTGGCCTAGGCGTGAGGGCTCAGCCGCAGGGAAGGTATCCGGTCACGCGCTTCCCCGATGCAGGCCTCATCACAAGCCTGCTGGAAAGAGGCTTTCGGCCCACCCCTAGCCGATCACTGCACGCAGCTCACTGGGACTGCGCGGGGCTCAATCCACATTCTTGGCTGCAGGCCTATAAGTTGCCAATGGTAAGAGGCTCTTTATTAATCTGAAGCCCCCACCTCGACGTGGCACCGGTCGGGCTCGGGTGGGTGGTTCGCGTGGATGCAAGGCACCTAGCCCTCAGCGTTGAAGCCGTCGTCGCGTTTTACGCCGTGGCCACCCTGCTGGTATTGCTAGCTGCGCTCCTCACCTTGCCTAGGCAGCGCGGAAGTCCTGCAGAAGAGCCCCAGGCTCTCGACAACGTCTAGAAGCGATAACCCGCTAGCTAGCTTTGCACCAGCAGCCATAATCGGCTGTGCAGGGGGCTCTGACCCATCTTCCGGGACGAGGTAGGTTTCGGCAAACTTTGAGGCAACAAGGATCAGCGAAAGCTCCAGCAGCGTTGCAGGGTAAAGTGAGGCCACAACAACGTCCGACGATGTTACGTGGACAAGGGCCCTGCGAAGGAGTGAGGGAGCCGGGCCATCCTCCAGGACCAAGGGCAGTGGGATCATCCCCACATTGCACACGGGGCAGCGCGGCTGCACCATTTGGCTGCGCTCTTTCAGAAGGTTTACCGTCAGACCGCAGGCCGGGCACCTAAGCTGCGTCAGCGACCCGTAGACCTCTACGACATCCTCTGCACACTCCTCGAGAAGGATCCGAGCTAGACCGTCCACGCCGAAGTAGATTACTGCTACCCTCCCCTTAGGCCTGCAGCAGGCGTGCCTTCGACAAGCTTCAGCTATCCTTCTAAGCTCGTCTAGAACCTCCGTAAACCGTGGCTGCTTCTCGTTGGCGCTTGCCACAGCTGCGCAGCCAGCTCCACAAGAGGTTTCAAGAATGGTACACAGCCCTCTATGGTTAAGCAGAAGGGTTACCTGGCCTCCACTAAGAGCTGCACCAGCTATCCTATCTAGGAGCTCGCGTCCGCTAGCCCGGGTACAAGAATCCTCCGCCATGCCGCTTGACACCACGCAGCGCGGGCGATGAAGATAATTGCAGGCAGCGAGAGGGGTGCTAGGATATCTGCACGCAGAGTGCGCCACCTAGTTTGCGCTGCTAGACCGCCGCCGTTCACTGAAGGGGTCCAAGCACGGATGCCGCGATCGCTGCGTACACGCGTGCAGCAGCCACCAAATCGTCCACCTTGACGTGCTCCCGAGGGCCCTGCGCCGCATCAAGGCTTCCCGGGCCGTAGCCCACAGCTTGAATACCCTCCTTCACGAACAGGTTCAGGCTGAGGGGGAGGGGGCATACGTCCGGCTGAGGTTCGCTCCCCAGAACCTGAGCAGCAGCCCTAGCCACGATACCTGCTATGGGCGCGCGCTCGGAGATTCTGGCCGAAGGCACTCGAAACAGCGTGCTAAGGGTCACCTCGAAGCCTGCCTCGACAACCTTGGCTGCAGCCCTCCGAATGAGAGCTGCAACCTCCTGCTCGGCCTTCGACTCGTCCTCGTCCAGCATAACCTTCCTGTCGACTAGGAGCTCGTACCTGAACCTCGAGATGTCTGCTGGCCCCATACTGGGTGGGCTCCACACGCTCACTATCCGCTGTCCTCCCTCCGCGCCCGGAGCTGGGGAGCTCTCCTTGAGGAGCTCGCAGGCTATCTGCGAAGCTGCCTCGAACTCGTTGCTGTACGCTGTAGCTCCCGAAGGAGGGTGCTTGGCCGACCTGTAGATCTGAACATTTAGCTGGA
The DNA here is from genome assembly GCA_040514325.1 of Thermoproteota archaeon. Lineage (GTDB taxonomy): Archaea > Thermoproteota > Thermoprotei_A > Sulfolobales > Pyrodictiaceae > QNYQ01. The sequence goes on along the minus strand of JBEVCG010000037.1, from coordinate 1,869 downwards.
TGCAGCCTACGGCACCGACCCAGATCTTTGCAAGCGAGCTTGGCGATAAGGTTACCGCGTAGTCGGGATAGGTCAGCCCCTTGGCAAGCATGTAGCCCACACCGGTTAACCCCCCCATCTTCCCATCGGGGGTGAAGCTCACCTCTAGGCCTCCAAGCCGGGGTTCCCACCCGCTGTCCACGAGGGCTCTCAGGGCAGCTATTAGCGCAGCAATACCACCCTTCGAGTCAGAAGCGCCTAAACCGTATACGCGGCCACCCTCGACAACAGGCTTGAAGGGGTTAGTTTCCCAGCCGGTGGTGGGCGGCCGCACGTCGTAGTAGGCGTTGAAGTGGAGGACGGGGCGCCCCTGGCCGAGCGAGCCAAGGACTATGAAGCGTGGCATCCTAGCGTACTTAGGATACGTTTGGGCCACGAAGCTGTCTGGCACCCTAACTGTCTCCACGCGGAAGCCAAGCGAGAGAAGCTGCTGGTAGAGGTACTCACTGATCTCGTCGTAGTTCAGGCCCGGCGGGGCTACCGTCGGTATCGATATAAGCCTCCTCAGAATAGCAACCGCAAAGTCAGCGTCCACGTTAAGCCTGATGCTCGGCAGAATGCCCCCAGCGGAGAGCCAGCCGGACTCCTCTAATAAGCCGTTTGCCAAGGTCACACTAAGCCAGACAAGTTACACACCCACCAACGCCTAATAGCCAGAATGGCGCTGGGAGCCTTGTCTAGAGTAGACGACTTCGCAAAGGTTTGGACCACCCAGAACAAGGGGCCAGGCGTCATTGAGAGGATAAAGAACACGATCAATCCGCCACCACCTCTTAGGCACAAGCTGGCGCTAGCCCTCTACAAGCTGCGCGTACAGTCCAACAAGCTCGAGTACATCATAGCCAAGATGAAGGAGCGGGACCAGACGCTGTTTGAGAAGGTGGTACAGGCTCAGATGGAGAAGGACACAACGAGAGCAGCCATGTACGCTGCCGAGGTCGCCGAGCTGAGAAAGATGATAAAGAGCCTGATGACAGCCAAGGTCGCAGTCGAGAGGGTCTCGCTCAGGCTGGAAACCATAATGACCATGGGCGATGTGCTCGTGGGACTGGCGCCTATAGTGGGCGTCGTACGGGATCTAAGGAGGCACTTGACAGGTCTCGTGCCAGAGATAGGGCTGGAGATGGCCGAGGTGGGCGAGCTGCTGGAGAGCGTGATAACCGAGGCAGGAGAGTTCACGGGGTTCATGAGCGCGCCGACGGTGTACAGCGAGGAGGCGAGGAAGATAATGGAGGAGGCCGCCGCTATAGCCGAGCAGAGGATGAAGGCAGAGTTCCCCGAGCTTCCCTCGGCGTTTCCGACACCCTCCAGCCAGAAGGAGGCTGGCAACAAGTAAGCTGGCAACGACTCTTTTCAGCATACCCTGCACATATTTTTAGCATCCGTCTGACCATATAATTGTTCTGAATATTCTGAACAAGTTGCATGGCCCAGACCATCTAGCTAGTCCGCGTCCTCACGCCTGCCTCTGATCCAGGACTTAACGTAGCGCACCATACCCCACGTGCCCGCCGCTTCCACAAGCCACCCGGCCAGCACAGCCGCCACCCGTCTAGCCGCCTCAGAGCCCTCTAGCCTAACGCCGTATACCCTTTCTACCGCGCGTACCGCCGCATCGATATCGATCCTCTCGACGTACCTCCTCGCTAAGGCCTCCATGAGAGCATCCAACCGCGTTACGCCGGCCTCGACAAGCCTCTTAAGCTCGTCGAAGTCCTCGCGCCGAAGTACGGCCTCCTCCGCGCGGCTGCCTGCTTCGTCCCAGTAAGCGTAGAGGAGGCTGTAGTCCTCCACTATCTCTCCGGTGGCGAGGAGAGGTAGTCTCCTCTC
>JBEVCG010000036.1:0-30467 GCA_040514325.1 Thermoproteota archaeon | reverse complement strand
ATAGTAAAGTATGTGAATACAAGGATCCATACAGCACTAGCTTAGGATTTAGCTGCCTCGATTATCTGCCTGAGCTTCGTGGTCTCGATGACGTTTCCGGTTATCTTGAGCTTGCCCCTTATGAAGGCAGCCATGGCGTCAAGCTCTCCCTTCAGTATCTTCTCCAGCGTCTCCAAATCGGTTGAAAGGGTGGCCACCGGCGATGGGTGGCGGCCCTGCTCTATCTTGTACTCACCTCCGCTTATCTCAAGGTAGAATTCTGTGCCGTCGCTTAGAACGAACTGGAAGACTCTATTCATGGACTTAAGCTCGTCTCCCATCTTCTCCTTTGCTTTATCGAAAATCTGTGCAAATAGCTGCCTTATATTATCGAGGGACATTCTTGGGCACCGTTGTTGCTGTTGGTGATAGGCTTTTAAAAAACTTAACTGGTTTCGATTTTTGCCTGTAGCCTATCCGCAGAGCTGGTAGACCATAGTCGTATTGACCTACTGAAATCAACTTATACCCCATCCGCTGCCTAAAACACGGTAAAGGCAGGTGTCCATTTTTGACTAGGCGCGTAGCGATAGTTGGTGTTGGTCAAGCTAGGTACGGAGTTAGGCACGATGTAAGCATCCCCGAGCTGGCCTGGGAGGCCATAAAGGAGGCTTTGAACGACGCCTCGGTGGACCAGAAGGACATACAATTCGTCGTCTACGGCAGCGTGGGAACCTGGAGCAGCGAGCCACTCCCGGCCGTCGTGATAAACGAGTACGTGGGGCTAACGCCAGCGGGAACAATGAGGGTTGAGGCGGCCTGCGCCACAGGAAGCGCAGCCATTAAGGTTGGGCATGACATGGTGGCTAGCGGCCAGGCCGACATCGTCATGGTGGTTGGTGTAGAGAAGATGAACGAGTCGCCAACACCGAACGTCGTGGAGCTCATAGGCAGGGCTGGCAACTACTTCTGGGAGTTCGAGAACTTCGGCCTCACGTTCCCAGCCTACTACGCAATGTACGCTACGAGGTACATGGCAAAGTACGGGGCCACCGAGGAAGACCTGTGTGAGGTGGCCGTGAAGAACCACTACTACGCCAGCATGAACCCTAAGGCGCATTTCCAGAGCCCGATCACCGTCGAGAAGTGCATGCAGAGCAGGTACATTGCTTGGCCGCTCAAGCTGTACGACAGCAGCCCAATAAGCGATGGCGCAGCCGCTGTTATACTTGCCGCGGAGGACATAGCGAAGAAGCTAACGGACACGCCCGTTTGGATAAAGGGCATCGGCACCGCGTCGGACACGTCGAACCTAAGCAGGAGGGCTGAGTTCCTCCATCGCGAGAGCGTGATGAAGGCTGCGCGCGAGGCCTTCAAGCGCGCGGGCATACCGGTGGATAGCCCAGCCAAGTACATAGATGTTGCCGAGGTGCACGACGCGTTCACTATAGCGGAGATTCTAACCTACGAAGAGCTGGGAATAGCCAAGCCCGGCGAAGGCTACAAGCTGGTAAGGGAGAAGCAGACGTACATCGGCGGCGTGCTCCCGGTGAACCTCAGCGGCGGCCTCAAGGCCAAGGGCCACCCGATCGGAGCCACCGGGGTGGGTATGGCTGTTGAGCTCGCGAAGCAGCTCCGAGGACAGGCCGAGAAGGGGCGCCAGGCCGAGATAAAGAATGGCGTTGCTGTCGCCAACAACGTCGGCGGCACCGGCCACTACACGTACGTGTTCGTGTACTCGCTCACACCCTAAAAGGTGGAGGTGCGTACCCCGTGAGCCAGAAGGAAATGATGGAAAAGTTCATGAAGCAAGTCGAGGAGTTCGTTGAGAGCGTAAAGAAGTCGACCGGGCTTCCCATAGTACCGGATCAGAAAACCGGTGCTGCCCTCTGGTTCGACCAGCGAGAGCTGAACATAAGGTACACGATAAGCGTGGAGAGGGTTAGGAAGTTCTTCGAGGGCCTTGCCGAGGGGAAGGTGCTGGCGACGCGCTGCAAGAGCTGCGGAACGCTATACTTCCCACCCCAAGTGGACTGCCCTAAGTGCAGGAAGAGCGACGTTGAGTGGGTAGAGCTCAGCAAGGAGGGGGAGCTTCTAACCTACACAGTGATATACACGAAGCCTACGAGCTTCGCGCACTACCCCGACTACACCGTGGGGATAGCGAGGCTCCCCGAGGGTGTCAATGTCTTAGCATGGGTGCGAGAGACCGATCCCAAGAAGCTCCGCGTAGGCATGAAGGTTAGGCTCGAGGTCGTTAAGCGGGAGCCGGAAGGCTACCTAACCTACGAGCTCGTCCCCGTAGAGGAGAAGGGCGGGTAGATACGGTGTTCCAGCGGCCTCGAGTACCCACAGTCGGGCTTTTTATAGGATATCAAAGAGTATTTCTGGACGGATCCATAATGTTGGTGGAGATGTGAGAGGTGAAGTAGGTATTGGTCTTCCCCTTCGCGAGTATCGAGGACTTTCGAGTAGAGATAACAGAAGAGCACGAGCTCTTCCGGAAAGCCGTGAGGGAGTTTGTTGAGAAGCATCTGGAGCCCAAAGCGCTGGAGATAGAGAAAACGGACAAGATACCCGAAGAGCTCTTCGAGGAGGCAAAGAAGCTAGGCCTCTACGGAGTCGGCATCCCCGAGGAGTACGGAGGCCAGGGCGGCGGCCACGTTATGGAAGCCATACTCATGGAGGAGCTCAGCAGGGTTAGCCCGGCATTCGCCGTGGCTGTTGCCGTTAGAGGGCTCTTCACAACACCTATCCTGCTGTTCGGCACTGAGGACCAGAAAAAGAAGTATGTTGTGCCGGTGGCGCGCGGCGAGAAGTTCGCCGCCCACGCGAACACTGAGCCCTGCTGCGGCAGCGACGTTGCAGGCATACAGGCCACCGCCAAGAAGGTGAACGACCACTACGTGATAACCGGCAGGAAGATCTTCATAACCGGGGCGGACAAGGCCGACTACTTCATAGTTTCGGCCAGGACTAGCCCCCCCAAGGAGGACAAGAGATGGTGGGGCATAACGGTGTTCATTGTTGAGCGCGACTGGCCGGGCGTCAAGGTAGGGCAGAGGTTCAACGTTACCGGGCTGAGGGGCGAGAGGCCGCACGAGGTAATACTTGACGAGGTGAAGGTTCCAGCCGAGAACGTTGTGGGCCCTGTGGACGAGGGCTTCAAGGTGATAGTGACGACCTACGACCACACGAGGGTTGGCATAGCAGCGCAGGCCGTCGGTATAGCGCAGGGCGCATTCGAGAAGGCGCTCAACTACGCCCTTCAGAGGCAGGCGTTCGGACGCCCGATAATATCCTTTGAGGGCGTTGCGTTCAAGCTGGCAGACATGCTCATACAGCTAGAGGCTGCAAGGATGCTCACCTACTGGGCTGCATCGCTCGCCGACAGAGGCGATAGGAAGTTCATAATAGCATCGAGCCTCGCAAAGACGTTCGCGACAGAGGTTGCGGAGAGAATTGCAGCACTTGCGATAAAGGTGCACGGAGGCGTCGGAGTGGACATCGAGACCGGAGTCGAGCACTACCTACGCGACGCCCTGATAACAACGATATACGAGGGCACAAACGACATACAGAGGCTGACGATCATAAGGCAGCTCCTCCGCGACGCATTCGGCATAAGGCTCTCGATGATGTGAAACCCCCACATGCATTTTTACGCTCTAGCTGGTAACGCGTTTCGTACCCGTAAAAGCTAACTCTCTAACTGTTGAAGGAGGTGGGTTCACGTGTCCGAGAAGCCCTCCATAGATAGGATAAAGCGGATAGCCGTTGTTGGAGCGGGCACTATGGGCCACGGAATAGCCGAGGTCGCAGCCATAGCAGGGTACGAGGTCGTCCTAGCTGATATTTCCGAGGACATACTCAAGAACGCCCTTGAGAGAATAAAGTGGAGCTTGGGCAAGCTGTACGAGAAGGGGCAGATCCGCGAGAGCCCGGAAGCCGTAATGTCGAGGATAAAAACCATCATCAGCGTGGACAGCCAGGGCAACTACACCGACGCCTTCAAGTCGGAGCTGGCGGCATGCGACTTCATGATAGAGGCTATACCCGAGAAGCTGGATCTCAAGCAGCAGCTCTTCAAGGTCGCAGACGAGGTCATGCCTCCCCACGCCATTCTCGCCACGAACACGAGCAGCCTGCCAATCACGGAGATTGCTGCAGCGACGAGCCGGCCAGAGCGGGTAGTTGGAATGCACTTCTTCAACCCTCCCCCGCTGATGCCGCTTGTCGAGGTAATACGCGGAAAGGAGACCAGCGACGATACAGTCAACGTCACAGTGGAGCTTGCCAAGAAGATGGGCAAGGAGCCAGTGGTCGTGAACAAGGATGTGCCGGGGTTCATAGTCAACAGGCTGCTCGCAAGGGTCATGAATGAAGCCTGCTGGATCGTTGCCCGGGGCGAGGCGGACCACGTGGCTGTGGACGCTGCAGCTAGGTACAAGCTGGGCCTACCCATGGGGCCCTTCGAGCTAGCTGACTACAGCGGCATAGACGTATTCTACTACGTCTTCGAGGCCATGAGCCAGCGCGGCTTCAAAGGCCACGGATGCCCGCTGTTCAAGGAGAAGTTCGAGAAGAAAGAGCTTGGCCTCAAGACGGGGAAGGGGTTCTACACCTATCCAGAGCCCGGCAAGTACCACAGGCCGGAGGTGCCGAGGGAGGCAGCAGAACGCGTAGACCACGTGCGGCTGCTTGCCCCCGCAATAAATGAGGCCGCCTACCTGCTCCGCGAGGGCATTGCATCCCGTGACGACATAGACAAGGCTGTAAGGCTAGGCCTCGGCTACCCTAAGGGGCTGCTGCAGTACGCCGATGAGTTTGGGATAGACGTCGTAGTGTCCAAGCTCGAGGAGCTCAAGCAGAAGACCGGCTGGGAGGAGTACGAGCCGGATCCCCTCCTCCGCCAGATGGTCCAGGAGGGCAGGCTTGGGGTTAAGACCGGCAAGGGCTTCTACGAGTACGGCAAGGTTGAAGAGAAGAAGCTGAAGACGCTCGTGGTGCGCGTAGAGCCGCCCATCGCGTGGGTCACGCTGCACAGACCTGAGCGGCTCAACGCAATCAACATGGACATGCTGAAGGAGCTGAGCCAGGTGTTCGACGAGCTGGAGGAGAGGGAGGATGTGAGGGTGGTAATACTGACAGGCACAGGTAGGGCGTTCTCAGCAGGAGCCGACGTGACCTCGTTCACGGGTATAACTCCGGTAAAGGCAATGATATTCTCAAGGAAGTTCCAGGAGGTGTTGTTCAAGATTGAGTACTATACGAAGCCTATCATAGTGGCGATAAACGGCTACGCGCTTGGTGGAGGCCTCGAGCTGGCTATGGCAGGCGACCTGAGAATCGCCAGCAGGACAGCCCAGCTAGGGCAGCCCGAGATAAATCTCGGCTTCATACCCGGTGCTGGCGGAACCCAGAGGCTGCCAAGGCTCGTCGGTGTGTCGAGAGCAAAGGAGCTAATCTACACGGGAGACAGAATATCGGCCGAGGAGGCGTACCGCATAGGGCTCGTTGACAGAGTGACGTCGCCGGAGAACCTAGAGAATGAGGCTAGGGCACTAGCCTTGAAGCTCGCCGAGAAACCTCCGCTGGCGCTGTTGGCGGCAAAGTACGCGATACAGATGGGCATGGAGACCAACATCTGGACCGGTATGGCTCTGGAGAGCGGGCTGTTCGGTCTCCTGTTCAGCACAGAGGACGTGATAGAGGGCGTTACAGCGTTCCTGGAGAAGAGGAAGCCTAAGTTCAAGGGCAAGTAGCGGAAACACTTTCACACTTTTTTAGCATTACAGCATCGCACCTTTCTCTCCTGTCGGCCCCCAAACCTCTGTCCGCTAGATCTTTCACAGAGCGTAACGCTGTTACCCTGCGAAGCTGACACCACAACCTGGGCTCCAATCCCCGCCTAGGCTTAATCTGCGGGTGCTTTTCGGTTGAGGGATGAGTGCAAGGTGCTGCAGGAGCGCGGCATCGACCTCCTATGGTTCGACAGTATGGGAGCCAAGTCCTCCAGCATCATTGTTGGAACCGTTCTCGTGGATCCCGGGGCAGCCGCGATGCAGCCAAGCTACCCGCTACCGGATACAGCGAAGAGGGCTCTGAGGAGGAGAGCCGCTACGCGGATCACTGAGGCCCTCGGGAGAGCGGGAGCTGTAGTTATAACACACTACCACTACGACCACCACTTCAGGCTTCACGACCCCGACTGGACCGGCGCAGCTCAGGCTATCCTGGAGACAGAGCTCATTGTCGCGAAAAACCCAAACCTCTTTATAAATGAAAGCCAATGGAAACGGGCGCGCCAGTTCATAGCAGATCTCCTGGGCCTCGTGGGGATGGAACTGGACAGCGTACTAGAGGAGCCAAAGAGCCTCCAGCTAGCAAACCCCGATGAAGGGCTCTCAGAGGCCCTCTCGAAGGGCTTTGGGGACTACACTAAGAGAAGGCTCGAGCTCCTGGATCGGGGGCGCCGCTGGTTCGAAAAGTTGGCAAAGGAGCTGTGGCTGCAGAGGCCCTGGGTAAAAGAGGTCGTAAAGGTTGGAAAAACCACACTCACCTTCAGAGATTATGGCGAGTTCTCAAAGGGAGGGGTAAGGGTTCGGCTTCTTGGCCCCCACTTCCACGGGGTAGAGTACGACAGGACAGGGTGGGTTGTCCCGCTACTGATCGAGACGCGCGGAATCAGGCTGCTGTACACAAGCGACCTCATGGGACCGATAATCGAGGATTACGCCCTGGAGATCCTCAGGGAAAAGCCGCACGTTCTAGTATGCGACGGGCCTCCCACCTACCTCTACCCTTACATGTTGAACAGGATCAACCTGCAGAGAGCCATAGAGAACTTGACATACGTGTTAGAGAACGCGGAGAGCCTCCAGCTAGTAGTGTACGACCACCACCTGCTTAGAGACCGCCAGTGGAGGAAGCGCGTCTCCCCAGTCTTCGACGCTGCAAGGAGAGTTGGTGTGCCTCTGCTCACAGCATCCGAGTGCCTGGGTATGGAGCCCCTGATAGACAAGGTTTCCCAGTGAAGAGGAGGTGCTCTGCACCCCCTCACGCCTTCGGAGAAAAGCGTATAATAATCACGATATTTAACAATATGATGAATAGAAGAAGAGGCGTGTAGACTGCTAAGGCCGTTCACAGGCAACCCCCTCGACGCTTACCCTGAACACAACCGTGCAGGCCGGTACACTAGACGGGGGTTCCGTGAGATGATCCTGGAGCGGGGCATTAGAAGCAGGTTTAAGGTGAATGTATTCCATAGGCTGAAAACCCCCAGGGAGAAGCTGGATGTCGACTTTGTGATATCTGTCGACAGATGCCTCATGAGCGATCATCACGGCCACGAGTTCCTCGGATTCATGGCTACAGGTCCAGCTGTGGGGCTTCCCGAGAGGGTGTGGAGGAGAATAGCGTGCCCACCCGTTAGCGTCGACTCTGCTGGTAGGCCGCGCGTAGCCCCCTACGGTCTGAGGAAGATAGAGGCAGCACTTCAGGATGCAGGTTTCAGAGCCTACGTTATAGATCCAGACTATGTGCCCTTTTACGTCAGGAACGGAGCGCTCGCACTAATGGTTGGCCACCACGACTACTTCGCGTTTGGTCCTCCGAGCAACGAGTGGTGGATGCTTACCGGCAGAGAGCCCGTGAACAGAAGGAGCTTCATAGAGTTCATAAGCATGCCCGAGATCTGGGAGGCCAAGCGCGAACGAGGCCTTAAGGTAGTGGTGGGAGGGCCCGCTGCGTGGCAGTGGGAGGCATGGCCGGAGGCCAGGGTTAGGTGGCCGGTTGACACGGTAGTTGAGGGTGAAGCCGAGAAGGTTGTCGTGGAGCTTGCACAGAGAATCTTGGATGGAGAGGAGCTTCCCGAGAAGGTCGCTGTAAGGCCGGGCGACGAGCCGTCTGTGGACGAGATCCCTCTGATAAGAGGTGCCAGCGTCAATGGCCTCGTCGAGATAATGAGGGGGTGTCCGCGAGGTTGCAGATTCTGCAGCGTAACCTTCAAGCCGCTCCGATTCATACCGTTGGAAAAGATAGAGAAGGAGATTCAGTTAAACCTCGAGTCCGGAGTCCGCGAGGTCATCCTGCACAGCGAGGATGTGCTCCTCTACGGCGCTGACGTCGTGAGACCACGGCCAGAACCTCTCCTAAAGCTTCACTCGATGGTCGCAAGGTACCTTGAGGAGTACGAGGCTAAGTTTGCTTGGAGCCACGCCAGCCTCTCGGCCATCAAGTACGCTGAGGAGCACGGAAAGGTTGTGTCTAGGATATCCGAGATGGTGCTGGACGGTGACGTGCGCAGATTCTTCGGCGTCGAGGTGGGGATCGAGACGGGGTCCCCGAGGCTGGCAAGGAAGATAATGCCGGCAAAGGCTGCCCCCTACCCTCCCGAGAAGTACCCCGAGGTGGTGGAGGAAGCTTTTGCGATAATGGCCGACAGCAGCATAATACCAGCTGCAACGTTCATATTGGGTCTGCCCGGCGAGACGGAAGATGACGTGCTCGCAACCGTAGAGCTAATTGAGAGGCTCAGACCCTATCCAAGCATTATAGTGCCTATGTTCTTTGTCCCCCTTGGGGCCCTAAAGAACCTCGAGGGTTTCAGAAAGGAGCACATAAAGCCGTACCACATAGAGGCCATGAAGGTGGCCGCCCTGCACAGCATAAGGTGGGCCAGGTGGATACTGTCTAGGGGCTACATACGCGGACACTTGTACGCACCCGTCAGGCTAGCACTTAGGCTATTCCTGGACTACGCAGAGAGGAAGCTCAAGCACTATGCCAGAGTTCTGGAGATGAAAGCCGCTGCCAGAGCCTAACGCTGCCCTAGCACGACTGAAAACAGTAAAGACCCGCGTGTCCAAGGTTTAGCTGGTGTAGCCGCTTGTCTGAAGATCTTCTGAGCACCGCTAAAGAGATGTCGAATCTGGAGCTAGACTATTCTCTGAAGCTTGCCAGCTCAGCCTCCGGCATGGCCAACGCCGTCGTCAAAGCTGTAATGTACGCGGTCTCCAAGGACTCTGAGAAGCACTCCCTCCTCTACAAGGTAGTGGAGGAGATGCTGAGGTCCCCTGGACGTATGCTCTCCGAGGAGGAGTCTAGGAAGATCCTTGAGGAGATAGAGAGGCACATACGGACGGAGGAGGAAATGTTGAAGAAGGTAATGCTTATGCTTGAGAAGAGCAACTTGAACAAAGCCACACGATTCATACTCGAGCTTATACTAAGGGATGAGGCCCTCCACCACGCCATGCTAAGAAGGGTGTACGAGATGATCGTAAAGCGCGAAACGCTCACGGAGTCTGATCTCTGGGATATGGTGTGGAAGGACGTTCCCTACCACGGAGCACCAGGAGGCTAGCTTTAGCGCTTATCCACTCAGCACTAGCCAATAAACTCGTTTGCTTACAAAAATCGCTGGCGCTGAAGCGCTTGCCCGCGCGAAGCGCACGCGGTGGCAGCGCCCGTCTACCCACCCTTTTTGCCAATCGCAACCCCAGCGCTGAGCTCCCCGGGAGGAAGATCGCGGTGCTGCACAGCTTGGCTGGCTCGTCTACGTGCGTGTAGCGTGCTAGCACTACGCCACGCAGCGAGACCATTACCGATGCGCGGATGCTACACCGACGACGCCTTCCCTGATAAGCTCCTCTATATACTTCTCGCTGTAGCCTAGCTCTCTGAGAACCTCTATCGTGTGCTGGCCAAGCAGGGGAGGACCTTCCCGAGCTATGGGCCTCTCCCCGTCCACGGCTGCAGGCTCCATCAGCTGCCGGACGCTTCCTAGCAGAGCATGTGGAAGCTCTGTCACCATGCCAGCTGCGTATGCGTCTGCGAAAACCTCCTCAAGGCTGTATACGGGCGCTGACGGGACACCTGCATCCTCAAGCAGGTCCAGCCACTCCCTCCGCGGCTTGGTGGCAAAGATCTCCTCCAGTATTGGCTCGAGCAGGTCCCTATTCCTCACGCGGTCTGCGTTCGTTCTGAACCTGGGGTCGTCAGCTAGGTCTGGCCTGCCCACGGCGTAACAGAAGGCCCTCCACAGCCTATCATTTGCTGCCGCGAGCACCAGCCACTTCCCGTCGCCTGCTCTAAAGGCACGGTACGGCACTATACTTGGGTGCCTCGACCCGCCGGTGCGAGGCACCTTCCCGGTGAGCAGGTATATCACGGGCACGTAGCTCATAGCGAAAACTGCAGCATCGTAGAGGTACACCTCTGCATAGTAGGGCCTCTTGCTAGAGTAGAGGCCAGCTAGCGCGTACACTGCGGCAAGGAGGCCCGCGACTATGTCGAAGAGCGCGAACGGTACGCGGATAGGCTCCCTCCCCTCCTCGGAGATCGTGCTCATGAGGCCGCTCATGGCCTGGATCACAAGATCGTATGCCGGCTTGCTCTCGTAGCGTGTGCCGGGCCTAAACCCCTTTATGCTCACGTAAACTATGCTACTGTTCACGTGGAATATGGAGCTGGGGTCCACGCCCAGCTTCTCGCGCACACCGGGTCTGTAGTTCTCCACCAGTATGTGGCTGCGCGAGGCCAGCCGATAGACTATCTCTCTGCCGCGTTGATCCCTAAGGTTAACGGCAATGCTCCTTTTGCCCCGGTTGACCGACATGAAGTACGCGCTCTCGCTTCCAACAAATGGGGCCCAGTGCCTTGTCTCATCTCCTCCGAGAGGCTCCACCTTAATGACCTCTGCACCCAGGTCGGCCAGCACCATTGTTGCGAACGGGCCAGCTAGCGTGTGGCTTAGGTCAAGAATCCTCACACCGCTAAGCGGGCCTTGACCCAACAGGAACACCTGCCAGACGCAGCCCTCGCGAAGGTAAAGTGGAGCGTGTCCATTAAAGGCTTATATTTAAGGACTCCAATGATTTCGAGAAGACGGGTAGCGTGAGGAGTGCACGTCAAGCCGAGAGGGTGAGGATATACGGCCGTGAGCCGACCTAGCGCTCGAGCCTCCTTACCTTCTTCACCCTAACTGGGCCCACTCCGGGCTCCTCGAAGGTAAGCTCCACGATCAGGTAGCCGTCAGGGGAGCATGCTGCAAAACCCTTCTCTGCAAGCTCCTGTGCCATTCTGGATGCAAGGCTCTCCGCAAGCTCCTCGGCCGTCCAGCTTCTTGAAGCTGCTAACGAGCGGGCCCACTCCGCGAGCGAGCGGTATTCAACAGCATAGCTCGAGCCACTTCGGTAGAGCGTGGTTAGCCTAAAAGTGGCAGAGGCCCTGGTCACGTTCCCGCGGATCCTGCACAGGAAGTTGACGTCTGTTACGGTAATTTCGACCTCGAGGCAGCTGTCATCGGATATTTTTACAATATCCAAGTTATGCAGCCTCCACGCGCCATGGAAGCTGCAGCGGATTAAAAGAGGTGCGCTCTTGATAACTAGGTTATCAACAATTCTATAACCGGGTTAAGTTTTTATATAGTTCAAAGCATTACAGCAGATCAGCGTGGAGGTATACTCCATGCCAGCCGCCAGAGCGTTCACAGAGGTTCTCGACGAGGCCAAGTGGGGTAGGGAGCACTGGAAGCTGTTCACCGTTGTATCCCTTAACTACGTCCTGGACGGTGTAATGTTCTCAATAGCACCTCTGCTCGCCTACATAGTCGCGCCTGAGAAGTTCCACTACATCTTTGCAGCTAACCTTCTAGCGGAAACGCTGGGGGCTCTTACTTTCGGACGGCTTGCCGACATTTTTGGGCGGCGCGTGATGTTCGCCATAGCGCTAGCGATAGAGGCCGCCTCGCTGCTACTGCTCATCCCGCTGTACGAGAACCTCGCCGCGCTCGTGATCCTCACTTCGGCTATGACGTTCGGCATAGGAGGGGAGTTCGGAGCAGCATACGCAGCGATAGCCGAGCTGGTGCCAGCAAGACACCGCGGCAAGACGCTCATGATTTCAACGAACTTCTGGAACATAGGTGCAGCCGTGATAGCAGGCCTAATGCTGGTCTACGCCGCGATAGCCGAGGACCCCGCTACGCAGGCCAGGTACCTGCTCATGTCGGCCTTGGGGACAGCCATAGTCGCCGGCGTTGCCAGGATTGGGATGCCAGAGTCGCCTAGGTGGCTTGTAGCACGCGGTAGGAGGATGGAGGCCGAATCACTCGTTAGGAGAATAGCGGGGTACAGCGGCGAGCTTAGCTTCGAGCTTCCACCGAGCCAGCTTGTGGGCCTTGGAGAGGCTCTATCCAAGTACTGGATAAGGCTCCTAGTGCTCGCGGTAGTAACCGTGGCACAGTATGTTACATACGACGTTACCGCCTACTACCTGCCGTACTCTCCAGGCTACAAGTTTGGCCTTGAAAGCGTACCCTACGTAGTGTTCGTGGCCAACCTCGGAGCTTCTGTGGGCGCATTTCTGCTGCTCCCGCTTATCGATAGGACGAGGAGGGCCTCGATCCTGGCATCGTTTGCAGGTGGATTCCTCACTGCACTTGCCATATACGCTGCACACGCCGCTGGAAGCTTAGAGCTATTCTACGCTGCTGTGTTCGTCAACCTCGTGTTCTCTGAGTGGGCCTGGGCCAGCCTCAGTGTGCTGCAGAGCGAGCTATTCCCAACGGGGGTTAGGGCCTCAGTTGTCGGCTTACTGACTAGCTTGACCGGGGTAAGTGGAGCAGCTGTGGTGTTCCTCGAGGCCAGGATGACGTTCGGTGGCTTCTTCGCAGTGGTCCTAGGCCTCTGGGCCGCTGGGGTGCTAGCCTCAGCGTACTGGTACTTAAAGGGAGTAGAGAGCGCCAGGAAGCCAGTTGAGGAGCTAGCCTAGGAGGTGGAGCAGTTGAAGGCCAGGTTGTACTCTGAGCTGCGCAGACGATCGGATGCTATATGGAAGCGAATATTCGATCATCCCTTCGTGCGCGCGCTCTACACCGGAACGCTACCTCTGGAGAAGTTCAAGTTCTACATTGTACAGGACTACAACTTCCTAGTGGCCATGATGCGGGTCTTCTCGATAATGGCATCGAAAGCGGATCCGAGCGCGGCCAGGAAGCTGCTGCAAGTGGCCTACGCTGAGGCTACCACTGAAATGGATAACTACGTCAAGCTCTTGTCGAAGCTAAAGCTGTCCCTAGACTACGTTGTATCTGCAGAGCCGGCCCCGACAAACCTAGCCTACACGAGTTTCCTCATATCGTCTTGCAGCCTCGGAGGAGTGGCCGAGTGCCTCTCTGCAGTGCTGCCGTGCTTCGCATCCTACAGGGAGATAGCCCTTCGGTACAAGCGAGAGCTTGAGTCAAACCCCGTCGAACTCTACAAGGAGTGGGGGAGCGTGTACCTTTCCGACGAGTATGCCTCCCTAGTCGACAGCCTGGTAGAGATCTTCGAGGAGCAGGCCCAGGATAACATGCTGGAAAGATACGAGCGGCTGTTCAGAACCGCCAGCAGGTACGAGTACATGTTCTGGGACATGGCCGACCGCGTGGAGGAATGGCCCGTCTAGGCTACGTTTTTGGCTAGCCCACCCCACCTTACAGTTGGAGCGCGGCCGTTGAGGGTTCTAGGCCTCATACTGGCTGGTGGCGAGTCTAGGAGGTTCGGCGCCGACAAGCTCATAGCGCTTGTCAACGGCAGACCAAGCTTGTCGTGGGTTGCAGAGGCGCTAGCGGAAGCCGGAGCCGAATATCTGCTTCTGGCCAGCAGAGATGCCAGCCGCTGCAGGCTCTACGCGCAGCTCGCAGGCGTAGCTAGCAGTGTACTCTGCGTGGAAGATCCTAGGGAGCTGCTGTGTGGGGGTCCTGCATCCGCACTAGCTGGGTTGCAGCTGCTTTCCATTCCTGCTGAAACGGTCTACGTAGCTCCCGGCGACATGCCGTGGCTAGAGCCTAGGATCCACGTACTGCTAGAGTCCTATCGGAGGCTCTACAACGCCGATGTGGCCGCCCCAATCCATGTAGGATACATAGAGCCCCTGCTGCTGGCGCTCGGCGGGGGCTTCGCGGCTAAGGTGGGGCAACGCGTTAAGCTGCTTTGCAGGATCCGCGGCGAGCTAAGGGCTACGGACATCGTGCGCGTAGCCGATCGCATAGCCCTTGTCGGCTCATCGATGCTTGCATCAACCTCCAGAGCGTTCGCGCACATAAACACACCCGACGAGCTTAGACTAGCCAGCGCCAGAAACGCTCTGGGCCCGGAACAGGTCAGTGTGGTCAATGTACCCTGGAGGGGGGATCTCGAAGGTCTATGCTCCAGGATCAAAGGCGAGGCGGAAGCCTACACGCAGGTAGGGGCCGACCAGCTTGCCCTGCATGCCAGGAGAGATCTGAGATACTTCTGCGGTGGTGATGGTGGAAGTTAAGCTGCTGCTTCTGTCAGACCTGCACTATCCCGTCAGGAAAAGCGAGGCCGAGGCCGCAGCCAAGCTCGCAGCAAGGTTTAAGCCCGACGCAGTTATCATAGCCGGCGACACTGTCGTAGCCGGCTTGCCGGAGACGCTCTCGGATCTCCTGGAGCTCGTGCGAGCGTCAGGGTACCGTGGCATGGTGCTGCTTGTATCGGGCAACCACGAGCACTATGTGCCCCGCTGGGCCCGGTGGAGCAGCGCGGAGGCGCTGCGCGCCCTCCGCGACGTAGCACTCGATCACGGAGCGACGCTCCTGGATCTGGAGGGGCCCGCGTACGTTAAGGGGTTGTGGATAGCTGGTGCAGCTGGCTGGTACGACTACAGCTTGGCGCCAAGCTGGGTGGGTCCTAGGGAGGCTGCCCGTTGCAACCCCTATGGCTCTGATCCGGAGATCCTCCACATGTTCTGCCCAGAAGCCGGGCCGTGGGGGGTCCCAGAGGAGTGCGGTGTGTGGTCCACCGACTGCCTCTACATTAGGCTCCCGTACACCCCCAGCGAGTACATGCAGGTGAACCTTGAGAGGCTCAAGAGGCAGCTGGACGAGGCCGGTGATCGGGTGATCGTGGCTGTCCACCACGTTCCACGGAGAGACCTCCTACTGTACACTGGAGGTGTCAGTGACTTCCACCACACGTACAGCGGCACCGAGAAGATAGACGCCGCAATCAGAGAGTATGCGGAGAAGGTTTTGATGGTAGTGTACGGCCACCTCCATGGGCGCTGCAGGAGGAGTATCTCGGTGCTGGACGGTATAACGTACGTTCACCCGTACCCTTCCGGCAGCACGGCCGAAGGCGCTATTCTGGCTAGGGTTATTCCTGCGCGCAGGAGAGTGGTCCTTGAGGGGGTAGGAGGGCTGTAGCGCGGCCGGGGACGTGGACAAGCACGCTAGTCCTCATTCCATATGCGGAACTTTCCTGCCTCGTACACGAGGTCGCCGTCAACGTAGACCTTGGCCTCCGGAGAGCGGAGATCTTTGATCATGTCCCAGTGTATGCTGCTTGAGTTCTTGCTTCCTGTTTCCGGGTAACCCTGGCCTATTGCAATGTGCATTGTTCCGCCGATCTTCTCGTCGAATAGTAGTATGTTGGTCTGCCTGCTTATGCTGTAGTTTAAGCCGAAGGCGAACTCCCCCACCCTCCTCGCTCCATCGTCTACGTTCAGCATCTTTGCAAGGAAGTCGCGGCCCACTGTTGCGTCGTACTCAACGACCTCACCGTTCCGGAAGCACAGCTTGGCACCGTCCACGAATCTTCCGGAGTAGACCGAGGGGAAGTCAAATCTAACGCAGCCATCTACACCGTCCTCGTGGGGGCCTGTGAACACCTCCCCTCCAGGCATGTTCTCCTTGCCCTCGTCGCTGATCCACTTCCTACCGGAAACCTTCACCGTGAGAGAGGCTCCGGGAGCCACGATGGTGATTTCGTCCGCCTTCTCGAGAAGGTCTACAACCCTCTTCTGCAGTGATGCCTGCCTCCTCCACGCCTGAACGGGGTCGGGCTCATCAAGCTTTAGGGCTCTGTAGACAAACTCTTCAAACTCTATCGGGGACATGTTAGCCTCTTGTGCCATTGCAAGTGTGGGGAACGGTGCTAACGTCCACCTCTTCTTGCCCTCTGCAGCTTCTCTAAGGAACTTCTCGGTGAGGTGTCTGAAGACCTTTCTCCTCAGAGCCTGCTTCTCGGGGTCGACGCCAGCGAGGAGCCTCGTATGCTCTGGAGCGTATATGGTTACGTGAACATTGTACTTCTCGTACAGGAACTCCACGATGGGGGGTACCCTTTCTAGGTGCTTTTGGGAGGCGTGCCTGTAGAACAGCTCCTGAATGACGGCATCCTCTAGTATGACTGTCGGAAAAGCTCCGCGTAGTAGGGCAAGCTTGTACATCTCCCTAATGAGGGGCAGCGATGCCGTAGGTCCGTTTATGAGGAGCTCGTCGCCCTCCTGGAGGGAGATGCTGTAGTCTATCAAGAGGTTTGCGTACTTCTCTATCCCAGCCAAGAATATGTGGCTGGGGTAACCAGCTAGCATTATCTCCCCACGACCCTGAATGCAAATCTCCTTTTTAACTTGTACGGCTATCCAAGTGAGAGTTTTTACTTCTTAGGTAGCGCACAGCATAATTGGGCTTTCTAGGGTAAATGTTCCACGGCCTAAAGAGCAGAGAGGCGTGAAGGAAGCCGTGGACGATGCTGCCCAGGGCCGGGTTAGGGGCTACGATCCTGTGGAGCTAGCCAAGAAGCTGGAGCCGCTTGTGTCCCGCGGCGATTTGCGTAAGTACTATCGGTTCAGGCCAACTAGGTTCTACGGGGGGATAGCCACAGGGGACGTCGTGGGTTGCAACTTGCGCTGCGCGTTCTGCTGGACGGGGCCAGCAAGAGACGATGTCCGCATGGGCTTCTGGGTTTCAAGCAGCGAGGCCTACGAGAAGCTGAGCAGCATAGCATCCGCCCACGGCTTCACCAAGATGAGGCTGAGCGGTGGAGAGCCGACCCTCGGGTGGAGCCACTTGCTGGGCCTCCTAAGCTACGTGGATTCCGGGGACAAGCTCTTCGTGCTTGAAACCAACGGTGTACTCATAGGGGCCTACCCCTCCCGCGCGCGTCAGCTGTCGGAGTTCCGAAATGTCCACGTAAGGGTCTCAATTAAGGCATGCAGCCCGGAGCTTTTCGCTATGCTTACTGGGGCGAAGCCGGAGGCCTTCAAGCTGCAGATAAGGGCGGCCAGGAACCTTCTCGACTACGGAGTGAGCTTCCACGTGGCCGCTATGGTCAGCTTCGGAGACGAGCAGTGCTGGGCACGGTTCCTGGAGGAGCTGGCCGAGGAGGTTGGGGCCGAGGTGGCCCTGAACGTTGAGCCTGAGCTCGTTAAGATGTATCCGCACGTTGCTAGAAGGCTGAAGGCTGCGGGGATATCCCCACTGCGCTACCTTAACCCGTAGCAAGCAGCAGCGCGCCAACCTCCGCTGCCACGCGAAAAGCCTCCACCAGCGCTGCAGCAACCTTGACGGCTGCAGCCACCCTCGCGCTCTCGGGGTAGTCAAGGCCCATTGCAGCGTGCACAGCCTCGAAGGGCTTACCCACAGAGAGGAGCGAGGCCGCCTCAGAAGACCCTATCGCAGCCAGATGCGCCGAATGGACTAGCGACAGTATCCACTGCAAGTAGCCATCGCCTCCCGGAAGGTGTATGGGCAGGGGGGCGAGGTCCTCGTAGCTCATCACCGTCTGCGCCCAGTCCATCTCCCAGGATATCCCGGCGCCCGCTGCCTGAAACGGGTGCCCTGCTCCCAGCGCGTGGCCGAGCTCGTGGGCCACCACCCTTTCAAGGCCCAGCCTAGCCGCGCGTCCCCAGTAGCCCGGGAAGGCTATAGCCGCGTAGCAGTTCGTGCTGTAGCCAGTGAAGTTTACCACAACACCCTCCATGCGCATCTGCATGAAGCTTGGGCTCTCCGTCGCTAGCACGAGCACGGGGTACGTCGCGTTTTCCTCTTCATTCCATCCGCAGCCGAGCTTGGAGGAAAGGGCCTTGTCTAGCCTGGTCGCGTTCAGCGCAAGCCAGCCATTAACTATCTGCGCGTCCCCAACAGCCATCCTTACAGCGTCGATGATTTTCTCGTCGGCGAGGGCTACAGAAACCGTGTAGTTTATCCAGGGGGCAGCCGCTCTTAGCAGCCTCTGCAGGAGAGATGGGTTGAAGCTCTTGGCGAGCTCTGTGGACCTACCACCCAGATCGACGAAAATCACCTCAACATGGAGCTGCCGGGGAGACCAGAAACCTGTGCAGCTGCCCACAAGGTGGTAGATGGCGTGCTCCGCTACGAGCTCTGCCGCACGCTTACTTGGCTCCTCTAGCTCCCAGAAGGGCTTTACACTGCTCGGCGAGACCGGCTTTCCCATACCGTAGAAGGGCTGGCTTGGCTCGGGCCTGGGCCTGGGCGCCACGGTTAGGTCGTAGAAGCTGAACCAGCTCGGCGGCCCAGCCATGGCCCAGCCGCTAACCCCTACCAGCAGCCCTCCGCTGTGATTGAGGTAATACTGCCTTGACACGCCGTCGAGGTCTCCTATAACCGCCACGAGGACGTCCGAGTCAATGCCCGCGAGTCTGACCACAAGCTGGGAGAGAGCCTCTGCGACAACGAGCGTTCTCCCGAGATCGAGCCACCTAACCGGATGCAGCGACGTATTCAAGCCATAGCTTTCAACCCACTCAGGGACACCCAGGTCTTCTCGGTAAGACAGCCTCATCCACGCAGCGAGGGCCAGCTCTGCCCACACCGGCGCGTCGACCACGTTGAAGCTGAGCTCAACGTAGGCAAGACCACGCCCGCACGTTAGCGTCTTTATCCTGGGAGCTGCTCTGCTGAGGACCCTCTCCAGGCTGCTGGCGCTCAGCTTCCCGCTAAGGTCGAAGACTACAACACCAACGTCTATACGTGCCACGACTACCTGGCCGTGCGCGGGCGCGTAGGGCATCAGCAGAGCTGCTAGAAGCGTCGCAGCTATGATAGATCTCAACGGGCTGCTCCTCACAGCGGGCCGCCGGGGATGCAATACTAGAGTGCAGCTGCCCTTTTGAGTTCGCGCCTTCAAGCAAAATATGGGAGGGCCAACGTGCGCGGCCCACCGGGCAGGTGGAGGCGCAGGAGGGGCAGGCCTCCGTGCCCAAAGAGGCTTCTCCACAGCTATAGGAGGCTCGTCTATGTTCCAGCCGAGGACGTCGATACACCAGAGCGCGTTGTGCTGGCCCCCGAGGAGGTTGAGGCGCTGAGGCTGGTATACCTTGAGGGGATGTCCTACGAGGAGGCTGGCAGGGCTATGGGCGTTTCGAGATCGACCGTTTGGAGGCTTATGGAGTCGGCTGGGCGCAAGATAGCCTACGCCCTGGTTAACGGGCTCCCAATAGAGCTTCAGGGACAGCACGATGATAGAAAGGTATAAGTATTTTCGAGACTTATCACATAACCGGTGCAGGAAATGGTGTGGTGGCACCATCCAGGATGGTTTTGGAGGCGCTGGGCTTGGCGTAGGTGGGGTCCCAGCTGGCACTGGGGATGGAGCTTAGAAGACGAGCTTCTGGCACTTGAGGACTACAAGAACTTTCTTGAAAAGGAGCTGGAGGCCGTTAACGCCAGGATAAAGGAGATCAGAAACTTACTGAAAAAGAAAGGTGCAGAAGATATCTGAACCCGGCAAAAAGCCTACACGGCTTTTTGCTGCTCACGAGCTTTGCTTGCAGCCCTTCAGCAGCTTCCTTAGCACGTAGTGCAGGATACCGCCGTGCTTGTAGTACTCCACCTCAACGGGGGAGTCGAGCCTCGCTATAACCTTGAACTCCACGACCTCACCGTTGGGGCGGGTAGCCCTTACTGTTAGCTCCTTCCTCGGGTGCAGACCCTCCTTTATTCCTATGATGTCGTAGACCTCGTCTCCCCGCAGCCCTAGCGTCTGGGCGTTCTCGCCCGGCATGAACTGGAGCGGGAGAATGCCCATCCCGACGAGGTTGCTTCTGTGTATCCTCTCGAAGCTCTCAGCTATCACAGCCTTCACTCCAAGCAGGTACGGTCCCTTTGCTGCCCAGTCCCTGCTGCTGCCTGCACCGTACTGCTTACCCGCGATGACTATCGTTGGTATGCCCTCGCGCATGTACCTCATTGCAGCGTCGAATACTGTGGTGACCTCTCCCGTGGGCCAGTATATCGTGTAGCCGCCCTCTCTGTCCACGAGCAGGTTCCTTATCCTAGGATTGGCGAAGGTACCCCTCATCATAACCTCGTGGTTTCCGCGCCTAGCGCCGTAGGTTCCGAACTGCTTCGGGTCGACTCCATGCTCTAGCAGGTACCTGCCGGCAGGGCTGTCCTGGGGTATTGAGCCTGCAGGCGATATGTGGTCGGTGGTTACCCTGTCGCCCAGCATGAGCAACACACGCGCTCCGCGTATGTCGTCTGGCTCCGGGGGTTCGAGCTTGAAGTCGTCAAAGAACGGCGGCCTCCTGATGAAGGTTGACTTGGGGTCCCACTGGTAGAGGTCGCCCGAAGGAGCTTCAAGCTTCTCCCACAGCTCGTTGCCTTTGTAGATATCCCTGTACTTCCGCTGGTAGAGCTCCGGACGCAGGTGCTCGAGTATCAGCTTCCTTATCTCCTCCGCGGAGGGCCAGACGTCCTTTAGGAACACGGGATTGCCGTTAGGATCGTGGCCTAGAGGCTCGCTGTATGGGTCCCAGTCCACTGTCCCCTTTATGGCGTAGGCTACCACGAGCATTGGCGACATGAGGAAGTTGCCCCTCACCAGCGGGTGTATCCTGCCGGAGAAGTTCCTGTTACCGCTGAGAACGCTTACGGCGTAGAGGTCGTAGCTCTGAATGGCCCTGGATATGGGCTCTGGCAGCGGCCCGCTGTTGCCTATGCAGGTTGTGCAGCCGTAGCCCACTACGTGAAAGCCGAGCGCCTCCAGGTAGGGGAGGAGCCCCGCCTCTCTGAGGTACTCCGTAACGACAACGCTGCCGGGAGCCAGGCTCGTCTTAACCCACGGCTTCCTTGTAAGCCCGTACTCTACAGCCTTCTTGGCCAGCAGCCCGGCGCCTATGAGGACGAAGGGGTTCGACGTGTTGGTGCAGCTCGTTATTGCGGCAATGGCTACAGCGCCGTGTGTTAGCTCAATCTCCTGGCCATTCAGCTTCACTCTAGCTCTGGGCCACTCTCGAGGCTCGGGCTCTCCGGCGTGTGACGCCATCTCCTCTGCATGCCTTCCGGCTAGGCTGGCCACCGCGCTGGCTCTTCTGCGCCTCTCCTTCTCGTGCTCCTCGACCACCTTGCGGAACCTCTCCTTCAGCTTCGACAGAGGTATGCGGTCCTCTGGATGGCTGGGCCCCGCCACCGATGGCTCCACTTGGGAGAGGTCGAACTCTAGCCTGACCGTATAGTCTGGCTCCGGTGCATCCTCCGTGTAGTAGAGCTTCTGCAGCTTTGTGTACCACTCGACGAACTCGACGTGCCGCGGGTCTCTGCCGGTCAGGCGGAGGTAGGCTAAGGTTTCAGCATCCACGGGGAAGAAGCCCGTAGTGCTTCCGTACTCCGGTGCCATGTTGGCTATCGTGGTGCGGTCGAACGCCATTAGGTGCTTGAGGCCAGGGCCGTAGAACTCGACGAACCTGCCAACCGTGTCGGCATTTCTCCGCAGGAACTCGGTTATGGATAGCACGATGTCGGTTGGAGTGACGCCCTCGCGTGGCTCTCCGACGAGCTTTACCCCTATCACCTCGGGCAGGATCATGTAGTACGGCTGTCCGAGCAGAACAGCCTCAGCCTCTATGCCCCCAACACCCCAGCCGAGTACCCCTATGCCGTTGACCATCGTGGTATGCGAGTCCGTACCTATCAGTGTGTCTGGAAACGCGTGGGGTTCGCCGCCCACCTCGCGGTAGTGCACAACTTGCGCTAGGTACTCTATGTTGACCTGGTGGATTATCCCCTTGCCTGGAGGGATTACCTTGAGGTTTTTGAACGCCTGCTGAGCCCACTTGAGGAGCTTGTACCTCTCGCTGTACCTCTTGAACTCCAGCTCCATGTTCTTTGTGAGTGCATACTTCGTCCCAAAGTAGTCCACCATAACGCTGTGGTCTATGACCAGGTGAGCCGGCACTTGGGTGTCGATCACCTTGGGGTCACAGCCGAACTTGGCCGCCACATCCCTCATCGCTGCGAGATCCACGACAGCTGGCACTCCGGTGTAGTCTTGCATTAGAACCCTCGAGGGCATGTAGGGTATAACCTCTGAGCCAGCGCCGCTGGGCCACGAGGCCACCTTCTTGACGTCATCTTCTGTGACGAGGAACCCGTCTAGGTTCCTAACAACGTTCTCCAGCAGGACCCTTATGGTGTACGGGAGCCTCTCGATCTTGGCGAGACCCGCTTCCTCAAGCCTGTCGAGCCTGTAGACTACTGCTGGTCCGCGCGGGCTCTCAAGCTTCTCCCTCGAGCCGAACGGGTCTCTGTTCATTGAAATCCATCCTCAGGCTAACTTCTTCTGCCCCGGAGGAGAAAAATCTCTCTTTTCCCATTGCTGCACTGGATAGGGGCTTAACTATTTGAGCCTCCACCTGCACTACGAGCTTGAGGAAGAGAGGGTGGGCTGGAAAATGGCACAGATGGACTCCGTGGAGCAGTTTGAGCCCAAGTTCAAGAAAGTTAAGCCCCCAGAGGAGGGCGAGCGGATAAAGGTCAAGGACGGCAGGCTGGTAGTCCCCGACAACCCGATCGTAGCCTACATAGAGGGTGACGGCATAGGTCCAGAGATAGTCACGGCCGCCAGGAAGGTCATCGACGCGGCTGTAGAGAAGGCTTACGGGGGGAGGAGGAAGATAGTCTGGTGGGAGCTGTACGCCGGCCACAAGGCAATGAAGATATACGGCGAACTCCTGCCCGAGGACACCCTCAACGGCATACGCTACGCACTGGTGGCGATGAAGGGGCCCCTCGAGACGCCGGTTGGCGGAGGCTACCGCAGCCTCAACGTGGCCATAAGGCAGGCTCTAGATCTCTACGCCAACATAAGGCCAGTGTACTACTTTGGCCAGCCTGCACCACACTGCTATGCCGAGCACGACAACTTCGTGATATTCAGGGAGAACACCGAGGATCTCTATGCTGGCATCGAGTGGCCAGCTGACAGCCCTGAGGCGAAGAAGCTGCGGGAGTTTCTGAAGAGGGAGTTCGGCATAGTGCTCCGCGAGGACGCCGGCATAGGGATCAAGCCGATATCCAGGTTCGCAACTCAGCGGCTCATGAGGAAGGCGCTTCAGTGGGCTCTGCAGAACGGTAACAAGATAGTAACCATAATGCACAAGGGCAACATAATGAAGTACACCGAGGGCGCGTTCCGTGAGTGGGCCTACGAGGTAGCCGTAACCGAGTTTCGAGACTACGTGGTGACGGAGCAGGAGCTTTACGAGAAGTACGGAGGCAAGCTCCCGGAGGGGAAGATCCTGGTCAACGACAGAATAGCCGACAACATGCTCCAGCAGATAATAACGAGGCCGTGGGACTACGAGGTGATCGTTGCCCCGAACGTAAACGGAGACTACATCAGCG
This sequence comes from Thermoproteota archaeon, assembly GCA_040514325.1. GTDB lineage: Archaea > Thermoproteota > Thermoprotei_A > Sulfolobales > Pyrodictiaceae > QNYQ01. The sequence continues at coordinate 7,045 of JBEVCG010000036.1, read as the reverse complement.
ACGAAGCTAACGCGCTTGTTGGAGGCATAGGGATGGCCGCCGGCATGAATGCCGGCGACTTCATGGCGGTGGCTGAGCCCGTCCACGGCACAGCGCCAAAGTACGCTGGCAAGAACGTCGCCAACCCCACGGCCGAGATACTGAGTGGAGCCCTCCTGCTCGAGGGCATTCTGGGCTGGAGGGAGGCTGCCCAGCTCATACGCGACGCTATAAGGAAGGCAATTCAAGAGAAGAAGGTGACGCAGGACCTCGCCAGGCACATGCCGGGCGTGAAGCCTCTGGGCACGCAGGAGTACGCGCAGGCGCTCATCGAGTACATAATGGAGTCAAAGTAGGCACAATATTATTTTTAACACCAGAAAAAGAAACATTAAGTTTTTAACCGATAATCATAGTATTTGAAATTGCAAAAGTAAGGAGGTCGAATAACTGTGTCCAAGGTAGAGGTCACCTGCAGGGAGGAGGAAGGGCCTCTCGGAAAGCTCATAATCGTTCCAAAGGGGCTTCAAAACGTCGTCCCTGACACCACCGAGATAAGCGGCGTAGACCCCAGGGGAGAGCACACGATATATCGCGGGTACACCATAGCCGACATCGGCGAGCACGCCAGCTTCTATGAGGCTACACACCTGTTCCTCTACGGCAAGCTTCCCTGCGAGGAGGAGCTGAAGGAGATCAAGCAGAAGATCGACACCTTCAGGGCCCAGGTCCCCGAGAAGGTGTTCGACGCACTCAAGCTAGTACCCAAGACGCACCCCATGTACTACGGCGCCTACGGAGTACTGCTCCTCGGCCAGTACTACGCCCCCGAGTGGAGGTTCGACGACGACTTCCTCTACGAGCATGCGCTCAGGCTGATAGCACAGCTGCCCGTGATATTTACTGCCGGCTGGCATCTAGCACATGGCGGAACGCTCATCCGTCCCGACCCGAGCCTTGACCACGCAAAGGATGTTCTAAGGATGATAGTGGGCAGGATGCCCTCAGACATCGAGGCTAGGGCGTTTGAGTCCAGCCTGGTGCTGTACATGGACCACGGCTTCAACGCCAGCACGTTCACCGTGAGGGTCATAGGGAGCACCCTCAGCGACATGTACTCTGCAGTGGCCGGCGGCATCGGCGCTCTAAAGGGCCCGCTGCACGGAGGAGCCAACGAGAAGGCCATGGAGATGCTCCTCGACGCGAAGAAGAAGGCCGAGGAGAAGGGCAAGCCCCTGGAGGAGTACATCGAGGAGTACATCCTGGATAAGCTTGCCAAGAAGGAGAGGATAATGGGCTTTGGCCACAGAGTCTACAAGATACACGACCCTAGAACGGACGTCGCGGCCAAGTTCATAAGGCAGCTCAAAGATGGCGAGTGGTGGCTTAAGGTTCTCAAGAGAGCAGAGGAGGTAATGTGGAGGGAGAAGAAGCTGCCAGCCAACATAGACTTCTACACGGCAGTCCTCTACTACCAGCTGGGCATACCGATACCCATGTACACCCCTATATTCGCGATGGGACGTATAGTAGGATGGGTATCCCACTACATAGAGCAGGTCAAGAACAACCGCCTCATAAGGCCAACCGAGAAGTACGTTGGGCCAACAGGGCTGAAGTACGAGCCGCTGGAGGTTCGGTGCAGGAAGTAGCCACATGTACTCTTCTCTTCTGTTTTTTCCTCTACTTCCTTCTCCTACTCTCTCCTACTCTTTCTTCAAGGGAGCTCATGCGGATTTTCTGGAGAACTTTTCTAGCAGACAATACTTTCGATGTAGTAGCTATAACAGTACTTTTAAACGCGCGTTAAAGTTACTTAGTAGCGGTGAGTTCTGGTGGCCAGGTTCAAGCGCTACGAGCTGCCTCCGCTACCCTACGGGTACGGAGATCTTGAGCCCTACATATCGGAGGAGATAATGAGACTCCACCATCAGAAGCACCACCAGGCCTACGTTAAAGGCGCCAACTTAGCGCTCGAGAAGATCGAGGCTTACCTGGACGGTAAAGCGGAGATCGACGTTAGAGCCGTCCTCAGAGACTACTCCTTCAACTACGCAGGGCATATAATGCACAGCATATTCTGGCCCAACATGGCTCCGCACGGAAAGGGAGGAGGTACGCCTGGCGGAGAGCTTGCCGACGCCATAGAAAGGCAGTTTGGGAGCTTCGAAAACTTCAGGAAGCTGTTTAGCACGGCGGCGAAGACCGTCGAAGGTGTGGGTTGGGCGTTCCTGGGCGTGGATCCACTCACCGGGGAGCTTAGGATCGGGCAGGTAGAGAAACACAACGTCCTCATGACGGCTGGCCTAGTGCCTATTCTAGTCATAGATGTGTGGGAACACGCGTACTACCTGCAGTACCGCAACGACCGGGCAAGCTACGTCGAAAACTGGTGGAACGTGGTCAACTGGAGCGACGTAGAGGAGAGGTACAAAAGAGCCCTCAGCGGGGCACCTCAGCTGTTCAGGCTCGACCTCCCCATCAAGGCCTAAAGTAGAGCATGTGCAAGCGATCTTAGCATTGGGCCTACCGCTTTTCCTCTCTTTGAAGGTACACAGCATAAGCACCATACATAATAGCAGCCACCTTGCCCCGCTTCTCCATTGGCGGTGGACATGCACAGACGCCATCGAAGGGGGCCGCCCCTTCACGCTTTAGAGTCTAGCTGGAGAAGAGCTATCCAGCCTGTAGAGCCTATCATTGAGATTCTGTCTAGAGAGGTTCGGGAGCGCAAAGCTGCAGTGGACTTCGGAGCTGGTACAGGCTACTTCACGTTGCCTCTCGCAGAGATCTTTGAAAGAGTGTACGCCGTAGACGTGGATCCGGAAGCGCTTAGCGTGTTGAGAGGGAAGCTGGAATCCCGAGGCGTCACGAACATCTACGTGGTGCAATCCGATAGGCTGCCGGACGTTGAGGTCGACTTGATATTCTTGTCGAACGTTCTCCATGAGCTGAAGGACCGTGAGGCATTTGTGAGGGATGCAGCGAGGAGGTCGAGGTACATTATGGTGGTAGACTGGAGGAAGGAGAAGACACCGTACGGTCCTCCGCTGTGGGAACGGCTGAGCGAAGAGGATGCCACCAAACTCCTCGAAGGGTTCTTCAAGGTGAAGAGGTTCAACGTGTATCCGTACCACTACGTTCTCCTGGGCGTTAGGGTCTAGAAGCCACGTAGGCTGTTGGGGGCTGCAAGGCACTGCGCTGAAGCTTTTTCTATCCGGGATCCCCATCACCTACCGGTGCACGGCTTGCATCAAACCTGCGAGGCGCTGGGGGAAATCCTGAGCATTGACTCTAACGCGGTAGAGCTCGGGATAAAGGTTGCCTACAGCCTATCGTGGGGAAAGCCGTCGAGGATACTCGATTCCAGCCTACTGGATCCCCAGGTGGAGAGGCTCCTCGGGGAGCTCAAGTCGAGGTACGCTCTGGAGAGGCTCAGAAGCGATCCTGTCGTGAGAGCTTACCGCGACTTCTACTGGAGGATAGGCATAGATCCAACCAAGACAAGACCTAGCAGTGAGGCTCTGGTGAGGCGTGCTCTTCGCGGCAGGTGGCCTAAGATAAGCCCGCTCGTTGACGCTGGGAACATTGCATCGGCAAGGTACATGGTTCCAATAGGCCTCTACGATGCAGACAAGTTCAAGCCGCCGGCCAGGATAGCCATCTCCCAGGGGGGAGAGAGGTTCAGACCCATCGGCGGAGGTGAAGAGGTCCTAAAACGGGGGGTGCCAATACTTGTCGATGCAAGAGGCGTCGTCATGCACGTTTACCCTCACAGGGACAGCGTCGACACGATGATACGCGACGACACAAGCAAGGTTCTCATAGTGGCTGCAGGCGTACCTGGAATAGACAAGGACAGGTTAACAGCAGCCGTGAGAGAGGTCCAGCAGCTTTATGCTCTCCTTGGATGGGAAAGCTGCAGCTCTATCTACGTGAAGCCCTAGCAGCCAGCAGCTGCGCGGGCTGCCGCAGCCTTGAGGCGCGAGCTGCTGGGCAGCGCAGCGAGCGGGGCAGCTCTGCTGCTGGGCATTGGAGCGGGCTACGCCTTCGAGGTTAGCGCAGACGAGTCCGTCGTTATGGCTCTGCTGTACGTGCTGGTATTCGCGTCGGGGATCTTGATAGGGCTAGAGGTCGACTGGCGGGGAGTAAAGCTAGGGGCGTTGGGCGCTCTTGGCGTCGCCTACGCGGTAGCCACGGTATCTGCCAGCGCAGCCGCTGCAGGCCTTGTAGGAGCTGCGATGGGGCTGCCAGCGCGGCTTGCAGCTGCAGCAGGAGCTGCCGCAGGCTGGTACAGCCTGGCTGGGCCGCTGCTATCTGTTGTGGACCCCCTCATGGGTGGGGTGGGGTTTCTCTCTAACTTCCTCCGGGAAGCTATGCACATCGCTCTGTACCCAGTGCTCTCCAGGAGAAAGCTGCTGAGGAGGGCTGGGATTGCGTTAGGAGGGGCAACAACCATGGACACAGGCCTTCCGGTGATCCTCATCTACGGTGGGGCGGATGCCGCCATCAGCGCCAGCGTGCAAGGAACTTTGATAACGCTAATGGCCCCCGCCGTGGTCTCTGCTATCGCCGGATTCTAGGGCCTGGCCCTTCTTAAAGGCTAGGGCTCTCTCTACGTCGCGCCTGCCATAGTAGATGTAGTAGCCCTCGCCTAGAACAGCGACCACGCCTTTGCCCATGGCTGCGGCCTTCTCCAGGAGATCCTCCGGTGCCTCGACTAGGGCAAAGCTGCCGCCGTCGACTATGATCACTATCCGGCCCTCCTCCTCTTTCACACTCTTCACCTTGCTCTGGGTCAAACCGAGCACCCACCCTTACCGCTAGCCAGCTAATCTGCCGGCGCACACCGCTAAAAGCTTCCACGCAGCCCTAGGCACTTTAATAGCCCAACCAGAAGCTTCTCAGCATTTCAAATTTCGTGGCTCCGCGTAGCTGCGGCAGAGGGCTGGCCCTAGATCCAGCCAACGCCGACTAGGTACCGTACAGCTTTCGGGCAACTTCCTCAAGCTTCTCCGATCCCGCAATGCTCCATGGCGACTCTACACCAGCCTTTTTAAGCGCTATGTAGAGGGCACCGAGGACGGGGTAGACACGGCTTAGGCTGAGCCTAAGCCCTTGAGCCTCAACTTGGTTGGCGAACGCTTCGCGGAAGGTGGTAGACTTAAACATGGATCCAACGACATAAATGGTCCTCGAGCCGCTTGCCCGAGCTGCAATGCAAGCAGATTCCGCGAGCAGCTCTGCACCCTGTCTAACAAGCTCCGCTGCATCCTCGCAGCCCTCGTCCGCAAGTTCCAGCACGTGAACAGCAACGGAGGCTATGCGGTCGACTCTACCCCGTGTGAGGAAGAACCAGTAGGCCAGCTCGTCTCCGTTCCTCACGCTTAGCCTCTGCATAAGCCCCTTTGTGAGGCAGCTGTGGGGGCTGCGCCCATCGAGGGCTCTGGCCAACCTGCTGAGAGCCATGCGTGCAAGCCAGAAGCCGCTGCCCTCGTCCCCTACCAGCCAGCCTCTGTTGCCTACGACGATCCTTCGCCCTCCATGGGCGCTGTAGGCTATGCTGCCTGTTCCTGCAATCACCAGGACACCTTCCCGTCCCCGTGTTGCGTGGAGCCACGCCACGTGGGCATCGTGCTCGAGCACCAGGCGCTGCCCAAGCCCGCTGGAAGACGCTATGTGCGGCTCGACCTGCTTCAGAATGAGCCGGCTATCCAGCCCCGCTAGGCCGGCAACGGCAAGCGCGACGTCGCCTATCGGGAGGCCCCCACGCCTAAGCGCCTCCTCCACAGCCGCACGGATATTCAGCGCTGCTGTCGTCACCCCGACGTTCACGGGGTTGGAGGGGCCTGCCTCGCCGGTCCAGACAGCTCCCAGCTCGAGGTGGTACGCGATAGCCCTTGTCCTGGTTGCTCCGCCATCGATGCCGACAAGTATCATCGCGCACCGCCTAGCTTGCCGCCACCCCGGAGCGTTCGAGGTTCACTGCTTGGAGGCCGAGAACCTGCGCAGAACCTCGCCGATCTCTGCAAGCTTCGCGGCAGCCTTCGCTGCACGCTCTGGGGTAGCGAACGCAGGGATACTATTCTTCTCGAAGCTGGCTGCAAGCCTCCTAGCAAGCTTGCCCCCCGTCACCACCGCGAACACGGCTACCCGGTACCTCTCCCTAACCTCGAAAATGTAATCGGCCACCCTATCGCTCATTCCAGGTGGGTGGGGCGGAGCTATAACTAGAACCACGTCGTAGCTCTGCCTGGAGAGGACCTCATCGAGAACGACCTTGTACTCTTCATCGGTGGTGCTAGCTGTGAGATCGACTGGGTTCCCGACAACCGCTGGTGGACGCAAACGCGATCGCAGGGCCCTTTTAACATCTTCCGACAGGGGTGTCAGCTCCAGACCGCTGCGCGCAGCGTAGTCCGCTGCAAGCACACCCTCACCTCCGGCGTTAGTTACTATGAGGGTTCTCCTGCCCCGCGCTGGACCCAGCATAGTGTAGGCCTTGGCCACATCGAAAAGCTCCTGCATATCATCCACCTCCACGATCCCGGCCTGCCGAAAGAACGCCCGGTAGATCTCATAGCCTGCTGCTAGAGATCCCGTGTGGCTCGCTGCAGCGCGGGCACCCTCACTGGTGCGGCCACCCTTCAGAGCCACGACAGGCTTGCCCTTTCTCAGCGCTCTACCAACCGCATCCCTAAGCTCGCCGGATCTACCGGGCCTCAGCCCCTCGAGGTATAGAAGTATGATGTCGGTATCACTGTCGTCTGCAAGGTAGCTCACTACGTCCACCTCATCCACGTCAACCTTGTTGCCGTAGCTTGCAACCTTGGAAACCCCAAGCCCCATTTCGTCGAGCCACTCAAGCCACATGGAGAGTAGAGCCCCGCTTTGACCGGCCAGCGCTATCCTACCCCTCCTTGGCAGAGGGAGCCTCTCCGGCGGGAGGAAGAACGTGTCGATGCCGCTCCTAGTATCTATCACGCCGAGGCAATTAGGCCCCATCAGCCTTACCCCGTACCTAGCTGCAGCCTTTTTGAGCCTCTCCTGCAGGGCTGCCCCCTCC
>JBEVCG010000035.1:4216-30723 GCA_040514325.1 Thermoproteota archaeon | reverse complement strand
GAGCTTTACGTCGCCTCCCGGCCTGGGCCTCAACGCCTCGTCCATGGGGTCTCGCAGGAGCCTCGAACCCGGCGGGACAAGGGAAGGTGCGCTACCCAAAGGAGGGCACCCGTAGCCTGGAGCGCGTGTATTGGAGATCCGGAAGAAAACTTCTGCTGCGCGGCCGAGCGTGCTCGGCAGCGCTAGGCGGCCTGCTTCAGCTTCTCCTCCTTGCGCCTCCTCAGCTCCTCTATGAGCAGGGGGACTACCTCCTTCCAGTCGGCTACTATGCCGTAGTCTGCGTGCCTGAATATCGGGGCGTCTGGATCCTTGTTTATCGCTACGACCACCTTGCACTCCCTTATGCCGACGGTGTGCTGCGCCGCGCCGCTTATGCCAACGGCGATGTAGAGCTTCGCCCTAACGGTCTTCCCGGTCTGGCCTACCTGCTTCTCGTGGGGCACCAGCCCCAGGTCGACAGCCTTCCTGCTGCCTGCCACCACTCCTCCGAGGATCTCGGCAAGCTCCTCCAGCACCTTGAAGCCCTCGGGCGTTCCGACCCCGCGGCCGCCGGACACTATGTACTCGGCCTTCTCTATCGGGATCTCCTCCCGCTTGTACGCTTCAACCCGTACGGGCCTCGCGCGCGGCCTCGGTATGTTGAACTTCGCCTCATCCTCCCACAGCAGCTCGCCCTTCCGCGACTCGTCCCTCGGCGGCACCGGGAAGACGTTTGGCCTGGCAGTCGCTATCTGCGGTCTCCTCGTCGGCGTCTTGATGTAGGCGAGCATTATCGCTGCGAAGGGAGGCCGTATCATGAGGATGTCTCCGCTTTCCTCGTCGACGTCGAACTGGGTGCAATCGGCGGTTATCCCGGCCCTCAGCGTGTTGGCTACGTAGGGCGCAAGCTCCCTCCCCCTCATAGTTGCGGGGAAGAATATCACGTCGGGCTTGTACGCCTCCGCCATCTGGGCGAGGACCCTTGCATACACTTCCGCCACGTAGGGCTTCAGCTTCTCGCTGTAGAGGATTCTAACCCTGTCTGCCCCGTGGTACACCATCTCCCTTGCTGCTTCCTCGAGGAGCCTTCTATCGTAGCCTACCAGAACCCCTTCGACGAACGTTTGGAGCTTGCCGGCGATGTACCTTGCCGGCGTGAGCATCTGCAGGCTCGGCTCGGTTATCCCTACGCCCTCCTCGACCTCGCCTACCACCCACACACCCTCGTACTCGCTCGGCTGGCTGCACCCCCACTCGGGGCACAGCTTGTCGCAGTCAACCCTCTTCTGCTTCCTCTTCTCGACGATGCTGCTCACGGCTACCACCTCCTAGAAGGGCAGTACCCCCTCCTCCTCCAGCCTGGATATAAGCCACTTGACGGCCTCTTTGGGGTCTCCCTTGAACACCTGCCTCTTTCTTGGAACCTCCGGCATCCAGGTGACCTTGGTCACTATCGTGGGGCTTCCCTGCAGCCCTATGCACCTTCTATCCAGCTGCATGTAGTCGTTCGACCACACCTGTATAGGCTTCTCCAGCCTAGTCCTCAGCTTGTTAGCGAGGCTTACGGGCCTTGGAGGGTTGCTGTGCATCGCCACGCCTATGACGGCGGGCAGCTCGACCTCGTACCACTCCCTCCTGTCCTCGAGCTTCCTCCTCACAATCATTGTCCTGGAGCTAGCGTCGATCTTCTCAACCTCCTCGACGTAGTAGACGTACGTCCAGTCGAGCCAGCTTGCCACCTGCGCCGGTATGTGGGCTGTCGAGCTGTCTATGGTCTCCTGGCCAAAGAAGACGATGTCGACGCCGCCTATCCTCTCGATCGCCTTGGCGAGCACGTAGCTTGTCGCGAGCGTGTCCGCTCCAGCGAACACCCTATCGCTGACTAGGACTGCCTCGTCAACGCCCATCCCGATGACGTGCTCGAGGCCCTTCACGGCTGCGGGCGGCGCCATCGAGAGCGCAACGATCTTGCCTCCAAACCTCTCCTTGACCTTGAGCGCTAGCTCGACAGCGTGGAGGTCGTGCGGGTTGACTACGCTGGGCACCCCCTCCCTTATCAGGGTGCCCGTCTTGGGGTCGAACCTCACAGCCTGCGTGTTGGGAACCCACTTTATGCCAACGACCATCTTAAGCCCATCCTGCCCAGCCACTACCACCACCTCCAGCACGGGGAGCCTATTGGAAGGCCAACGGCGGCTCCACAGCACCGGGCTCTAGGAAAACCTGTACTGGATCCCCCGGCCGCTGAGGGGGTACTCCCACCTTATCGCGTCGTGTGGGCACACCGTTCTGCACGTGCCGCACTCCAGGCAGCCCTCGTAGCTGAACAGGAGCCTGCCCTCAACCACAGTGTAGCAGCCGCACGGGCAGAGCAGCGTGCACGGCTTCGTGTCGCAGGCCTGGCACTTCTCGTAGTCCACCACTATGTGTGGCCGGTGGTCGACGTCCCACACGTTTCTCTGCAGGAGATCGTCGACGCGCAGGGGCTTCGCCTGCTGGGCCTGGGCCTCCGTCGGGCTGCTCAAAGCCTTCTCACCACCCTGTAGAGCGTTATCAGGGCTCCTATTAACCCGAGCCCGTTCTCGTGGAGGGATGAGAGCAGCGCCTCCATGACGCCTGGAACCTCTCTATCCAGCTCAAAGAGCTTCCTGGCAAGGTCTACGCCGACCTTTGCGTACCTGCTGAAGAGTTCGGGCATCCTCATGGCCTCCTCCGCTCCGCGGTGCTTCTTGAGGTCTCTGAATATGAAGCTGTTCTTCAGCCTCTCCTCGTATGCTCGGCGGAGCACCTCCTCGCTGTAGGAGCCCTCGCGGTGCGCCTCCTCTATGGCCTTAGCTGCGAGGTAGCCGCTGTAGGCTGCGTAGTCGACCCCCCGGAACGTGTAGCCCACGTTGAGTAGGAGCCCTGCAGCGTCGCCCACGATAACGAGGCCGTCTGTGGCCAGCTTCTTGGGCATGAACCTCAGCGGAGACTCTATGGTGAGGTGAGCGGAGTACTCGATGATGTCGCCGTCGCCCCAGTACCTCCGGAGGAGGGGATGCAGCCTCAGCTTCTCCACGGTGGTGGTTACGTCCTCTTTTGCCAGCTCTACGGCTTTGCCCAGGTAGACCACTATGCCTACGCTGACGCTGTCCCGGTTCGTGTAGACGAAGGCTCCGCCGGGCAGGTACCCCGTCACCTCGCCCACGAGAACCCAGGCAAGCCCCTCGCCCTTGCCCAGGCCGAAGCGCTCCTCAACCTTGTCCTCGCCTATCTTTATGACCTCCTTTACGCCTAGCGCCACCTGGCTAGGCTCCAGCCTTTCGACGAGCCCCAGCTGCTCTAGCAGGAGCCTGTTCACACCCTCGGCGTCAACAACCACGTCGGCGTAGATCCTGTCTCCCCCCGACTCAATTCCAACGACCCTGCCGTCCTCCACGAGGAGGCGATCCACGCGCACCTCGTCCACGAACACGGCGCCAGCCTGCACCGCCTTGTCGACGATCCAGGACGTGAACTCCGTTAGGTAGGTGGTGAAGCTGTGCCGCTCCGGCGTCTCGTACTCCACGCCGATCATCCTTCCGTCGGCAACCACGCTGACCTTCTCCTTGATGACCCACCTGTGTATTGGCGCCTTCTCAAGGTCGGGAAATATCTCGCGCAGCGGGCCAGCGTATATTCTGCCTCCGAACACCTGCTTGGAGCCGGCCCCCCTGCCCCGCTCCACGAGGAGCGTCTTGAAGCCGGCTTCAGCAAGCTTGTACGCTGCAGTGGCACCGGCGGGCCCAGCTCCCACCACGACAACATCAAACTTGTGCTCCAATGCCATGCCCACCCCTGCCTGCCTGGCTCTCGGTCTCGGACCCTGACTCGCTGCTTTGATTCTCTACTTTGATTCTACTTTGATTTGGACCCTTTCCTCCCAGAGGCCGTGGAGGTTGCAGTACTCTATGACGTAGAGGGTGCCGCTCTTCTTGAGCCTGAGCCTTAGGGTCAGCGTGGGCTCTGCGTACTCGGGCGCGAGCTCAACCCTCGCTATGTGGACGGGGTTGAAGGGCCTCCCCTCCTCCTCGAAGTAGACCTCTATCCACCTTATGGAGTGCTCTACGGTGTTGGGGTGCGGGCCCACGGAGATCCTAACGTCGAAGGGCTCGTTGGCCTTGACGCTGCTGGGGGCTTCAACCCTGGGCTTGTGGCTTTCGACTTTGGATATCGCCTCTCCGGAGGCTGTCTCTGGCGTGTAGATGAGGTCGCCGAATTTCCTTGCCAAAAGAGGCTCACCAGGTAGGATTAGCTAGTGGTGTTATCCCAGAAATAAATGGGTTTCAGGAGGGCTCTGCCGCCCAGCTACTGCTCTACCGCCACTGCGACCTTATGGTTGACAGTAAGCTCCTGCCACCCTCTGCTGCCAGCACCACGAGGCCCATGAGCGTTGATAGGCCGTACGAGATTGCGCGCTCGAGCAGGGTGATGGAGAGGGCCTCGGATGCCTTCAGCCCTAGCGCCTTGAGCGTGGCCGTGAACCCTCCCTCGACTATGCCCAGCCCGCCTGGGGTCAGCGAGAAGAGCCCCAGCACGATGTAGGTTATCGTGGCCAGGATAAGCTTTGGTCCGCTGAGGGGGGCACCCACAGCTGCGGCTACAAGGTAGATCCTCACAACGTCTAGGGCCCAGACGACCACGCCCGTGGAGATGAAGATCGCCATCAGCCTCCTATTGCCGATCATGTCCTTTAGCCTGATGGCGTCGCTGCCTATGTTAGCCCCGAGCTTCCTGGCGGCGAGCTCCATCCAGCGGTCCCAGTACTTTACCCCAACCACCAGGAGGACGACGACTAGGAGAGCCCCGCCTAGGGAGGCAATGGGGATGCTTCTCCCGGCGTATATGCTCCACCCAGCCGCGAGGATAGCGAGGCCCACAGCAGGTATAGCCTCCGTTAGCCTCTCGAATGCCAGAGCAGTAGCTATCCTGGCGGCAGTGGAGGTCCCCCGGTTGCTGCGGATGTAGATGTAGCCTGCCCTGACGAGCTCGCCGCCGGCCCTGCTGCTGGGAGTTATGTTGTTCACGAGAAGCGACAGGAAGTAGGACTTAAGCGCGGAGGAGATGCTGGCGCGTACACCGACGCTCCTGAGAGCCACTAGCCACCTAAGCGAGTATAGGAGGATGAGGGATGCGTAGGCCAGTACTGCGGCGAGGAGCGGTGCAGGGTTGGCCTGCCCTATGATGCGCAGCGCCTCCTTGACCCAGGTCAGGGACTCTGGCAGAGCCACACTTGCCACCGGCACCTCTTCTAGCTGCATTCGTGGTGCTACGCCTCCTATCGGCTAAATCGTTTGTCCAGTATCCGCTTGTACCTAGGCCACCCACCCCTCCGCCTCAGTCGCCCATAAACTCCGTGAGCTGCTTTTGGCTCTTGCTCTCCCGCCTGGATGCTGCGAGCTTGTAGAGCTTGGCTGGATCTATCGTCTTGTACTCCAGCTTAAACGTGTTGAGCAGGAGGAGCGCATCGCGCGAGATCGCGGGGGCCACCAGTATCCCCCTAACCTTCCTGCCGCGGGATATCCTCGACAGGTAGTCCACGTAGCCCTTAAGCTGCCTAACAGCGTCCACGCCGGCCGTAACGCGTTTAACCTCTATGACGACGTAGCTGCCCTCTCTGTCCTCAGCCACGATGTCCGCGTACCCCCTGCCCAGCTTCCTCTCCACGTTCACCGCGCGCAGGCCCGGCTCTATGATCTCGGGGTTCCGTGCAATGTAGTCTCTCAGCTCCTCCTCGGAGAAGTACTCAACGAACTCGGCCTCGTCGGCGAGACCCTCGGCGGCCATGATGGCGTAGACCCTCTCTACGCGGATCCTTAGAACCTCTCTCGGCCTCTCGCGTATGCTTACGATCTCCATTTCGCCGCTGCCGAGGGAGATCTTTACGACCCTACTGTCGGGCTGCCAGTTCACGGGGGCGTAGCCCCTGGGCCTGTGAAGAAGCACAGCTCCGTCGCCCTTCACGACAACTAGCCGGTCGCCTGGGCCCAGCCTTGAAGATCCCCTCCCAGTGTACTCGGCGCTGCACCTGCACAGCATGACTATGAGGCTGCGTCGGGACAGCGCGCTCTCTAGGGCCTTGGCGGCATCGTTCAGCGAGGGCTCCCTGAGGATGGTAATCCTAGCGCTAGCCATTGTCGCCTCCTCCCGGGCTAGGGCTTTTCCCCGCGCACCTCCCTCAAAAGCCTCAAGTGGTATTAAGGAGATCTAAGGTCAGTGAGCAGGGTAGCCATGGCAATCGCCGAGAAAGGCATCGCGCTGATAGATGCGCGGAAGTACCCGTTCACCGTGGACGGAAGGGAGTTCGTTCTGAGGAGGTACGGTGTTCCGCCTGCGCTAATTCTCGAGAAAAGGCCCCAGCTCCTCGACATGGTGAAGGCTAGGCTGCTCTCCGCGGTGAGGAGTGGGGCTGTGGACGTTAGCTACGAGAGCCTTGAGCAGGAGGTGCTCACTTTCTACTACGCCGCCGTTGCGGCCTACTCGTCTGGGAGCAGGTGGCTCGTGTCGAGGCTTGCGCTAGCGGAGGCCGAAAGAGCATACAGGTTCCTTCTGGGCGAATCGGAGCAGGTGCTAGAAGCCCTTGCGAGGATAGCGGGGTTCTCGAGTCTCGAGTACCTCGGCCTCGAGGGGGCCTACAAGCTCCCCGTAGCGCTGGTTAACCAGACTCCCGTGTACAAGGTCTACCAGTTCCGGGCGAGGTTTGTCGAGTACGTTAAGGTTGCCAGGAGGCTTCTAGGAGACCCCGCGTGGAGCCCTGCGGCCCTTCCGGTTGCCCAGGGCTACGTGTACCTTGAGAGGGAGAGGGTTGCAAGGCTGGTCAAGGAGGCTCTCACGAGCTTCCTGGAGGCCAGGATAGCCGAGCTAGGCTCTGAGGCTGACGAGAGGACGGCGGAGCTGCTGCGCCCCATCGTAGAGGAGGTAGCCTCACAGGTGCAGCGGCGCGCAGCCTCATCCGCGCCGAGCTATGGCCCCACCCCGTTCTCTGAGGATGCTCTGCCTCCGTGCATATCGGATCTCGTTGCGAGGGTTCGTAGGGGGGAGAACCTGTCGCACCCCGAGAGGTTCGCCCTGGCAACGTTCATGATAAACGCCGGCGCGGACCTCGACTACATCGTAGACCTCTTCCGAAACGTTCCAGACTTTGACGAGAAGAAGACGAGGTACCAGGTAGAGCATCTTGCCGGCCTCAGAGGCTCGCGCAAGAAGTACTTAACCTACAGCTGCGAGAAGATGAAGACCCTCGGCATCTGCAGGGCAGACTGCGGGACCAGGACGCCGCTTCAAGAGTACCGGAGGAGGTTAATGAAGCTAGGGCGTAGACGGGGCAGGCGAGGCGAGCCTCAGACCTCCTGACGCGCTGGCATGCCTAGCTGCCTAAGCCTCTCCATGAGCCATGCGCCCGGAGGCCGAAGGGAAGCCAGGCGATGCCTCGCTCCTCCTCACCTTTATAATCCGCTGCTTCTAACCCTCGCAGGGGGTGCAGGAAATGGCAGAAGAGGGCGGGAGAGAGTTTACGGCGTTCGTGCCCGAGAGCCTCTACAAGAGGATTGCCAGGGAAGTTGTTAGAGAGAAGTTCGTTACACCCTACATGATCGCAGAGAAGTACGATATGACCATTAGTTTGGCTAAGCAGGTTCTGAGGCGCTTGGAGAGGGAGGGTGTGCTGAAGCTATACGCTCCGAGCAGGCGGGCCCCAATCTACGTGCCTGCTCGTAAGTAGCTTGGCGTGCACCCTAGAGCGCTGTTCTCCCTGCAGCTTTTGCAGCCCCAGACCCTCCTCTGCGGTGGGAGTGCATGGACGATGCCCATTAGGGCAAAAACCTCGATGACAAGCTTTGACGTGTCAGCTGTAGTATCGGAGCTCTCTAGCTCTATAGGAGCAAGGGTCTACAACATCTACGATGCGCCTGCCGGCATAGTCATCAGGCTCAAGTCCCCGGGCAGGGACGCCAGGATTGTGGCTGAACCCGGCAAGAGGATACACTACACGGCGTACGAGCTCAAGCGCGACACCCCCTCAGCTCTGGCCATGGCGTTTAGGAAGTACGTTAGAGGGTGTGTGCTCAGCGGTGTATCTCAGCTTGGGTTTGACCGGATAGTTAAGCTGTCGTTCAGGTGCCCGGAGGAGCGGTTCATCGTTGTGGAGGTTCTGCCCCGCGGCGTTCTCGCGCTGCTGGATTCCGAGGGCAGGATCCTCCACGCAACGGAGTACCGCGAGATGAGAGATAGGGCTATCAAGCGTCTGCACCCTTACACCCCGCCTCCCCCGCCCCCGCTTACTCCGGAGGAGCTGCCATCGGCTGTGGAGAGGTTGCGGTCTGCGCTCCAGGGGAGCGGCTCAGCAGCCTCCGTGCTGGCACGGGCCACTTCCATGCCCGGCGAGGTCGTGGAGGAGGCTCTGGCCCGCTGCGGCGTGAAGCCCGACAGTGAGGTGCAGCAGGCTGCAGGCGCCGTCGAGTGCTTTGCTGAGCAGGTTGCGTTGATCTACAGGGAGTCTCGCTCCGGAGGCCGGGGGTTCGTGCTGAGGGACGGCGACACCCCCGTCACGGCGGTGCCGTTTGAGCCTAGGGGGCTGGTAGAGCTTTACGGCTACGAGGTCTCGGTGTTCGGAAGCTTCAGCGAAGCCCTTGACGTCTACTTCAGCGAGGGGCTCAAGTCCTCCGTCAGCGTGAGGGAATCATCTGTGCTCGAAGCTGAGAGGGCCAGGCTCCAAGCGTCGATAGAGAGGGCGTTGGAGAATGCTGAGAATCTGCAAGCTAGGATACGGGAGCTTGAGGAGGACGCCAAAGCCATCGCCGAGAACATTGCGGCTGTGGAGCAGGCAGTTAGGTGCGCGCAGCGCGTGAGAGAGGAGGCAGGCTGGGACTTCGTTGCTGGATCGTGTCCGGGCGTTGCCGACGCCGACCCCTCCAGCGGCCGGATCCTCGTCAACGCAGGGGGGCGGCTTGTATGGGTTGACGTGCGCTACGACCCCTCCAGCTACATTGTCGAGCTCTACAAGAGGATCGGCGAGTACCGGGGCAAGCTGGAGAGGGTCATGAAAGCTGTAGAGGAGCTGAAGGAGAGGGTTGCCAGGCTGCAGGAGGAGACCGTGAAGGTGGCAGCTGCAGCACGGGCGTCGGTCAGGAAGCGCAGGTGGTACGAGAAGTTCCACTGGATGTACACCACCAACTACGTGCTTGCTGTTGGCGGGCGCGATGCCAGCCAGAACGAGTCCGTGGTCAAGCGCTACCTCACCGACTCGAGGATCTTCATGCACGCTGACGTGCACGGCGCGCCGGCGGTGGTGCTGTTCGTCGAGGGTAGCGACCCCGACCCCAGGGATCTCCTGGATGCTGCAACCCTGGCGGCGTGCTACTCGAGGGCCTGGAAGCAGGGTGTTGGGAGCGTCGACGTCTACTGGGTGTGGGGCTCGCAGGTTTCGAAGTCGCCGCCCCCGGGCGAGTACATATCGAAGGGCGCCTTCATGGTCTACGGGAAGAGGAACTACATCAGGGGTGTTCAGATGAAGCTGGCCGTTGGCGTCTCGGTGGCGGGCGAGGAGCCCCTCGTCGTGGTGGGCCCCGACGAGCTTGTGCGCAGGCGCTCCGTGGCCTACGCGGTCCTCGTTCCCGGCGACGAGGATCCATCGAGGCTGGCTCTGCGGCTAAAGCGAGCCCTGCCCGCCAAGGCCCCACCAGAGCTAAAACCCTATGTTGAGGCTGTAACTGTCGAGGAGCTTAGGCTCCGCATACCCGGCCGCTCGAAGGTAATATACCTTGGCAGAGGTGAGGGGGTCGAGCCTCCCATCCCCGGTGGAGGAGTACGTAGACAGGAAGCTGAGAAGAGCTAAGCTAGCGCTGGCCAAGGTAGCGCTCGGCCTAGCGTGGGGCGCGCTAGCCTCAGCAGTGCTTGCCGGGCAAGCCGAGCACGGCTGCCTCCTTTCGTTTGCGCTGTACATTGCGAGCGTGGCCGCTCTGGGAGAGCTGGCGGCCAGACGCGGCACGGTGAAAGGGCGCGGGGAGGCTCACTGGGTTGGCCTCGTGCCCAGCCTAGCCGCATTCTTCGTCGGACTCGTCCTCGGCGGCTAGCTTGTACTCTTCGTAGGCGAGGCCCCGGGCTATGAGCTCCGGCAGCTCCGGTGCAACGACGGGCCTCCCGTTCTCGACCGGGTACGCGTAAGGCAGCTCCACCTCGAACTCGAGCCCGGCGGCCTCCGCCCTAACGCTTAACCCCCTCACAACCTCGATGTCTCTGACCCTGGCCCCCTCTAGAACGCGTAGGGCCACGTAGACCGCCCCGTCTATGCTGAACTGCCCCTCTCCGATGTTCCTAGCAAGCGCGCCCCTCATCCTCGATGTTAAGAGTCTCCTCGTCCTGCCGCGCGGCGGGTGGTCGCCAAGGATGCCTCCCACCACGATAACGTCAGCTTGGCGGGCCTCCTCGGGCTTCAGGGTCTCCGGGGCCAGCGGATCTAGCACGATGACCTTCGAGGGGCTTGTGTACAGCTTTCCTGCGAGCTCCACGATGCTCTCCTCGTAGCACTTGGCCAGCCGGTTCAGCCTCCTACAGAAACATCTACCGTTGGTAAACACCAGCCTCTCTCCGGCAAGCATGCTCGCGTGCTTATACTCTGCCCACAGCCAGCGGCTTACGTGGTCCTCGAGGTGCTCAATTGCCAGCAGAGGCTTCCCAGAGCCTCTTTCTAAGGGCCTCGAGCGGCTCATACTCTACACCCATGTAGTCCGCGGCCGACGTGATGCGCGCGCCGAGCCCGGAGACGCTCTTGAGGAGCTCGGGGTAGGCTAGATCCCTTGCCGCGTGGTGGTCGACTATTATCGTTGAAGAGCTTAAGCTCTGCGCGAGAAGCCTAAGGCCCCTTAGCCCCGACTCGACGTCCTCCTCGGCCACCTTGTAGCCGGCAAAGTACGTTGGAGGCCCGCTTATGAAGAGCAGCGCAGGCTTCCATTCGATGAGGATGTTCAGTGCCCGCTCGGACATGGGTCCCTGGGTGTCCGATGCGTGGACAAAGTCCACACCCTCACCCCTGATCCTCACCATCACCACGTAACCTAGCTTCGACCCTTCCGGGCCGTGGGGCACGGGCTCGGACCCCTCTATGGTTGCTCCCTCGACGCTGATTCTTGACCCGTCTATGTACACGATCCTCTTGGCTAACCGCTCAACGCCGCTCTTCTTGAAGAGCCTGTAAGCCCTCATTCTCTGGCTGAAGTTTATGTTGGCTGAAGGGTGCTTGGCCAGGATGACCTTGCCCCGGTAGAACTCGACCTCCTCTGGAGAGTAGATGTAGTGGTCGTAGTGGTAGTGAGTCAAGACGATGTAGTCGGCGTCCACAGCCTCTCGTAGTATCCTCTCCTTAACCTCGCCCAGCCTCTCCAGCTCGCGCGGGTGCGGGGGCAGGCCGTAGCGGCGCGGCGCGTAGCTCACCCCGGGGTCGATGGCTACCTTGGTTCCGCTCTCCAGCTCCACCACTACGGCCATGGATCTTACTCCGAAGCTGTCCGCTCCGAGAACCCTTACCCGAGGAGCCACCTACACGCACACCTCTTGGTGGAAGTCGGAGGCGGCCACCCGTTTTCCTCACGGCCTCGGCTGAGGGGAAGGCTCCCCACGACCCTCGCTGCCCATTTAAGAAAGCAGGACCCGGGCTAAAACTGCATCTCCTTGTACTCACCCTTCTACGCACTCTGCTTTGGCCTCTCCAAGAACCCTGCTTAGCTTCTCGTAGTCCTCCCGGTTCATGACTATGTCGTCCCCTTCTACGGCGATCCTTATCCCCTCTAGAGCTGTCGGCGGGGGATCCGGGTACCCCGACAGCTCCTGGGGCTTGGACCTGCCGACGTACGTCCACCGGATTCGGGACGTGCGACCGCGCTTGCCCACGTAGGCTAGGCGCCACCAGTACCTGCCAATGTATATGTAGAGCCGCTCCCCCCTGCTCGTCCTCTTCTTCACAACGTGCCACGGCTTCAGATAGAAGCCTGTTCCGCGGATTTGCGCGTTGTAGCTGTAGATTTTCCTCAGCTCCTCGTCGAGGAGCGCCCTAAGCTTTCTAACTCCCCCAACCACCCGTACCTTGCTGCAGCCCATGGCAGCGCTTACCACCGTAGGAGGGGCGGCCTCTTCTCCATAACCCTCTCCCGTGCCTCGCGCAGGAGCTTCTCCGCGTTCTTCTCGAAGTCCTGGGGGAGCTTTCTGAACAGAGGCTCGGGCTTCCCTATGCGGTGCCCAGGCCTAACCATGAAGTTCCGCGCTTCGCTCCAGATCCCGGGTTTGTGCACGGTCCCCCCCATACCTAGCATGCGCCATAATCTCTCGGCCGAGCTGGGCACGAACGGTGCTAGAGCCACCGCTAGGACGGCGACCGAGTTAGCGGCCACGTACATGGTCGTAGCGGCGTCCTTCGGGTCCGTCTTGATCTTGGACCATGGCTCCTTGGCGTTCAGGTACTGGTTCCCGCTCCGCGCAAGCTCCACAACCTCCTCGAGGGCCTGCTTAAGCCTGAACTGCTCGATGAGCGCCCCCACCCTGTCCACGAGGCTCTTAACCTTTTCCGCGAAGCTGGCGTCGATGTCGGTGAAATCTCCAGGCTCGGGGACTACGCCGCCCATCCTCCCCTCAATGAACTTAAGCACCCGGTTGACGTAGTTGCCTATGTCGTCGTTCATGTCGCTGTTCACTATCCTAACGAACTCGGACCACGTGAAGTTCGTGTCCCTAGCCTCTGGCCTCATCTTTATCAGGGCGAACCTCCAGTAGTCAGCGGGGAGAAGCTCCAGCGCCTCGTCTATCCATATACCCCAGCGCCTGCTCTTCGAGAACTGCTCGCCCTCGTACATTAGGTACTCGGTCGCTGAAATGTACCAGGGGAGGGTGTACGGGTCTCCGGTGGCCATCAGCAGCGCGGGGAGGATTATCGCGTGGAACGGGACGTTATCCTTGCCTATGAAGTATACCGTCCTGGTGCTGCTGTCCATCCAGTACTCCTTCCACTTGCCCGGATTGCCCCGCTTAGCCCAGTACTCCTTCGTAGCAGAAACGTAGCCCAGCAGGGCCTCGAACCACACGTAGACCGTCTTGCCCTCTGCGCCTGGGAACGGCGCCGGTATACCCCACTCGTTGTCCCTCGTGATGCTCCTGGGCTTAAGCCCCTCCTCCACCCATTTGAGGCTGTAGTTCTTTACGTTGGGCGGCAGCCTCGACCCGCGCAGCCACTTCTCCAGCTTCTCCTGGAGCTTTGGGAGGTCGAAGAACCAGTGCGTGCTCTTTCTGAACGTGACGGAGCCACCGCATATTGCGCAGCGGGGCTCGCGAAGCTCGGTCGGGGTTAGCAGCCTGCCGCAGTTGTCGCACTGGTCCCCGTAGGCCTTCGGGTAGCCGCAGTAGGGGCACGTCCCTACAACGAACCTATCTGGAAGGAACCTCCGGTCGCGGGGACAGTACGGGAGGAGCTCGTCCTGCTTAAACACGTACCCGTTCTCGTGAATCTTCGTCATGACCTCCCTTACGTACTCCTTGTGCGTTTCGCTCTCAGTTCTCGTGTAGTTGTCGAAGCTTATTCCGAACTCCTGGAAGAGCTTGGATACGTAGGCGTGGGCCTGGTCTGTCAGCTCGCGTGGGTGCACTCCCCGCTTTATGGCTTCAACCTCTATCGGAGTTCCGTGCTCGTCGCTACCGCTGACGAAAATCACGTCCTCTCCCTTAAGCCTCAGGTAGCGTGCAAAGACGTCGGCGGATAGTATGGATCCTATGAGGTTCCCGAGGTGCGGTACGTTGTTGACGTAAGGCCACGCTGACGTGACCACCCACTTGGGCATTGCCGACACCGGCTCCCGGCCGTTTACTCCTGCCTCTGGCCTTAGAGGGCCTAGGACAATTGTGAATATATGTTGCGCTCGTGCTATACAGTGCTGGTGCGGCTGGAGGCATACCGAGATGCCGAGGCATGTGGCTCTAGGCAAGGTTAACATAGACGTATACCTGGTGGTGGATAGGATCCCGGGGGAAGACGAGGCGGTAAACGCTACCGACGCCTATATAGGTCCAGGTGGCTCAGCATCCAACTACTCCGTTGCAGTTGCCCGCATGGGCGACAAGGTGGTCTTGTGCGCCAACACGGGAGAGCTCGCGTCCTCTCTCGGCATATTGGCTAGCCTGGCCAGGGCGGGGATCGATGTAGGCTGCGTGAAGGTGCATAAGGACGAGCTGCCGGGCATTGTCGTTGTAATTGTCAGCGGTGGAGGTGCCAAGTCCATGGTAAGCGTTATGGGGGCAAACGCCTACACAGATGGAACAGAGGTGGACGGCCTCTCCTCCGACGTGTTCCACGTAGCAAGTATGAGCCCGCAGGTAGCTTCCACAGCGAGGGGCCGAATAGACGCGGAGCTTGCATCCTACGATCCCGGTGGCTCGGTGGCGCGCGAGGCGGGCGCAGACGTGGCCAGAGTCTCGTCGAGAATTTTCGACGTACTCTTCCTCAACCGCAAGGAGTTCGCCTACGTCTACGGTGAACCCCCTACGCCCGCGAGCGTGGCGCGGGCCTCCTCCTCGGGGCCTAGGATCCTGGTCGTCAAAATGGGCTCGGAGGGCGCTATAGCTTCCACGCCTCACGGCGTCTACAGGGTGGACGCTTTCACAGCAGGGCCTGCAGTAGACACAACGGGTGCTGGCGACGTATTCGACGCTGTTTTTAACTTCTACCTCGCACGGGGCGAGGATTACGAAACAGCCCTCTGGGCGGCAGCGGTTGCAGCAGGCATCAAGGTTACGAGGCGGGGTGCGCAGAGTGCACCTAGCAGAGAGGAGGTCGAGAAGGCGCTTAGCGAAAACCCGCCGCGCCTCACGAGGATCATGTGACGATATCCACATAGCTGCTGGCTGCGCTCTGGCCCCCGGCATCTACTGTGCGCTTTGCTGCATGAAAACTGAGATGCCCCTCACAGACCGGGACATAGAGGAGCTAGAATCCCTCGGGTACGACAGAAGCTACTTCGTCGACTACTCGAGCGGTATACCCAGGCTCAGAAACGTCGGCGGTAGCTGCGTTTTCCTGGATACGGCAACGGGTGCGTGCAAGGTGTACGAGCACAGGCCCGTAGGGTGCCGCCTGTACCCCGTCGTAGCCGATGAAGAGGGAAGACCGCACATAGACCCCTACTGCCCGAGACCTCCCAGGCTGGACCAAAAACAGCTGAAGGCATTGGAAACCTGCCTGCGCAGCATCCTGGCGGAGCTTGGGTGGAGCGTTAACAGCCGGCGAAGGGCTGGTTAAAACTCTCTGCCTACCTCTCCGCCCCCTCCCCCTTCATCCTCATCTGGACGACCCTGTAGCTTGGCGCCACGGTCTTGGGGTGGTTGGCGTACCTTGCGTCAAGTCTCCCAACCGCCGCGCTCCTTGGAGCGGCCTTAACCTCCTCGGGGTTTCTGTAGGCCCTCTCGGCTATCTCTCTAAGCGCTTCTGCGTAAAGCTCTATGTTCTCCTTGGTCTCGGTGTCCGTGAACTCTATCATCAGCGCCTCCTCGACGATTAGTGGGAAGTACACCGTCGGTGCATGGAGCCCGTAGTCGAGAAGGGCCTTTGCGATGTCCTCGGTCCTTACTCCAGTCTCCTTGGCCAGAGGCTCCGCCGATATAACCACTTCGTGCTTCCTGGGCCTGTTAGGGTCGTAGGGCAGCGTGTAGCCTCGCGCTCCTCTGATGAGCGATATGAAGTAGTTCGTGTTAACCACGCTTTGTATTGCTGCCTCTCGGAGCCCCTCGCCACCCATCATGGCGATGTATATGAACCCCTTGAGGAGTGGTACTATGTTGCCGTAGTAGGCCCTTATCCTCCCGATGCACCTATCGCACCTGTAATCCCAGTAGTACCTTCTTCCGTCGAACTCTATGAGGGGCCTCGGCAGGTAGTCGACAAGCTCTCCCCGCGCGCAAACGACCCCTGCTCCGGGCCCTCCCCCTCCGTGGGGTGCTGCGAAAGTCTTGTGTATGTTTAGGTGGACTATGTCGAACCCCATGTCGCCGGGCCTCACTATGCCCATTATACCGTTCAGGTTGGCGCCGTCGTAGTATAGCAGGCCGCCTGCTCCGTGTACTATCTCCGCTATCTCCAGGATTCTGTCCTCAAATAGGCCCAGAGTGTTTGGGTTCGTGAGCATTATGCCGGCGGTTCTATGAGATACTGCTGCTCGAAGCGCATCAACGTCCACGGTCCCGCTGGGCGAGGTTGGTACCTTCACCACCACAAATCCTGCCATGGCCGCGCTGGCAGGGTTTGTCCCGTGAGCCGAATCTGGAACAAGCATCTCGATTCTCTCGTTCTCTCCGCGATCTCTGAAGTACTTCCTTATCATAAGCGCGCCTGCAAGCTCTCCGGCAGCTCCTGCAGGTGTCTGCAGGCTGCACCGATCCATGCCGGTTATCTCTGCCAGCCACCTCTCAAGCGTGTAGAGGATCTCCAGCAGGCCTTGAACCGTCTCCTCGTCCTGGTACGGGTGCGCGTAGGCTATCTTGGGGCTTGACGTGAGCTTCTCGGCTATCTTCGGATTGTACTTCATGGTGCATGAGCCCAGCGGGACGGGGCCCAGGTCGACTCCATAGCTCATTTGGCTGAGCCTCGTGAAGTGCCTCACAGCCTCGACCTCGCTGAGCCCGGGAAGGCCTGGCGTGTCTGCTCGGTACATGGATCCCAGCTCCCTGCTGGGTTCAGAGCCGAAGTCGGCTCTGATCCTCTCCACCTCGTCCTCGTACGGTATCGCGAGCCCGGTCTTGTCGGGGCTGCCGAGCTCGTGTACAAGCGGCTCGCTCCACTTAGCCTGCCTCCAGCCCGAACCGCTCACAGAACCTCACCTAGGACGTCCACTAGCCTATCTATGTCCTTGAGGGAGTGGACCTCCGTGACGCAGAAGAGGGCCTTCGAGCTGTCGTGGAGAGGTGGTCCTGAGAGCGCCAGCC
This sequence comes from Thermoproteota archaeon, assembly GCA_040514325.1. GTDB lineage: Archaea > Thermoproteota > Thermoprotei_A > Sulfolobales > Pyrodictiaceae > QNYQ01. The sequence goes on along the minus strand of JBEVCG010000035.1, from coordinate 13,776 downwards.
CGCCTAGGATGCCGCGCCCCAGCAGCTTCTTGTGGACGTCGGTGTAGGGCTTGGGGAACGACGCGGTGAACTCCTTGAAGAAGGGCGAGCTGAAGGCCGGCGCGGTAACGCCATCCAGCGTGGAGAGCCTCTTGGCAGCGTAGTGGCTCTTGTACCATATAGCTTCGGCGAGTCTCCGGAGCCCGGAGCCGCCTAGCAGGGAGAGGTACACGGCAGCGGCCACGGCCATAAGCGCTTCGTTGGTGGTTATGTTGGATGTAGCCTTCTCCCTCTTTATGTGCTGCTCTCTCGTCTGGAGCACCATCATGAAGCCCCTCTCGCCGCCGTCCACAGTTCTCGTTAGGCCTATGAGCCTCCCGGGCATCTGCCTTACCAGGTTGCGGTCCCACCTGGTGGCAAAGATGCCGAGAAGCGGGCCACCGTAGTTCAGCTTGAGTCCGAGGGGCTGGCCTTCACCCACCGCTATGTCTGCTCCGTAGCGGCCTGGGGGCTTGACTATGCCTAAGCTTAGGGGGTCAACGCCGGCTATCAGGAGCGCGCCGTGCTTGTGGGCCGTATCGCCTATAGCCTCCACGTTGGTGTCTATGAAGCCGAGGTAGCTCGGAACCTCGACGTAGACGGCCGCTGTGCCATCGTCAATCTTCGCCTCGAGGTCGTCCAGGTCCATGAACCCCGTCTCCCTATCGAAATCCACCTTCTCCACTTTCGCTTCTATCCCGCTCAGCCACGTTTCCAGAACCTGGAGGTGCTCTGGATGCATTGTGGAGGGCACGAGCACCTTGCGCCTCTTCGTAACCCTCATAGCCATGAGAGCGGCCTCCGCGAGGGCCGTGCTCATATCGTACATCGATGCGTTTACCACGTCCATTTCTAGGAGGTCTGCGACGAGGCTCTGGTACTCGAATAATGCTTGCAGAAGCCCCTGGTTGATTTCAGGCTGGTAGGGGGTGTACGCTGTGAGGAACTCTGCGCGCGAAATCACGGCGTCTACCACGGAAGGTACAGCGTGCAGGCAGAGCCCCCCTCCCATGAAGGGTGGAGGGTCAAGGAACACCCGGACCTTGTCCATGTAGCTGGCGAAGATCCGCTCCATCTCTACCTCTGAAAGCCGCCTGCCGAACCCCACCTTCGGCGGCTCCTTGAGGATGAGCTGCGGCGGAACGTCGCTGTACAGCTCCATGGGGTCGGAAACGCCGATGGCCTTCAGCATCTCCTCTAGGTGCTTCCGAGCGGGAAGCCACGGATGCATGATGCCTTCCTCGAAGGTATAGGTGCGGCGCTGGAATTTAAGGGGCACTAGACAGTATAATCACGAGGCTGCTGTGAGGAGAGTCATGCCTGCAGATCGCAGGATGATGTGGGAAGCCCTGGGGTAGCCGAGCACCCTAATCTTAGCTCTCCTCGATCACGCGTAGCCGCTTGACCTCGGAGCCTTCAACAATCCACGCGGCGTACGAGCCGTTCAGCGAGCTGAATATGATCCAGGGCACAGGCCACCTCTGCATGCCTCTCAGATCCTTCAAGCTTGGCTGCGGCGCTGCAGGGTGGCTGTGTATTATGGCGACAACCTCCCGTCCCTCCCTTTCGGCCTCCATATAGATTCTGTAGACGCACTCAGGATCAGCTAGAAACTCTAGGGCGGGGTTGCGCGCCACGTTCGGACACTCTACAACGCGCTCCACTACGCACCTGCCCGTAGAGCTGCGCCCCACGGCCAGGTAAACCCTCTCAGCAGGTGAGCCTAGGACCTCGCGCTTTACGGCTTCCACGAGACCCCTCTTTACAGCAACCTCGCCCGCCCCCTCACAGGCCACCTGAGGACACCCCCAGAGCTCCCCTGTACGCGTTTGTGGTCCTCTCCATATGGCGCCACACGCCCCTGCAAAGGCCTTCGTCTCCAGCTAGAGGCTTCGGGTGCGGTGTGGGTGCTGGATCGGCAGCTGTTGTGCAGTATATCTTTACGGCTAGGCGCTCCTGCTCCTCCCAGTCGCCCTCGATGACCCCCTTTCCGATCAGCTTCCTAACTGCGGCGCGGTAAGCAGGGTGTATGGGCCTCGGCCTCTGCCGGGCAAAGGGCGTCCCTGGAAGCGGCATAAACGTGTGGAGCCTCAGCCTGGCGCCCATCCTCGCAAGCTTGAACATGACCTCGACCGTCCTCTTCACAGCCTCCTCGTCCTCGCCGGGCATCCCGAAGATCATGTCGACCACGGCGCCCAAGCCCATGCTTACTGTGAGCTTCACCGCCTCGAGGACCTCTTCAACCCCGTGCCCCCTGAGCGAAAGCGCCAGCACCCTTTCGTCGCCGCTCTGCAAGCCTATCGCCACTCTGCGGTTTGCCGCGTACCTCTTTACCACTTCAAGGACCTCGCGCGTAACGTATTCGGGCCTCGCCTCGCTGGGAAAGGTGCCTAGGTAAGGCTCTCCGCCAACACCCCTAACCCCCTTGAGCAGCCTCTCGATGGCGTCGACGTTGGGCTCTCCAGGCTTTGTGCTCATGTAGGCAAACCCTATGGGCGCCACGAACCTTATCCTCCTAATGCCAGCCCTAACATACGCCTCCGCCGCCTCTACAACCCTCTCAACGCTCCTGAACCTAACCTGCTTCTTGAACATCCAGGGAACCTGGCAGAACTTGCAGCTGTAGAGACACCCCCTCATAATTTCTATAGGTGGGTATAGGCTCAGCGTCCTGCTGTACGCTGGGTAGGAGTCGAGGTCCACCACATCTATTCTCGAGACTCTGAACCTCTCGCCGTCCCTATAGGCTATGTTGGGTACATCCTTTAGGTCGGCTTCGCCCATCACGTACTTCGCAAAGCCTACAACAGCGGCTTCCCCGTCTCCGACAACGGCAGCTTTGGCGCCTAGCCTTAGCACCTGCCAGTATGCAGCCTCGGCGTGCGGTCCGCCGACCATGACCGGGTACCTCGACGCAACGGCCTCCAGCTCGCCTGCAAGGTCCACGAAGCTGTGCGAAGCTACGCCGTAGAGCACGGCGACCCTAAGACCCTTCTCCTCCAGCCTCAACGCGTGCGGGAGGGGGTCGTCCTCGGTAACGTACATCCTCACCCCTTTCCCCAGCAGGCCTGCAGCCTCCAAGGCTCCGGCCAGCACGGCGAAGGCGTTTCGAGCTCCTCGCGCAGCCCTAGCTACAAGGGCTACCTCTCTCCTCATAGCCGCCGGTCACCAGGGCCCCCTGATCAGGCTGGCCTCCGCCCGGCCCCGTTGGCCCTCCGGAGCCACTTCTGGAGATCCACCTTCCAAGTCTCGTTGCAAGCATGCCTGCGGTAATTACGGTAACCGCCGAGAGGGAAAACAGCGGGATGGAGCCCAGCGAGTCGTAGATTGCGCCTCCAAGAGCTGGAGTGAAGGCCGATGAGAAGGTTCTCACAGCGTTTGATGATGCGTAGGCCTCCCCCAACTTCTCCCTGGCGATAGCTGCTACAGTCCTGTTGTACCCGGGAACCCAGGCCGAAATGGACACTCCAACGATCACCATACCGGCCATAGCCCTGAGCGCCGGAACGGGGCTAGCTAGTATAGCCATGGCAACGGCCCCAAAGGCCTCGGAGAGCGCCATGAGCCTGTGCGGCCCTATCCTCTCCGTGAGCCTACCCCATATGGTGGTAAGCACCGTCTGGGTCAGAGACATCACCGAGAGCAGGCCTCCAACCTCAGCTTCGCTGTAGCCCATGCTGTACAGGTAGGCGCTCAGCATAGGGAACCAGAGCCGCCACCCGGCCCTATCCAAGGCCACCACGAGGAAGAGCCAGCGCAGGCCCTGCGGCGCCGAAAGCAGCCTCCTATAGGCTCTCGCAGCCTCTTTGCGAACCTCCCCGCAGCGAGCCTCGCGTGTTTCCACAGCGGTAATGTAGAACAGCACAACGCCTGCTGCAGCGACCACAGCGAGGACGCCGAAGGCAGGCTTGAAGCCGTAAACCGACGCTATTAATCCGGCGGCTGCCGGTCCAATGGTTCGCGCCAGCGCAAAAGCCGTGCTTGTCAGCCCTATGTACCAGCCGTGCTTCTCCGGGGGAACGCTCTTCGCGAGGAGTGTTGCGCGGGCAGGCTGGCCCAGCGAGAAGGCTACCATGAAGAGGGCGTAGGAAAGGAGGAAAACGCCATAGCTCGGATTGGCCAGGAGGACGGCAAGCGATGCAGCCAGAAGGGCTCCCGTTGCAGCTGAGGTGAGCTTTGCCCCGTAGCAGTCGATGACTGTGCCAAAGCCCGGTGCAACGGCTGCAGCGAGTATGGAGGAGGCGGTTACAGCGGCTCCTATGCTGCTGAATGAGTAGCCCTCAGCCTTCATGTAGGCTGTGAAGAGTGCCTGGAACCCCCCGGTAGCTATCCCTCTGAACAGCGAGAACTGGAGAAGCGCAACAACGTTCCTAGGGATACCGCCGCTACTGCTGCCTGCCGTCTCCCACACCTCCCGTGGGCTGTAGCCGCGTCTTCCGAGAGTTCCGCTGCATCCTACAGCTCTCTGTAGAGGATAAAAGCTTGCCACACTGGGCTCTGTCCGCCTAAGCGCCTGAAGCAACGAGGTACACTCCGGCTAGAACCATGAGGGATGCGATCCAGTGCCTTGCAGATGGCCTCACGGCGCGGTACCCGAACGCGGCTAGGAGCATGGTGGCTATCAGCGGCCTGGTGTTCTGGAGCGGTGCTACAACGCTGGCCTCTAGGGACTCGAGCGCGAGGTACCTGCTCAGCTGTCCAGATGCGGCGAGCAGGCCCATAAGGGCTACGGGCGGGCTTCCAAAGCTTTCGCGAAGCGCGCTTCCTCCGCTACCCCTTGCGGCTGTGGCTAGCGCCGACGAGAGCGCTCCCGCGATGTAGGCGATTATGACTCCCCCCACGGGGTTGCCCCCGCTGATGTTTCCCAGCCTCGCGAGCGCGACTCCCATTGCTATCCCGGCACCGTTTCCGAGGCCAGCTAGGAGCCCCAATGGATCTAGCTTCTCTAAGCCTCCCGAGGCTAGGTAGGACGCGGCGAATATCAGCAGGGATCCCGCAACCACGCTTGCCCTCAGCTCCTCTCCTGCTAGGCTCCAGCCGGCGACAACGCCGAATACCGCGCTGGTGCTTGAAAGGATGCTCCCACCGCTCGACCCCAGCCTCCTAATTGCAACGTACAGCAGCGACCTGCCTACAGCGAAGTTCAGCACACCTGCAAGCAGGTAGAATACTATGGCGCGCGCAGATGGGAGTTGAGCGCCGAGCAGGGGGATGGCAAGAGCGAGCATTGCGAGGCCCCAGACCAGCGTCCCAGCGGTGATCGACTCCGGCGGCAGATCTATCCTTGAAATCTTCGCGATGGAGTCATGCAGCGCAAACGCCACTCCAACGTACAGCGCCAAAGCCAGCGCTAGGCTCAGCACCAACACCTCCGAGTGAAGCCCAGCCCAGGCGGCGCCTCCACGCCTCTTAAAGCGGCTGCTTGTAAGATATTAGACCCGAGCGGCATCATACAATGCTGCATCGGGATGGGGATCTTTTCGGGGAGCCTTATCCGGGGCCTCGGCCCCGGAGATGTAGATGCGGTTACCCAGCCGACGCGGTGAAACGTGTAAAAGCCTAGCTGTCGGCTCCGGCCAGGGCGAATGCGGTGCTGACGCACCCCTACCCTACTTGACGTAGTGCACTGCCCTGCCCAGAGCGGCAAGAGCCGCCTCCCCCAGCGCCTCGGATACCGTAGGGTGCGGGTACTGAAGCTCGGCCAGATCCTCCACGGTCAGCCCCTTCTTTGCCGCCAGCGCCAAGGTGGCTATCATTTCAGATGCGTGGGGGGACGCTATGGCCCCTCCGAGAACTTTGCCCGTACGCCTATCGTACACCAGCTTCGCGAACCCGTACTCCATCCCCTCTACCACACCCCGCGCTACCGAGCCCAGCCTCACCCTGACTTCGGCTGCGTCGATCCCTGCTGCGCGGGCTTCCTCGAGAGTAGCGCCGACCTGGGCTAGCTCCAAGGAGGCGTACACGACCAGGGGCACGTAGCCGGGCTTGTACACGGCGCTGCCTCCAGCTGCGTTGAGGCCTGCAACAATCCCCTGGTGTATGGCCTTGTGCGCTAGGAGAGGAGGCCCTGTCACGTCCCCGGAGGCGTAGATGCCAGGCACCCTCGTTTCCATCCTCTCGTTTACCTTCACGAACCCCTTGGCGTCTGTCTCCACTCCCAGCTTGCTTACGCCGAGGGGCTCTGTCACGGGCTTTCTCCCAGTCGCAATGATGACTGCGTCAACCTCTAGCTCCACCCCGTTGCTGAGCTTAACAGCAACCTTCCGCCCCAACCTCTCGAGAGACTCCACCGAGGTGGACGTACTGACGCGGACCCCAAGCCTGCGTAGGTGCATCGAAGCAGCCCTGGAGAGGTCCCTGTCCATCCCCGGCAGGATCCTCTCCAGTATCTCGACGAGGTGAACCTCCGCGCCAAGCATGGCAAAGGCCTCTGCGTACTCTACGCCGGCGGCTCCGCCTCCAACCACAAGCACCCTAGACGGCTGCTCCTTTAGCGCGCTGATCACCGTTCGGTTATTGTGAACAAGCTCACCGTCGGGCTCCAGCCCCGGCGGCTCCCAGGGCTCGGAGCCCGTAGCGACCACCAGCTGCCTGAACTCGATCACCTCCCCTGTCGAGAGCGCCAGCGCGTTCCTCGACTCAATATGGGCTGAGGCTAGGTAGATGTCCACCCCCCGCCTCTCGAGAATGTAGCGTACCCCATCCCTCACCCTTGAAACAACATCCTCGATCCAGGAAGCAATGCTGCGCGCATCGACCTCCTGCAGCCTCCCCCACTTTGCGGCATCGGCCACACTCTTTGCAGCCTTAAGCAGAGCCTTCGTCGGTACGCACGCGTAGTTTGTGCACTCTCCGCCGAGCGCACGCGCCTCGACGAGAGCCACCCTAGCCCCAGCGGCTGCAGCAGCTACGGCTGCCGGGTAGCCTCCGGGGCCGCCGCCAACGACCACAACGTCGTACCTCTTCGAAACCATGTTACTCCCACCGCGTAATCCCTCTGCTGCCTAGGTACATAAGGTTCGTGCGTTCGGTGCACAGCCTCCTTTAATTTTCCTGGTTAACAGCTACTCACCCTCGGTGACCGGGCAGTGACAAAGAGGATTCCGAGAACCAAGGTGATCTACGAGTTCTCCCCCGACCACGAGCCAGCCGAGTACGCTGAAGCCGGAGACGAAGTCGTGTTCGAGACCATTGATGCACTTGGCGGCCAGATCTCAGAGGAAGGCGAAACCATGGAGCAGATAGACTGGAGCCGAGTGAATCCTGCCACGGGCCCTCTCTTCGTCAGAGGGGCTGAGCCGGGTGACACGCTCGTCGTAGAAGTTCTGGACATAAAGCTTGCCGACCGGGCGGTGATCCTCGTAGTTCCTGGAAGCGGCGTTCTCCACGATAAGGGGTTCAAGCCGCGAGCGAAGATCCTTGAAGTTGGTGGAGGCTACGTCTACTTCGACGGTGTTGCAATTAAGGCTAGACCCATGATTGGCGTCATAGGCGTGGCTCCGCGAGATGGCAGGTACCCCACGGGAACGCTCGGTAGGCACGGCGGAAACATGGATGTCTCGCTGCTAACCGTGGGGACAAAGGTCTACCTGCCGGTATTTGTTAGGGGTGCCCTCCTTGCCTTGGGGGATCTCCATGCTGTACAGGCTGACGGGGAGCTTTGCGTCTCGGCGGCCGAGGTTAGCGGAGAGGTAAGGGTGAGGGTTGACGTGATAAAGGGGAGGGCTCCGAGGTACCCGGTACTCGAGCTTGAAGACCGCTACGCCATACTGGCCTACGGCGACGACTTGGACGAAGCCGCCTATAGGGCGTCGGAGGAGGCCGTTAGAGCATTGATGAAGCGTTACGGGATGAGCTTCGAGGATGCGTACATGCTGGCAAGCCTCGTGGTAGACCTCAGGGTGAACCAGGTTGTTGACCCCAAGAAGGGCGTCAGAGCAGAGATACCGAAGAGCTACGTTTCGCTAAGCTCGCTGCTTGTCGAGGAGGAGGTGTAGCGGGCCCTCCCTGGATGGGGCTGCGCCCTCCCTACATCAAGTATGTGTATGACCTTGTACCCGAGAGAGGTGAGCGTATCTGATATAAACCTGCGGTGGCAGCGAAACCAGAGCTTCTCACTGCACATTATCGCCACCGGACCATCAGCTCTCCTAACAGTCTCCAGGAGCTTCTCTATACCCCTTCTGTAGCTTTCCGTAGCCATGTAGGACTCGTAGCCTCCCTCCCTGTAACCTCCCAGCAGCTCTCCAAGCCACACGTACCTTATTCCCCTACGCTCGAGGGCCTTCTCCAGCTCTTCCCTATTGAACCACGGATGCTTCCTGCTTGTGGGCCACCTCCTAACGTCGACTACAACCGAGATACCGTAGGATTTCAGCAGGTCGAGGAACTCGTTGATAGAGCGTGTACTGTGGCCTACAGTGTAGATGCGTGGCCCCTCCCCCTCTGTTCGCTCATCAGACAAAACCCTACCACCGGCTATGTGGGTGTGGCAGCACGCATGCTGGCAGCCTACTTCTTACATATGTGGGCCACCGCATGGCCCGTGGTCATCACCGATTTAAGGCTCTCTGCAGCCTCCTTGCTCACCTCCCGCCCTTCTGAAAGCATCCGAGCAGCCTCTCTGACGCTGCTTGGGATTGCATCCTCCTCTACGTGTACTCCGTAAACCAGCGAGGCGTTTAGGTCAAGGCTCCTCGCGCGCCGGTAAAGCGCTAGAACGATGGCTGTTGAAAGCCCGTCGTCAAGGCCCATTGCGTAGATGGTTCCTCTCACCTTGGCTATGTCGACGTAAGCAGACTTCTTGAAGATGGGGTTGTCTAGGAGCCTAAGAGCCTCAGCGTAAAATTTTGAGCACTGGTCCACCGAGGACTCGCAGTCCACTACGGCTATAAGCAAGATGCTGCCCCACAAACGTTTCGTGGCCCTAGGATGCTATTAAATCTGCTAAGCACAGCTGCCCCCACCACAAAGGCTGTGGAAACCCCTCTGCTCCTCCCAGACCTGGAGGGGGGAGGCCGAGGGTCTTCCAACAAAAATGCGCGCGTCCGGCAGAAGCCCCTCCAGCTCTGCCTTAACCTCCTCTGCGCGATCCTCCTCGGAGACCACCACCAGCACCTTCTTCTTGACGTACCAACCGAGGGCAGATCCTCGTCTAGCGATCCTGTCGATCTTCTCTGCAAGGGATCTGTCCACGAAGCCAGCCTCCACGGAGAAGCTGCGCGCCTCTTCAAGGAAGACCTCCAGGGAGGCGTTCTCGAAGACCCTCCGTATCCTCGGTGCGGTCATGCTGTACAGCCTATCAGCTAACACCTTATGCATCTCAGAGGTCGACATGGAACCCAGCGATGCCGTGACCAGCTTCAGATTGGCGCTCAGTGGAATGGATACAACGCGTGCGAGGCCCGGGGCTCCAGGGGCTAGGCGCAGCTCCAGCCCGCGCCCGTACAGCATGGCGGCGACATCTCCCAGGCCAGTGCCAGCCTCCACTTCAGCTACGTGGGCGTGGTATGCAGCCTCCTCGACAGACAGTCCGTATA
>JBEVCG010000035.1:0-4206 GCA_040514325.1 Thermoproteota archaeon | reverse complement strand
GTCCGTATACGGCGGCAAGCGACAGGGAGGCTGCCAGAGCTACGGCGGCGCTTCCGGCGTAGCCTGCCCCGAGGGGGACTGGCAGGTTGAGCTCAAAGCACAGATCTGCCAGGCGGGCTCCAGCGCTTGCGGCAACGCGCTTCACGGTTTCGATCTCCGAGCCGTCCAGCTGGCCCACCGGGGTGCGGACTACCGCGCGGCTCCTTCCGCTGCAGCTGCACGAAAGCGCCTCTGCAGCCGGCTCGAGCAGGAGTCCGGCGCCTATGCTTCCCGAGAATGCGGGGTTCGACGACAGGATGGGCATCCAGAGGCCAGTTACGTGAAGTGGGATGCGCGCTGCATAGCACCTGTCACCCACCGTGGGCACCTCTCGGCGCTCAGCTGGAGCTGAGGTACTCTTCTATTTTGTTCGGAAGCTCGATGTACTTCCACTCCAAGTACTCCACGAGAGCCCGAGCATCGGGAGCCGAGCCGAGCACTTTTACCAGCAGCTCCTGGGGGCTGTACGTTTTGCCCCAGCGGTGTATCTCCTCCCGCAGCCACCTCTTCAGCTCCTCAACTTCCACTGTGCCGGGCTTCTCCAGAGTGCCGCGGAGCTTCCTCCACAGCATGGCGGCGATCACGTTGCCCAGAGTGTAAGTGGGGAAGTAGCCTATGCTTCCGTGGCTCCAGTGAATGTCCTGCAGCACGCCTTCGCTGTAGCTCTTCGGCCGAACCCCGAGCAGCTCCTCCATGGCGTCGTCCCACGCTGCCGGCAGGTCGTCTGCTGTGAGCCTGCCTTCTATCAGCTTTAGCTCTAGGTTGAACCTCAGGTATATGTGGAGGTTGTATGTGACCTCGTCCGCATCAACTCTGATTAGGCTGGGCCTAACAGTGTTGACGTACCTGTAGATCTCGAGCAGGTCGTAGTCCCTCGTGTACCTTATACTATCGTCGAGGAGCCTCTTGAGCGTGGCAACAAACTGCGGCCCTCTGCCCACCACGTTCTCCCAGAATCTCGACTGGCTCTCGTGTACACCTAGGCTGGCGCCGCCAGCTATGGGGGTCCCCTCCAGCCTGGGGTCGACCTGGAGCTCGTATAGCGCGTGGCCGTACTCGTGCACCAGGCTGTATACAGCGCGTTTTATGTCGACGCCTTCGTACCTGACGGTTATCCTGACGTCGTGTACGCCCATTTCTATCGTGAACGGGTGGGGGGACTCGTCGAGCCTTCCGCGGTCCCAAGGCCATCCGAGAACGTCGAGCAGCTTCCTGAGCAGCCCGCGTGCGGCATCCACGTCGTACTTTCTCTCCTCGAGCTCGTGGCGTTCGGGGTAGAAGCCCGAGCTCCGAACCTTCTCGAGCACCCTCTTGGTTGCCGGAACTAGAACCTCGAAAATGCCCCTCACGGTGGCTGTGCGCAGCCCCTCCTCGTAGAGGTCGAGAAGCGCGTCGTAGGGATGATCTTCGTACCCCAGCTTCTCGGCCTTCTCCCTAGCAATGTTAACTATTTCCTCAAGGTAGGGCTTGAACTTAGAGTAGTTGTTCTCCTTCTTTGCTTCGGCCCAGACCACGGTCGCTTCGCTCGTCACCTTGGCCTCTCTTCGGACAAGATCCTCTGGTATAGCCTTAGCTATCCGTATTTCGCGGGAGAGGACCCGTACAACGCCCTTCTCGTAATCGTTTAGATCGTCGTAGGCCTTCTGCGCCCTCTCGACGAGGGACACTAGCTCGGGGTCTAGGAGCAACCTTCGGGCAAGGGCGCTCAGCTCCTCAAAGGCAGCCGACCTGCTTGCTATGCCCTTCCGCGGCATGTAGGTTTCGAGGTCCCAGCTCATGAGAGACATGGCGTGTCCGAGGGCCCACAGAGTCCTCGTCTTCTTAAGGATCTCCTTTACGAGTGGGTTGGCGAAGATCTCGCCTGACAGCTTCGACACCGGTGCTGAAATCTCTGCCAGACGGGTTTAAGGAGTTGACCGTCCCCCGCTCTAGCGCGCTCGGCTTCAGCTTCCGGGCCCGCATGTTTTGGATGCTCCTTAGGTTCTCCGCGTGTCGCTCCAAACCTTGTGCTGCGATATCGCGAAGTTGACGATGAACCCTAGTGCGATGCCTGCCAGCGCTGCTGCGCGGTAGTCTACACCCAGCAGCCTGTGGAGCGATAGCGCGGTTGCCATGTACGCGGCCCAGCTGGCTGCAGCAGCGAGGTGGTAGAGGAGCCAGTACCTTACTGCGTTTAGGAGCCCTGAAGGCCTCGCTCCTCGGAACGTGAAGGTGTCGTGGAGCACGTAGTTCCACGTAAGCGAAACCTCCCAGGAGGCTAGGTACGAGAGGTAGTCCGGCAGCCCTGCCCGCACGTAGGCTGCCTCAAGGGCTGCAAGGTTGACGGCAACCCCGCTGGCGCCGACTGCGGCAAACTTCAGGATGCGGTAGTTGCTCAGCCTTAGGAGGTCGAGCACGTAGTCAACTATCGCCTTTACCCCCAGCTTGCTTCTTCCGGAAGCCCTTCTCCTAAACGTGTAGGGGACCTCGGCCACCCTAGCGCTGGGGGCCTTAGCGAGTATCTCGAGGAGTATCTTCCAGCTCTTCGCCTCCAGGTTGAGGCGTGCAGCCAGCTCTCGCCTCACCAGGAAGAAGCCGCTCATGGGGTCGCTTACACTCCTTGAGCTGGGCAGCAGGAGGTGCGCCAGGAGTCCAGCGGCCTTTGACATGAACAGCCTAGCCCTGCTCCACCCCTCTACGCCGCCTCCGGGGGCGTAGCGTGAAGCAACGACAACGTCAGCTCCGCTGCTCGCCTTCTCGACAAGCCTGGGGACTACCTCGGGGGGGTGCTGGAGGTCAGCGTCCATGACAACCACGTACCTGCACCGCGCGAGCTTGATCCCATCCGCTATAGCTGCTCCTAGCCCGCGCACCCCTACCCTTCTTCTGACCTTTAAGGGGAATCCCCGCTCGGCTAGCTGGAGTGCAACTTTCCACGTGCCATCGGGGCTATCGTCGTCTACGACTATGACCTCGTAGCAGAGGCCAGCCCTTCTGAGGCTAGCATCCAGCATCTCGATGAGGATGGGGAGGTTCTCGGCCTCGTTGTACGTGGGCAGCACCACGGAAACGTCGCAGTCCCCGCTACATCTCTGCTGGCTCAATGCACCCTTTCCTCTCCTCCGCTATGCAGCTCCAGCGCGCCTTCGCATTAATTTGCGTCGGTCAGCGCAGCGATGCCAGGGGGCCTGGCAGCCAGCTGCGCGGAAGGATGCTGGAAGTGCGAGAATGTGGCGCCGCCGGGTGGATTCGAACCACCGACCACCGGGTTAACAGCCCGGCGCTCTACCCGCTGAGCTACGGCGGCATCGAAGGGCTGCCCCGATCCCGGCGGCCGTTATAGAACTGACGTACTCGGCAGGCAGGCTTTTAACCGTTTCTTGCGCTTTGGCTGCTATCAAAGCGGTGTAGTAGCCTCTTGGGGGAGGTTAGAGTCTGGCTTCTCCCAGGCTCCCGCTACGACAGTGCAGAGAAGTCGGTTGCAGTCCTTCCCGTTGGGAGCCTTGAGAGGCACGGGGACCATCTACCGCTTGGCACCGACACAATCCTTGCGGATCACGTAGCCCGCAGGGTGGCAGAGCGCCTTGGCGCTCACCTGTTCCCCCCGGTATGGTATGGATCCTCTCGCGGCCTCCGCAGGTTTCCGGGCACCATCGACGTTGACGATGACGCCTTCGAGAAGTACGTTGCTAGCGTCCTCGAAGAGATAGTGCGGAACGGCTACAGATTTGTTCTCGTAATCAATGGGCATGGTGGCAATAGTGCTACGCTAAGGAGGGCTGCAAAGCGCGTAGCCTACCGGACAGGTGCAGTGATAGTGGTTGTGGACTGGTGGCGCGACGTAGCGCAGGAGGAGAGGAAGCGCCTCTTCAGCTCGCCTGGCCACGCTGGGGAGGATGAAACGAGCGCGGTTCTCCACGTTGTCCCGGAGGCTGTGGATATGGCGGCGGCATCAGACTACATCCCGCCTGACCTTCCCCGGATAAACGTCTACTCGCCTACGGTGGATGAGAAGCTGTACCCCCGAGCTGTTATGGGATCTCCTTCAAGGGCCTCGGCCGACAAGGGCAGGGCGTGGCTGGAGGCTGTGGTTTCGGAGATAGTAGAGGTATTCGAGAAGGTGAAGCGCTTGCTGGTGGGCCCGGGGGGATTTGAACCCCCGACCACCCGGTTATGAGCCGGGCGCTC
>JBEVCG010000034.1:0-31096 GCA_040514325.1 Thermoproteota archaeon | reverse complement strand
AAGCAGGGCTAGGCCTCGTATGGCCGTACATTGAGAAGTTCATGGAGGAGGCTGCGGCCGAGCTAGTGCACGGCCATCTGCACGTTCCTCACGCTATGGAAGTCATAGTGTTCGGTACGCTTGCCGGCCTCGCCGGCTTCTCAACGATAGCGCTGTACATCTGGGTAAGAGAGCCCTTCAAGTTTGTCGAAAGGAGCGCAGCTCTCTCTGCGCTGAGGGACTTCCTGTACGACCGCTGGCTGCTTAACTCGGTAATATACCGTGCCATAGTCTACCCGGGTAGGGCAGTGTCGAAGATGATGCTAGAGCTTGAGAGGGCTCTCGACGGGCTGGTGCATGGAGGCTCCGAGGTACTTGGCGCAGGCGGAGTGCTTGTAAGCGAGGCTGCAGAGGAAGTGCTCGACAGGATTATCCACGAAGATGCGGTGAGGGGTGGCGCGGCCCTAAGCAAGGCAACCAGAGGGGCTCATAGGGGAGACATACGCACGTACCTCGCGTACTTCGTTGTGGGTGTCATAATAGCTATGCTGTTGTCGCTCTGGGTTACAATGTAGGGGAGGGCGAAGACGCATGCTTCCGGCTGAAATAACTCTTGTGGCGGCGCTAGCCCTCTACTCGGTTACTGGCCTGCTTGCTCCCATATTTGGGACGAGAACCACGAGACTCTCGCTAGGTGTGTCATCAGCTGTCGTCTTAGGGCTCCTGCTTTTTACGGCACTTACCATGGATACCGGGGCTCAGCCCATATTTGGCGGCACCATGGTTCTTGACACCTTCTCTCTGTACCTCGCAATCTTCGGCGTCACAGTAGCCCTTCTCGCAAGCATAGCGGCTGCGGGAGTCGTTGACGCATGGGATGGAGGAGAGGCCTTCTATGCAGTGGTGGGACTAATAGCGCTAGGCACCGTTGTGCTGAGCGTTGCGAAGAGCTTGTACACAGTGTACGTGGCGTGGATACTCGCAGCGGTGTCCAGCTACATCATAATATCGCTCAGCAAGGACAGATTCTCGGCAGAGGCAGCCACAAAGTACGCGGTAACGGGCTCAATAGCCACAATCCTTCTGCTGCTTGTAATAACCCTGGTTCACACCACGATGGGACGCCCTGCGATAGAAGCCGTCGTAGCGTACGGCGAGCCTGTGCTGCTGGCCCTCGTGGTAGGGCTGGCTGTCGCCAGCATAGGCTTCAAGATGGGTGTCGTCCCGTTTCACGGATGGCTTGTGGACACCTACGGTAACGCTAGGCCACTGGCAGTGGCGGTTGCCAGCGCTTCTGCAAAGATAATAGCCGTGCTGCTCATTGCCAGGATCGTTGCCCCCTATGCAACAGCAAGCCCAGTGACGGTGCTCTATGTTGTGGGTGTGCTGGCAGTCCTCACAATGGTTGTCGGCAACGTAGGTGCCTTGATAACCGTGCGCGACTCGCCTCAGAAGCTGATGGCTTACAGCAGCATAGCTCAAGCAGGCTACATCGTGGCGGGTGTTGCAGCACTTGCGGCTCTTCCCGGAGCTGACAACAGAGCGGCCATAGCTGGTATAGCGTTAAACACAGCAGCCTATGCGCTGTCAAAGTTTGCAGGGTTTGTGTCTTTAGATGCCTCCTGTAAGCCCGGAGAGTGCTCGTGGAACAGGCTGAAGGGCCTCCTCTATGCCAACCCTGCGCTAGGCCTCGCGTTCGTGTTAGCAATGGCCAGTCTCGCTGGCGCTCCTCCGCTGCTTGGATTCTGGGGCAAGCTGTACCTCCTGCTAGCTGTTGCGAGCGTGAGCAAGGTGCTGGCCGCATTCATGGCTGGAAACATCATAATTGCATCGTTCTACTACGGCTACGCGATATACTCCGTACTCCAGAAGCAGGAGGGGGACACCTCAAATCTTGAGGTGACCAGAGGCAAGGAGGTCGCAGCCCTCATCGCCGGCCTCCTGCTGGCGATTGCGGTGTTCGTGTACTTCCCGTGGAACGCATACGCTCTTCACCTGTTTTCGTACACGCCGCTCTCCTAACCCGGTACCTTTTCCTCCATCTAGCTCTGGAGAGGAGGACTACCTTTGTTAGGATGCGACGTAAACTAATATTTTCCGCCGACGCTACTCACTATGCTGCGGTGCAGCTGTTGGCGAGCAGGCGCGCCTTCAAGGTCGTCATAATAGCTAACCGCTGCAAGGAGTGCGGCCTCTGCATACACGTGTGCCCAAAGAACGTCTTGGAGGTTGGGGAGAAGGCCAACGCTAAGGGGTTCCGTGTAACCATGCCTGCGAGACCTTCTGACTGCATCGGCTGCAGGCTGTGCGAGTACCACTGCCCGGACTTTGCCATAAGGATAGAGCCAGCCGCAGACGGGGCACCTGAAGGCCTTGTGGTCTGGGACCCGGAGAGCGTAGAGAAAATAGCTCCAGAGCAAGCTGCAGCTTAGGGTGGACACCGTGACTCGTGCCTTCTTAACGGGAAACCAGGCTATAGCTGAGGGGGCTATAGCTGCTGGCCTTAGGGTGTTCGTAGGGTATCCGATAACGCCTGCCAGCGACCTCTTCGAGTACCTTTCGGAAAAGCTCCCGGAGTTTGGAGGAATCGTATTCCAGGCAGAGGATGAGATAGCTTCGATAAACGCGATTGTAGGGGCAACTTACGCTGGAGCCAAGGCCATGACTGCAACCAGCGGTCCTGGCTTCAGCCTAATGCTGGAGAGTGTAGGCCTTGCAGCCATGGTTGAGGCCCCCATAGTTGTTGCCTACCTAATGCGCACAGGCCCAAGTACGGGAATAGCAACCGGCACAGGCCAGGGAGACGTTATGCAGACGAGGTGGGGCAGCCATGGCCACTACGCAACAGTGGTGTACGCTCCGTGGAGCGCTCAGGAGGCTTACGATCTGACTATAAAGGCCTTCGACGTTGCGTGGAGGTACAGAGTACCCACGATAGTCCTCGGCGATGCGGTGATAGCTCATACCAGGGAGCCTGTGAGGCTCCTAGACCCATCTGAGGTAAAGGTCCACGACAGGAAGCGGCCCCGCGAGCCTCCGGGCGAGTTCAAGCCCTTCAAGCCAGATCCCGAAGATCTAGTGCCACCTATGGCCTTCTACGGCGAGGGCTACTATGTGTTCGTGGAGAGTCTGAGCCATGATGAGAGGGGCTACTACACAACCAACAAAGAAGTTTACGCGAGGCTCGTACGGAGGCTGGTAGAGAAGGTGGAGAAGAACAAGGAGAACATAGTTATGAGCAGGTCCTACCTAGCGGGGGACGCGGAGATATTGTTTGTGGCCTTTGGGAGCCTAGCCCGCGTGACATATGCTCTCGTCAAGGAGCTGAGATCCAGGGGAGTTAAAGTTGGTCTGTGGAGGCCCCAGTCTATATGGCCTCTAGATGTCGAAGGGCTCCTCAAGGCGGCTTCAAGCGCTGAAAGAGTCATTGTGGTGGAGATGAATCTAGGCCAGCTCTTCCTGGAGATCGATAGAGTACTCTCTAAGCTGGGCAAGAGGGTGGAACTCGTCCCGGTCGTGTCGCCCGAGCTCCCAACACCTGACGAGCTTTTGGAGATAATCCGCACGGAGGGGGTAGATCTTGGCTAAGCCTGCGGCAGAGATGGGTAGAGCCCAGAATTCATTGGTCCTAGGACATAGGCTCGACGACTTTCTGAGGGTTGAGAGGCTACCCCACATATGGTGTCCCGGTTGCGGGATAGGAATTGCCCTTGGCGCGCTCCTTAGGGCAATAGCGCACCTAGAGTCGGCCGGTATTGTCGACAGAAGGCAGATAGTGTTTGTGTCCGGGATAGGCTGTACAGGGAGAGCTGCAGGCTACGTTAGGTTAGACGGTGCCCATACGCCTCACGGGAGAGCGATACCTTACGCTGTGGGTGTTAAGCTGGCTAACCCGTTCCTTATCCCGGTGGTGTTCAGCGGTGACGGTGATATAGTGGGCATAGGAGGCAACCACCTGCTTCACGCTGCTAGGAGGAACTTCGACGTGCTGGTTGTTATGGTCAACAATCTGAACTATGCGTTAACGGGTGGGCAGGTAGCTCCTACCACGCCCTCGAAGCTGTACACAACCACGACGCCTAAGGGTAACCCGGAGAGGCCTATAGACACTGCAAAGTTGATAGCGAGCCTCGGAGCCAACTACGTGGCGCGCTGGAGCATAAACTACCCGGCACAGCTAGAGGAGTCCATAAAGAAGGCCCTCCCCCGTAGGGGGTTCAGGTTCATAGAGGTGCTTTCGATATGTCCGGAGATCTTTGGCCGCCACTTAGGCTTCAGAAGCCCGGCCGAGCTATACGACCGGCTTAGGAAGGTCGCTAGGATACGTAAGCCTAAGAACCTTGACGACATAGTCTACGACTGGGACACGGAGATAACGCTCGGAGTGTTTGTGGACAAGGATGAGCCCGGCTTTATGGACAGTCTATGCGAAACCCACAACTACGAATGGTGTAGCAAGATACCGGAAAGGAGGTGGACTAGGCGATGAGGCTCCAGATAATAATAGCCGGGAGAGGCGGACAGGGTATACTGCTGGCTGGCTACCTGCTAGGGAAGGCCCTAATTAACGAAGGCTACTACGTGGTGAACGGCGAAACCTACAGCGCCGAGACGCGAGGAGGCTTCTCGAGGTCGGACCTCATAGTGTTCACGGAAGGAGACGAGGAGGTCGACCTGATAAAGGTGAGCAGAGCTGACGTGGCCGTGTTCATGTATAAGGAGCAGATAGAGATGTACAAGAACCTTGTAAACCCCTCTGCAAAGCTTGTAATGGTCGACTCCACATTCACCGACAAAGTGAACGAGCCCTGGCCCAGGGTGGAACTCGTCCCCTTCACTAGGATAGCCGAGGAGAAGGTGGGTACCGGTAGGGTCGCCAACATAGTGATGCTCGGCGTGTTCACCTATGTAACGGGCCTCGTGAAGCCGGAAACCGTGATAGAGACCATAAAGGAGACAGTGAGACCGAGGTGGCGGGAGCCGAACATAAAGGCGTTCAATGCTGGTTACAGCTACGCTGAAGAGGCTGGAATGGAGAAGGTGAAGCTCCTCTAGTTCTCGAGTTTTTATAAGATTTTTATACAAAACTATCCGAACTCGGCCTCCTCAAAAATCTTCTATGGTCGAACCTTCTGAAGGCTTTGAACTGTCCTGCAGGTAATACTGTGAAGGGAAGATGTGCGGCAGTGTTCCGGCGCGCAACCGAGGCTCATCCGCCGCTCTTCGGCGGTGTAGCCTCGGCGAGGAGGTGCCTTTCCATAAAAGATTTGCTGGTGTGCTGTGCTAAAATAGGTTTGCGGAGATCGCGCCTCTTAGGCCTTTGGTCCTTCAAGCTGCTCTAGGATTCTGCTTAGGCTCTCCACGGCGCTCTTCACAGTGGAAGTTACACTGGATTTAAGCTCCTCAAGCCTCCTCTTCAGCTCTTCGTTCTCCTGTTTTAACTTCCTCAGCTCCTCTTCTAGCTCTCGTGCACGCTTTTCGGCCTCTTCGAGCCTCCTGCTGACCTCACCAACAGCCGCAGGTGCGGCTATCCTAAGCTCACCGCGTACAAGCATCTCGTATGTCTCCCTCACAAGCTTGCCAGCCTTTGTTTCCCCGCGCAGGTGCCTCCTCAGAGTTGCCTCGGTGCGTCCCAGCTCCTCAGCTATCTGGCTTAACGTATAGCCGGCTTTCTCCATGGCTAGGGCGGCAGCTGCTACAGCTAGGCTGTCTACCCACGTTGTGAACTCCTCCTTTGTGAGAGCGGCTTGCAGGACGTCCGACCTGAACATCGTTCCTATGATCAGTGCGGCCTCCAGCTGCTTGACCTCTCTCCTAGACACGGGTCTTACTGGAACCTCCACGGGGACCGTTATCTCCACGAGCTGGAGCTTCCTCTCTTCTCCGCTTCCGTCCATACCTTTCACCATGTTTGTCAATCTAATGAAATCTCTAAAAGGTTTTTCGAAAGTTTGCTGTGTTCCAGCGGGATAGTCTAGAAGTCTAGATACTCTGCTAAAGTATCAGAGGCACTATGCCCGTTGCTCCGCCGCGGAATGTTCCGCGGATGTTTACCTTGTAGCCGCACCGTGGGCATTTGCCATCTTTGGTTATCCTCCACTTGGTTATGTAGAAGCCCCTCCTTTCTATTAGGAGGAGGCCGCAGGAGGGGCAGTACGTGTTCTCCAGCGGGTGGCCCCACACGTTTCCTATGTAAACGTGTTTGAGCCCCTCGTTCTTGGCGATGTTAGCGAGCCTTTCAAGGGTCTGAACGGCTGTGGGCGGCAAGTTGGCGAGCTTGTAGTCTGGGTGGAAGCGCAGGAGGTGGAATGGAGTTTCGGGTCCAAGGTTATCGGCAATCCATCTCGCCAACTTCTTTACGTCTTCTGGCCTGTCTCCCACCTTGGGTACAACGAGGTTGGTTATCTCTATCCATACGCCGTGCTTCTTCATCTCAAGGATCGCTTCATAGATCGGCGAGGGGTCAGGGACAGACATGAACTTCCTATAGAACTCCAAGTTGCCTCCGCCCTTGAAGTCCACGGTTGCAGCGTCAAGGTAAGGTCCCAGCTCGCGTAAGGCCTCTGGGGTGAAATAGCCGTTTGTCACCACCATGTTGTAAAGCCCCCGCTTCTTAGCGAGCTTAGCAACGTCCAACATGTACTCGAAGAATATGGTGGGCTCGTTGTACGTGTAGGCTATGCCGTCTGCACCTACCTCAACGGCCTTCTCCACTAGCACCTCTGGATCTACGTAGTGGCCGTAGAGCCCCCTCTCCAGCCGTGACTGGCTTATCTCCCAGTTCTGGCAGAAGGAGCAGTAGAAGTTACATCCAACCGTGCTAATGGATAGGACGCTGCTGCCGGGCTCAAAGTGGTATAGAGGCTTCTTCTCTATAGGATCCAGGTTCATGGCGGTTAGGAGCCCATACACGAGGGTGTAGAGTGCCCCGTCCAAGTTCTTCCTAACTCCGCAGACGCCAAACCTTCCAGGAGCTACTATGCACCTTCTTGCGCAGAGGTTGCATCTAACGTAGCCGGGCTTGCCGGGTAGGGGCTCCCAAAGGAGAGCCCGCCTCACGTGTCTTGCTTGCTTAATTCTGGCTGCTGTAGCCTCGGACATCGATTCCCCCAGAGCTATACGTAGGCCAATTGCGCCGTATAAGTTGATAGGCGAGGGTGCCCCCTACGCTGGCGAGGCCACCCTTTTAAGGGCCTCAGACAGAGTTCTGACGAACTCTTCGAAGCCCTCCTCTATCCTAGCTGTTCCCTGCAGCTTTGCCAGAACCTTCCCGTCAAGCTCTGCCACAAGCGACGGGCTGGCAATGATGCCAAACTTTCTGAATAGCTCTTTTGCCTGGGTGTCCCTGCAGATCTTGCTGAACCTAGTGCACATTACTATGCTGAGGCTGGCGTGCCCCCTTCTAGAAGGCTCTTTCAGAAGCTCCGTAAGATCTTCCAGGAACCCTCTGCACTTTTCGATGCACATCACGTTGACCAATACGTATACGCGCAGCCTGCCCTTAGGTGGGCGTTTCTCCCACATCTCGGTGTCTGGGTTATATGTGTACACGCCCTCAACGTTAGCACAGCTCGACAAGTAGTCCACCCTCACGAGCGGGGATCCAGCGTCAGGGTCGCTCCACCTGTCCTCACGGCTGGGGGTATCTCGGTACGTCCCTACTACCTCATCCGCTGGCCGTGCTATGTACTTCTGCCGCGCTCAAGCTAAATACTTTGAGCCTATGGGCCATGGCAGAGAGCTGGTTACTCGAGAACTTTGTAGTCGACGACCTCGGGAGGTATGTGAACCAGAACTTCTTCGCCCGCCCTAGGCAGCCTGCCATACTCCTTGAGCAGCAAACCGCGTCCAACCTCTGCTACAAGGCTGACAGATCCCACTGTGAGGAAAAGGCGCACGCCGTACCTTGTCACAACAACGTCTTCTACACTTGCTGGATACACGTTAACTGATCTGCCTACATTTTCGCGCGAAAGCACGACGATGTCGTCCTCTCGGAGTGCGATCACTACCTTGCTGCCTGGCCGGTGGAGCTCAGACTGTTGGGCTTTAGCTTTCAGGTTCCCGAGCCCCTCAACCCTTATAACGATGCCCCCAGGTGCAGCGTCGACGATCCTACCTTGAAGCAGCTGGAGGCCCATGAACTCAGCGGCCCCAAACCTTAGAGGCCTCGAGGCAAGCTCATCGGGGCTGGCGGGAACCGACACCCTTCCTTCGAAGAGGAAGGCTATCTTGTCTCCCACGCTCCATGCATCGGAGAAGCTATGCGTTACGATCACAGCGGGCACGCCCAGCCTCCTAAGCACGCTCCTCACAGTGGCCCTGGCCCTAGCACGCGCCCTAGCATCCAGGGAGCCGAAGGGTTCGTCCATAAGGACTATGTCGGGGTTGAGCGCCAAAGCGCGGGCAAGTGCGACTAGCTGCTTCTGGCCCCCGCTGAGCTCTGCGGGCAGCTTGCCGGCCAAGCTTCTGTCGAGGCCTAGCAGCTCAAAAAGCTCCCAGATCCTAGACCTGATGGCCTCCTCGCTCCACCCCCGCGCGCGGAGCCCTATGGCCACGTTCTCGTAAACCGTCATGTGGGGGAAAAGCGCGTAGTCCTGCGGAACATAGCCAACGTTCCTCCTCTCAGGTGGTATGTAAGCTAGAAGTTTCCTCCGGGATCTGTGGAAAACGACGGCTCCCGCTACAATGATTAGGCCGCTGTCCGGATTAGCCACGCCTGCTATGCAGTTTAGGAGCGTGGTCTTCCCGCTGCCGTTAGGGCCGAGCAGAGAGAGCGTCTTGCTGCCTGGAACCCGGAGGGATACCCCTTTTAGCACTTCGTGGCTCCCATAGCGCTTACTGAGATTCTCGACTACGAGGGCCTCCCTAGGATCCACGTCCACCTCCACCCCTCTCCAGTGCGACGAACAGCGTGAGCAGGGGCACGACGACTGCAGCCGTTAAGAGAACGAGTGTTGCTGCCTCACCGAACCGCCCGCTTCCTATAGCTAAGTACATGGCTATAGGAAGCGTGGCTGTCTTGCCCGGAATTGCCCCTGCGACAGTCACCGTGGCGCCGAACTCGCCAAACGCCCTTAAGAAGGAAAGTATGAACGCAGCGTAGATGCTGTGCTTCGCCATGGGCAAGGTCACCCTAATCAGTGTAGAGAGGGGGGAAAGCCCTAGCGTTCGAGCCACGTGCTCATAGCGTGGATCAACGGCATCGAACCCGGACTTGAGCACCCTAACAGCTATCGGGAAAACGACAGCCAGCTGCGCTGCAATTATGCCGCGGAAAGTAAACAGCACCTTAAAGTGCCGCTCTATGAAGGATCCTGGTCCAGCCAGCAAGAGGAGTATCGAGATTCCGACAGCAACAGGAGGCAGACCTAGAGGGAGCATCAGCAGTGCTTCGACGAAGCTCTTTCCCCGGAAAGCGGTGCGGGAGAGCATGTGTGCTACTGGTACAGCTAGCAGAAGAGCTGCCAAGGCGACCACGAGCGCGGTAGAAACGCTTAGAAGCAGGCTGAACCTCACAGTGGGCTTTGCGAGTGCAGCGGCAAAACCCCCCACGGAAGACCACGATGCAAGAGAGAACAACATCATTGCCCCTGCGAGGGCTAGGACGAGCAGTACGAGCATGTGAAGCCAATAGAGCTTAGGTGTGTAGCGGAGATCAGCAAACGGCAACCGCGCCCCCCAAACCACCCCTATGCAGAGGGTATGGCGTTAGGGCGTTTCCCTGCCTGCGGCTTCCACCCGGTAACCATAGCTCCTCCAGATATTCACGATTTCTGGGCTTTTCAGAAACTCGATGAACTTGGCAGCTTCCTCCTTCTTATGGGATGATGCAGCTACACCAATGTATATCGCAGCTGCCTTATGCGGGCTCTCCTCCTCTATTGGGATGAGCAGGGTGCTATTAGGGTCCCAGTAGTGGCCTACGTTCCAGCCTATAATGGCGTCAACAGCGCCTGACTTGAGGAGAGCCACGAGCTTTGCGTAGTTTTCTGCATACGCCACAATGTTCCTTGAAACTTCATCGTAGAGACCAAGATCCTTGAGTAGAGCAACCGCGTACCTACCGCACGCCGCACCCTCGGGCTCGCAGATAGCCACCTTGATGCCTGGCCTTGTCAGGTCCTCTATCCCTGTGATGTTCAGCCGGTTTCCGGCCTTAACGAGGATGGCTAGCTCGTAGGAGGCAAGGGGCTCAACGCTGCCCGGCTCAACAAGCCCTCGCTTCAGTGCAGCCTCCATGTACTCCCAGGACGCGGGAGCGTAAACGTCCACATTCTGGGAGACCGAAAGCTGCGCTAGCAGCTGCCCAGACGAGCCATAGATCGGCTCGACGTCTACGCAGCTCTTAGCCTCGTACACTGCTATGGCGCGCTCCCAAACCTCGTAGGCGGCAGCGCAGAGGAGCACCCTCAGCTTTACCCTCTCCTTACACGTCTCCAGCTTTTTTCCGCTGCCTAGTGCGTGCAGTGCAGCAATGGCCAAGGCCGCGACAACTAGTACGGCAATTACAACGTGGAGTAGCTGCGATCCTGGCCTACCTCGCATCGTGTTGGCACCCTATGTAATTGCAGTTCTTCCGCAGCATCTCGACCAGCCCATCAACGGCCATCTCTATCTGGCCTGGCGTTATTACTAAAACCTTCTCGCTGCCCACGTGCCTGTCCCACGTGGTGGGATCCATGGTTATCACTGCAGCGCAGCCTCCTGCCGCCACCACACCGTCCAGCTGCTCCTTGAAGCCCTCTACCACAATGTAGTCGCAGCTGCTGCAAACCTTGCACAAGATGGCTGCAAGGTCGGTGCTTACCCGCTCAACGCTCATGACTTCGTGTGGCCCTACTGCAATAACCAAGTTTGTGCCTGATTCTAGGTACCTTCCTGTATCCTTAACGCGGTAATCCACGCCGTGGTGGACGTGCTTCACTGCGCAGAGTCTGCCCTGCCCCCTAAGCGCCGATACTATAGCTGTTCCAAGCGCTGTCTTCCCCATCTTAGATGCCTCGGAAGCTATCAGTAGCAGCTTGCATGTTGTCAAGCCGCCGCACCGTTTGGGTTTATCCAAGAAGCAGTACCGCGCTACATTCTTTTAGTCTGCTTCGGAACTCACGAGATCGGGCAGCAGCTGATGGCAGGAGCTGGCGAGAGCTCAGCGGCTAGAGGGGTAGTAGCCGAGGTAGAAGACCTTTGGAAGACCTACGATGGGTCTACGTGGGTGCTGAGAGGCATATCCTTTGCGGTCTCTCCTGGCGAGTTCCTGCTGATAGTCGGCGATAACGGCTCTGGGAAGACGACTCTGCTCAAGATAATTGCTGGCTTGCTGAAGCCTACGCGAGGCCGAGTTATGGTCTGCGGGCGTCCGCCCACCGACATTGAGGCCAAAAGGTGCATGGGCGTGGTGCTTCACGGCACGATGCTGTACGACGAGCTTACGGTGAGAGAGAACCTGGAGCTCTACGCGGCGCTCAGCGGAACGAGCCTCAAGAGCATAGAGCTGTCCATGAAAATGCTGGGGCTCGACGAGAGGATGAATCAAGCAGCGGGGTGGCTTAGCTACGGGTGGCGAAGAAGGGCAGATACCGCTAGGGCGCTGCTTGGAAGGCCCAGGCTCCTCCTGATAGATGAGCCTCTATCAGGGCTTGATCCTGCCTCCTCTGAAAGAACCCTTTCCATTCTTGTGGGGCTGGCCAAGGCAGGAGCAGCCATCATAGCTACGTCGCCGAGACGCGACAGCGCTTTAGAATCTGTGGCGACGCGAGTAGCACTATTGAGTGATGGGAAGATCGTCTGGGAAGACCGGGGCTAGGGCTGCAGCCCACTAAGGATCTCCCAGCATAAGGGTTCTGTCGAACCCCCTGACGGTTTCGACAGCTGTTCGAAGAGCTTTTGTCTTAAGCAATCCCGAGCGCTAGCTTCAGTGTATCGAAACCGTTTTAAAGTCCGTGAGCCGGCTTTGGCCACTCTATTTTAACCCTCCACGCCAATGCCCTTTTGGCTCCGAGAGTTCTGTAGCAAGGGATGGACGCCTTGTCCGACCAGCATGGGGGCAGAGGCTGCGGGTACCCCTGGAAGTTCGTCGTGGAGTGGATAAGCGAGGGTGAGGGAGCTCTAAGGGCTGTAAAGCGCATATACGCCTACGGGAAAACGCGCTATCAGGAGTTCATGGTGGCCGAGCTTGCAGGGGTAGGGAAGAGCCTCATCATAGATGGCAAGGTGCAGTCGAGCCTCCATGACGAGCACTGGTACCACGAGGCCCTGGTCCACCCGGTTCTCGTTGCCCACCCCAAACCCGAGCGTGTCCTCATAATAGGGGGAGGCGAGGGTGCCACGGCCAGAGAGGTGCTGAGGCATAAACAGATTAGGGAGGTTACCATGGTCGAGCTCGACGATTCGATAGTAAACGCCTCGAGAAACCATCTACCTGAGTGGCACCAGGGGGCGTTTGACGACCCCAGGCTTCGGCTGATGTTCGACGATGGAAGAGCGTTCCTGGAGAGGGTGAAGGGCGAGTACGATGTGGTGATACTGGATCTGGTTGATCCCCTTGAAGGTGGGCCTGCCCTTAGGCTATACACGGTTGAGTTCTACAGTCTCGTCAAGCGGGCCCTGAGGCCGGGAGGAATAATGGTTACCCAAGCAACCTCTCCAACGCTCTACCCGCGGGTCTTTGCTACTGTGAGAAACACGGTTGCAGCTGTCTTTAAGATCGCAAGAGCCTATGCGACATACGTTAGGAGCTACAACGGCATGTGGGGGTTCGTGGCCGGATCCGATGAGCTCGATCCAGCAGCTCTTTCGGCGGAGCAGGTGGACGAGGTTCTGAGGAAACGCGGCGTCAAAGGGCTGAGGTTCTACGACGGTACTACGCACGTCTGGATGTTCTCCCTACCCAAACCCATAAGGAAAGACTTAGAGGCTGTAAAGGAGTACGCCACCGACGAGAACCCCGTGCACCTTGACGTCTAGCTGCTCAGCGGATCTCACGCAGCCGAGGAGCTAACGCTATTAAGCGGTCTCCCACCCACCTAAGATAGCGGCAGCACGCAGGCGCCGGGGTGCCCGAGCGGCCCAAGGGGGTGGGCTCGAGACCTTCCGGCTTGACTAGGCTGGGAGACCCACTGCCCCGAGCGGGGCGCGCGGGTTCAAATCCCGCCCCCGGCGCCAACCTCTCCCTCTTCGTCTTGGCAGAGCTGCTCTGGTTCGAGATTAAGCTATTTAAAGCGCCCCTCTAGCTACGATATGTTACGGCTGGTGCGGGGGTGCCCGAGCCAGGTCAAAGGGGGCGGGCTGAGGACCCGCTGGCGTAGGCCTGCGTGGGTTCAAATCCCACCCCCCGCACCACATCCTATGTGCTAGCGCCTCCTCTAGGCACCTTGCGAACGATTAGGGGTGACGATGTTCGCTAGGGCTGAGGATGGCCAGTGATGTGGTATGGCGGAGGCTGATCGAGGAACAGCTTGCCTATCTCTGTGCGAGTTAAGCTTTTGTTTACGAAGAATCCTGTACCTAAAGGTAGGTGTGCAGCTGGCGTGAATAAGCAGCTGGCTGTAGCGATAACTCTCTTGGCACTGCTCGTTCCTACAGCCTTCACAGCCACGGCTGCTGGGAGTGGTAGGCACGCGTATCTCTGGATGAGCAGCGCTGAAGTAGTTGTCCCAGCCGTTTCCGTGGAGTCTGGCCGTTACATCGGTGTCGCCTCAAAGCTTAGAGTTGTTGTTGCGTGGCCTGGCTCGGGCAACGTCTACCTCTCCGTGACGCCGCTGGCAGAGCTCGACATGCAGGCTTCGGCCAGGCTTGCAGCCCTCGTGGCGGCCTCGCTAGCAGGCGTGGACTTCAGCTCTTTCGACTACTTCATAGAGCTCAATGCTTCGACAAGCATAGTTGGAGGGCCCAGCGCTAGTGGAGCCATGACGGTGGCCTTGCTAGCAGCGCTCAACGGGGCCTCAATTCCAGCCAACTTCTCTATGACGGGTATGATAAGCCCCGACCTGGGGCTGGGCCCCGTTGGAGGTATACCGGAGAAGCTTCGGGCAGCGGCAGACGCCGGCGCGAAGATCTTCGTCATACCGTTCGGCCAGAGGTATGCACTCGACCCCAACCTGAACGCGGTGGTGGATGTCGGTGACATCGGCAGGGATCTTGGAGTGAGGGTTGTCGAGGCGGCTACGGTCCTTGAAGCTTACACGTACGCTACCGGCGACACGACGTACGGCAGGGTTGTGTCTGCAGAAAACATCAACGTCACCTACCCCCAGTGGTTTTTCGACGTTTTCAAGGAGGCTGCAGAGAGGCTCTCGCAACTTGCCGAGGGCAACGTTTCGTGCATAAAAGAGTACGGGCCTAGGCTCCCCTCCGGCGTCAGAGAGCTTGTTGATGGCTACCTGGCTGCGGCCATCCGCGCCCTGAACTCGAGCAGCTCCCAGATGTCGGCGGGTGCCCTCTACGCGGCAGCCTCCAGCAGCTTCTACGCAGCCTATACGGCCTCGGCGGGCTGCATAATGGCCAGGATCCTTAGCAGCGAAGATCCTCTTGAAACCCTGCGACAGGTGGCGAGGCAGTACCTAGAGGCGAGCAAGAGCCTTGTGGCTGCTGCTTCGGCCAAGCTGGATGATCTGGCGAGCGGTGACCTGGGCCCCGGCAGCCTGCAGGTAGCAATCGTTGCAGCCAATAGGGTGTGGGATGCAAATAGCAGTGTGGAAGCGCTGGAGGAGCTGGCCGATATTCTGGCAGCCGCCCCTCGGCTCTCCCTCCAGGATCTGGAGTCTGTAGCGCTTAGGATATCCTACACGTACTACAGGTCCATGAGCGCCTTAGACTGGCTCTCTGCTCTCCGGAAGAGCGTTGAAGCAGAGGATGGCGGCGGGGTTGATTTCTCGCTCCTACGCAACGCTGCTGAGATCCTGGCGTACTACGCTAGGTCTTCGCTAGACTACCTAAGCGCCCTCGGGATTTCAGTGCCGGAGGACCTTGTTCTCCTCGCCGAGGAAGCTCAGAGGATGGTGAGAGAGGCTAGCGGACCTGCTCAGCTCATCGCCGGCCTCGTTCGGACGCTGGAGGTGCTAAGCCGGGTCAACGCAGCCACGCGGACAGCGTTCGCTCTGAACGCATCATCGGCTGTGGAGGCTTCACGGAGGAGCGCCATAACAATGATCCAGCTGGTCTCGGAGAAGGGTTTCAATCCGGTTGTGCCAGCGATATACCTGGAGAACGCCGAGCACAGGGAGGATGTTGAAGCCAAGCTGTCCATGTACGCGTCATCGTCTGCCTACTCCCTGCTCCTTCTGATGCTCTCGCCCTCGCAGAAGATGCCGAAGTGGGGCGAGATCCTCCCAGTAACTGTCACTGAAACCGTAACCAATACGGTGACGGAGACGACAACCGTGACCGAGACGGTCACGCTGACGGTAACCCAGAGGGTAACCTCCACCGCGACGCACATGCTCACTACGACGTCCACAGTCACTATGACGCAGTCCGTCACCCAAGCCCCAAGCCGGGACGGGCTCTTGGCGGGCGCAGCCATGGCGGGATTGCTGGTAGGACTAGGTATCTCGGTCCTCCTAACTCGCGGATCGAGGCGTGGAGGCTAGCTCTTCACAGCCATGGAGGTTCGTTGTGTCTCCTAACGTCCAGGCTAAGCTCTAGGACATGGCTTATCCCTGCCTCGCTTAGGTAGCTTTGCAGCCCCTTAGCGAGAGCTTCCAGCTCTACTGCGTTGGTGCGAGCCTCTGGTGCTGCTGCCGGATGTGCCCCCCTTTCCACCCAGACCTGGACGCGGAGCTCTAGGACGCCCCCAGACCGGCGTACTAGGGCGAGGTCCGATAGAGTGTACCCAATAGCTCTGTAGAGCGTCGCAGCAAGGGTGCCCAGCTTCGAGCTGCCGCTCAGAGCCTCTTCGAGTATCCTGTGTGGCGGCTTGTCCAAGTAGGGGGCCAGTTCGCGGGAAAGTAGCGCTGCGTACTCGACTACAGCGTCGCCTAGGTCACCCTTAACAGCAGCGGCCACAGCTCTCTTATCGGCTCTCGATACAACTGAGAACGCCTTAAGCACGAGGAGCTGGGGCGCGGTCTCCAGCCCGCAGCCCCTGACTCGGGTGACTTCTGAGAGAGCAGCCATGTAGGGGAGCCCCTCAGCGGCGATGATGTATGCGGCGGCGGCAGCCACGCTCCTGCCACAGCCGCGTAGGCTGTGTATAAGTGCAGGTCTCGAAGAACTCACGAAGTCTACGATCTCAATCAACTGGCCGAGGCGCGGTGCATTGTACTTCCCTACAGGCAGCCACTTGAAGCTAACTCTTTCCATCAGGAGGCGGGGATCGTAGCCTCTGGAGGCATGCTCCGATGGTGTAGAGAGGGATACAATGGAGGTGAACCTCTGGGACAGCGCCTCTATGTCCTCTGGGCTGGGCATCGGTGATATCGCTAAATCCTCGCGGAGCTCGTAGAGCTTTAGCGAGGCTCCTCCCCGCGGCTAGCCCTCGTCTCCAGCTGAGAACAGCCTGTCTATAGCTATTAGCGACTGAGCCCTCGCCAGCTGCAGCTTTCCCTGGATCTTCTCGGCTAGCTCTTCAGCATCCTCGGCGAAGGCGTAGAGGCCGTAGGGTGTGAAGAGGACGTCGCTGCAGTGCCACATGTGGGGCTTGACCAGCTGCTCTGCAATAATCTTGGCATGGAGCCAGCCGCCCTGCTCTCCAACGGCTACAAGCACCGGCACCTTTCTATCGCAGTATGCTAGAGTGCAGCCGCCTTCTCGTTCAACTACAACCAGCTTCCTGCAGACACCCTTTGCCGTAAGGGTGTTTAGAACCTCGCTTACTCTGCCCTCCATGTCTATGCATCCGCCTCTACACGGTGCAGCCTACCGTTATTCTGTGTTAGGGAAATGGCGTGCAAGAGGCTTGCTAGCGGCTATACGGATATTGTGCACTTAACGATGCCGCGCGAGCACAGCTGCAGCACATCCTCAAGGGAGAATCCGCCGCCTTTCAGAACCTCTGCTAGATCTAGGCTCCCAGCGACAGCAACCTCTACCAGCAGCTCCTGCTGCGCAGACTCCAGCTTGGTGAGCCTCGAAGCCTCCCTAAACCTCAATATGGGGTTGTAGGGCAGCTCCGTGCCCCGCGGCAGCTTGGCAGCCAGCATGAGGCCTGCTCTCTCCACAGCCGAGAGCGCCCTCAGAAGCCTCGACGCATATTCGCGAGCGTTTGACGTCAGCTCGAGGAACTTGCCGAAGTCCTGCACAGACGCAAGTTTACCAACCATGTCGAACGCCTCGTTGAACATCCTCTCGAGCTCGAATGCCAGCCTGCACGCGTACCCTTCCCTATCCTCAGCTTCACTGCATACGCGAACAGCCTCTCTAACAATACTCATGTTTCTTGAAAGCCTCTTGTAAACCGAGGCTAGCTTACCTAGCAGCTCTGCTATGGTTTCAAGCCTGGTGGTGACGACCTCGGCGTCTTCGTAGCTGGCAACTCGAAGGACGATCTCCACCGGGTCTAAAGCGGGCGCGCTTGCAGCCCTTCTGAGATCCTTCGCGTGCTTTATTATAGCTACCAGGGAGTCGCGCACCTTACCCCAGTCTCGCGCGAACACTTTAGCTGCTTCGACAACATCTCTGACCGACTTGGCTTGAGAGATTGCAGATGTGTAGACTCCCGAAAAGGGCCCCAGCGCGTCCACTATAGCCTTTACAAGTTCGATATCTTCCGGAGGCACGCATTGCGCCTCCAGCCTCTCTAGGTTAAGCATGCGCGAGAGAGCGTGGGCTGCAGCCTTGCTGCAAGCCTCTTTTGCGGGTTCGGCTGCCTCCCTTACAAGGCCAACCTGCAACCTCGATTTAACAACCTCAAGCTTATCCTCGACCTCGGGCGGTAGCCGGCCGGCTATCTCAACAGCTTTCTCCACTGTCCCAACAGCCTTTCCTATATTCTCCAGCTCGGCCACATCGTCTCTGTGGCTCTCAGCCAGAGCCTCCACGGAGGCTATGGCGTTGAGAACGGAGAACCGGGCCCTTACGGTTGCCACCTCAGCTCACCCCTGCCTCAACGTGGCTTGAGCCTGGTGACCCACGCCTGGATGCGGAGAGTATGCGGTCTATGCGCTGCGCGATGGTGGCAGCCGTCTCCGTGTAGCTTCTCAGCTCCGAGGCAGCAGGCCTTAGCCTTGTGATAGCGTGCTTGAGGACCTCAACGTAGTCCTCCAGCTCCTCTAGGGCTCTTGCCCGAGAGAGGTCCTCCTCCACGGACACTTCGAGGAGGTTCACAAGCTCCTCCGGCAGGTGGCTTGCCATGTATGCGAGCTCCGACTTCTGGTCTGCCAGCCTCTTTAAGATGCCTTCCACCCTCACAAGTAGCTTGGCCAGCCTCTCCAGCAGGAACACGAGCTCGGCTGCTCCAGACTCCCTAGCTTCTCTGACGAACGCCTTTACCCCGGAAGCCAGCTCCTCGATCCTCCTCAGCAGCTCGGTGCGCGGAAGCTGTGCCAGGCTCTCCTGCAAGCTCTCCGAGACCCTCTCGAGCTCTTCTGCAAGCTCTAGCTCTCCCCCGTCCGAGGAGCCCAGAAGGACGTCCAGGGGGTTGCTAGCCCCGCTGCACCTCCTCAGCTCTTCTGCAAGCTCTATAAGCTCTCTGAGCTCCTGGCTCGATGCAAGTGCACGGACGTCGTCGAGCATTCTGAGCAGCTTCTGGCCGTCGGGGATAGCCTCGCCTCCAGCCCCCAGTCTCGTAGCCACACTGTAGAGGTTGGCGGCCTTCTCCACAAAGTTCCTCACCACCCCCTCTCCCAGCCTGCCTGACAGCAGCGCTCTAGCTAAGGCCTTCACTTCCCGCTCGCCGTACCTCCCGTACATCCGGTGAAGCTTCTGGAGGGTCCTATCCAAAGTGGTCTGCCCCATCCTTGCGGCGGCGTCTATTATGGCGCTCTTAACGGCGTTTCCGTATATCCTGAATATCCTAGCGTCCCTGGCATCCATATCCTCGAGGCACTTCGTTGCACCCACGAGCGCAAGGTAGGCGAGAGATCTGGCGAAAAGGTGTGAAGCCTCGTCAAGCTCCACCAGCTGGAGCAGCCCTAGCCTGCGCATCCTGTCTCCCACAGGGCCTAGCCGCTCCCTGCTGGCCCTTGACAGGACCAGGATTCTGCGGGGTTCGTCCAGAGCGCAGTACATCTTCTCGGCAAGCCCATCAAGGGAAGAGCCATGCTCGACAGCCAGAACGGCGCCTATCTTCTCCACGTACTCCTCGGCTCCCAGAAGCGAGGCCAGCTGCGAGCCTAGCTCGATAAGCTGCCTTCCATCCAGGGTCTCGAGCCACTCGCCCCGCGAGATCTCGTCGAGGATCCCCTTCTCCTGGAGGCAGGAGAGTAGGGGAGTTGACGAGAGCGGCGGATACACCTTAGCCAGCGCCCTAGGCTTCACGTAGGCGTGCGCCTCCTCCAGCTCAACGGGCTTCGCAGCAAGCATTCCCGAGCTGAGAGTGGAGAGAAGCGTGTAGACGGCAGGCTCGCTAGTATAGAGCTCTCTGGCCACATCCAGCGCAAGCTGGACAGCCTCCCCGAGGAAGCTCGCGTCGTAGGGGACCAGTCCGCCCAAGCTCATGCTGCTGAGCACGCTGTGCAGCACGTCCACGGCGTACTCGACAGCGGCGGTGGGGTAGCCACGGATAGACGCCACCCGGTAAAGAACCTCCCCGGCTGACGAGACCAGCTCTTCGACGCGTGCGCCAGTCCTGGCCAGCCCGACGGCATCTGAGCCCACGAGCCGGCCTGTATCGGCTCCGAGCCTCTCAAGGAGGCTCAAGGGCACAGGGCCAACGAGGACAGTAAGGAGAGCTGCCTGCTCAGCTCCAAGCTTCCTTGCAAGCTCCAGGTATCCAGCCAGGTCGAGGAGGGGTGTACTGCTCGTGACCTCTCTCCTGAGCGAGGGGCTCGTAGACAGGACCTCGTGGATGATTCTTGGGGATTCCCTAAGCCCTTCAGCCACACGCGGCAGCACCTCCTCAACGATGAGCGCGGCCCATGCGGGCCTCCCCTTACCCGCCCACCAGACGAAGTTCGAGAGAAGCTCCACAAGCTCCCTGTCGGAGTCCCCGCCCAGCTTCCTCCTCACCATCTCCTCCACTGCGCTGCGGGACATAGGAGGTATCGCGTAAACCCTACTCCGCCAAGCGGTGGGTCCGAAGACGGCCTCCTTGACGGCGGACACAGGACCGAACGCAAGTACGACCATGGTTCTGGCCTTTCCGCTGCGTATGTGATCAGCCAGCCCCCTAAGCGGCGACGTCTCGTACACCACAAGCTCCTTCAGCCTATCGTAGCTCTCCTCAACCTCGTCTACAAGCAGCACCGCCTTGGAGTCCCCGGGGTCCAGCTTCTCGTCGACAAAGCTCTCAACGGCCCGGGGCAGCTCGGCCTCGTGAAGCTTCCCCATACCCTCAAGGTACTTGACGAGCTCGACCAGCTCCACCCGCGCTGCCTTCAGGCCGAGCCTCCTTGCGTACCACTCTAGGTGGCCCAGGAGCGTGGTCTTTCCGGACCCATACGGCGCAACGATGACGGGGAGCCTAAGCTCCCCCTCCTCCAGCCCGGCGTGCACCCTAACGAGCTTCTCTAGCTCTAGCCTCAGCCTCCTATGCCCCCTGCTGTAGTCGCACCAGCCGCTGTCGAAGCACTCGAAGCCGGCCACGGAGCTACCCTCACAGAGTAATACCATCTCCAACCGTGAAAAGCCCTAGCCCTCCAAAAGGCTCGGTAACACCCGAGAATATGAGTCACCAAAATTAAGTTCTGCCCGTCTACCGTTACGTGGAGTGATGATCCCGCGCCTCCGGAGCGCAAAGCTGTGAAGAGGGTCTTGAGTGCTGAGCCTCTTCTGCGGTTAATCATGGTAAGCGGAAGTAGCATTGAGGCAACAGCCACCGTGCATGCAGGGGAGACGCAGGCTGGGTTAAAGGCAGGCAAGTTTCGGAGCAATCACGGCTAGATTCTGGCAACGATTATAATTCTCCTCTAGACCCTGTCTGCTACATAGTTCACAGGCCGTGCTGGTGGGGATGCGGAAGCTTGAGGCGCAGTGGACATTGGAGCGGCGCTGTGAGGGGAAACGTGGCTGCGCTCGTCGTGCTTTCGTTCCTTGTAGCTGCTGGGTTTAGCGCGATTAACCTCCTGGTTCCGTATTACATACTGGCTCTTGGCGGCGAGCTGCGCGAGATTCCCGAGAAGCTCGCATCGGTGAACGCTAAGGAGGCTGCGCTGGAGTTCGGCGCGATGACTGCAGCGTTCACTGCTATGCGCTCGATTTTTGCGGCCGCCTCCGGGTGGCTCAGCGACCGGCTGGGAAGGAAGCCCATGATCCTCGTGGGCTCCCTCCTCTACACGGCGGCGGGTGTGGCCTACTACTTCGCCAAGAGCGTGCCAGTGCTCATACTGCTCCGCAGCGTCCAGGGCGTGGCCTCAGCCCTAGTGTGGCCTGTTGCGGAGGCGCTTCTTGTGGATAGCGTGCCTCCTACGGTGCGGACACGGGCCCTAAGCCTCTACGTGGTTAGCTTCAACGTTGGCAACGTGGCTGGCCCCCTCCTCGGGTCGACCGCTTACGAGGCTTCAAAGAGGCTGCTCGGCGAAACTGCTAGCGTCGTTGACGTGCTTAGGGTGCCCTTTCTCATCATTGCTGCTGCTTTAGTCCTCGGCCTGGCAGCTACAGCGAGCGTGCGCGAGGTCGTGACGCGGGGCGAGGCAGCCCCCGGCCGCTCTAGGGAGCCGCTTGATGGGTGGAGTGGAAGCCTACGTGAGGTTCCCCGGGAGGTTAGGAGAGCCCTAGCGGGCTTCTACGCCAACGCTCTCCTCGATGGTGTGGCGGTCGGCATAGTGTCGAGCGTGCTCATAATCTACATCATAGACTTCATAGTGAAAGATCCGACCAAAGTTGGCAGCCTCATAGCTGTACCCGGCCTCGTAAGCCTACTGTTCGCTTACCCCGTGGCTAGGCTCCTGGACCCGCTGCCCTCCAGCACGAAGAAGTGGGTGCTGGTGGGGGTTATCGTCTTCTCGAGGACCTTAATGATGTTCTTGGGATTTGTCAGAAGCGTCATCAGCTTCCTAGCGGTTGTGCTCCCTATCAACATGGTCATAAACGTGGTGCTCCCACTCAACAGAAGCCTAGAAGCCGAGATAGTGCCGGCTAGGCTTAGGGGCCGCGTGTTCGGGCTCCATCAAGCGTTCTTCAACACCGGTATGGTCGTAGGCCCCCTGATGGGAGCCTGGATATACAAAACGTTCTACAGCATAGATGCAGTAGCAGGGTTGACGGGCCCCCAGCTGGTGTTCGTCCTAGCAGGCCTGCTGGGTCTCGCTGGCGCACCACTGCTTGCAGTGCTGTACAGCCCTAGCAGGGTCGAGAAGGCGTGGGCAGCACTCCTCGGGAAGCCGAGCAGAGGTGAACCTCACCTAGCAGCCCGGTACAGTGACGCTATGGACGAAACCGCTTAGGGAGCACATAGGCGCGTCAGCACCTTTGCGTTTTAGGGCAGCCGCCCCAGGCTGTTCCAGGGCAAATTTATAATGAGCAGTGCAGCTAGCCCAGCCCGGTGGCGGGATTGGCCGCTCCCAGCGGCAAGGAGATTATCTCCGCTTTGCGCTCAGAGCTAGAGGAGCTGAACAGGGAGAGAACGAACCACCCGTTCGTGGTGGAGGCCGAGAAGGGCTCGCTTCCTCTAAAGGCTGTAAAGAAGTTCGTCGCCAACCAGCTCTACATCGTTCCCCACGACATGAAGAGCCTGGCCTTCCTCCTCTCCCGCGCAAGGGATGGCGCGGAGGCGGCGCTCTTCAAGGCCCTTCTCGACGGCGACTACAAGGCCATGCAGCTCCTCAAAAGGCTTGCAGAGGCCGTGGGGCTAACAAGCACCGAGGCGAGGGAGCTCCTGGACGCGAGGGCCGTAGCCTACACCCACTACCTCTCGTGGCTGGCCCTGCACGCTACGCTCGGCCAGGCGGCAGTCGCCTTGGTGGTCAACCTGCCCGTCTGGGGGTCCAACACGGCAAGGCTCGCTAGGGCCCTCAGGGAGAACTACGGGATCGCGGAGACGGGGTTCCTGGAGCTCTTCGCGGGTCCCTATGACGAGCTGGAGAACAAGGCGTACATCGTGGTAGAGCGGTACTACGACATGGATGCGTACCGCACTGTGGCGAGGATGATACAGGCTTACGAGAAGATGTTCTGGGATGCAGTGTATAGCGCCTAGGCTAAAGATTTAGGAATGTTTTTAATGTACTTAATGTATTTAAATGATAGAAGGGTCGGTGACCTTACTGCCTCGAGTAGCGGGGAACCTGCAGGCAGAAGATACCGCTAGGCTAACCATACTGGTATCTTGCTTTGGCAGACTCCAAGCTCGGCTCCAGCGGTTAAACCATGCAATTACAAGCTTGCTCCAACTTGACTCTAAGCTCAGCCAGCCCGCTAGCTTTATGACGTGTCGCCCCCTTTCGCCCCCACCTCTAGAGCTTCAAAACCTTTGTTGCCATGGTTCGCATCTTACTCTGCCCCTGGACCACTACTGGTGTGTTCCTGACGGAGGAGCTTAGGGGAGCTTAGCTACTCGCCCGTCAAGTATTAGTTTTCCTGTGTTTGGATTGCCGCTTTCGGGAGGCCTTTCCGTGGGGTCGAGTTCGCCGGGTAGCCTTGCCTGCGTGTTCCAGGTTTTGGACAGAGGCGATGCTGAAAGCTACCAAAATGTCTCCTTCTCGCTGGGCACTCGATCCGTTGAGGCAAAGCTTACGGGCGATGCTCTGTGCGGCCTCGAGGTACTTGGATCTGCGGCGAGCTGCAGGCTGGTGCTGCTTGCTCCGGAGAGCTTGGCTGTGCAGCTGGCTGGTAGCCCGGAGGAGGCTGTAGAGCTTGTAGCCGACTGGGGTAGGCTCTCTATGGAACTTGAGAGTGGAGTTAGGAGGCTTACGAGGTATGCTGGCAGCGTTGAGGTTGAGGTTCTCCCATCTACAGGCTTTTACAGGACAGAAGGCGGCGTGGTGGAGTTTAGGGGCGCGGGAAGAGGCGACGTGGAGCTAGCGGTGCTCCACGCCCTAGCCGGGAAGCTTCCTCCCATATCCGGGACCGGAGAGCCCTGCAATGTGGCCGTGGACATATCGACGGGCCACAACCTCTACGTTGCAGCGGTGGTGAGGGGGCTCCGCGCGGCCATAGTGGCCTACAAGCTGGCGCACCTGGACCACGCCCTCCTCGACGGTAGATGGCCTGGTGCTAGGTTCTGGGTAGCATCGTCGCCTCCCGTGTACCGGGACAGCCAGTACTCCTATCCGATTCACCTGGAGGAGGTCGATGCAAGGATTTTCCTCAGCTTCCCCCTCCCGCAGCAGGATGTGGTGAGTGGGAGGGTGAAGCCAGAGGCTATGGTGGGTCCAGGGCAGCTGAGCGACCGCGAGAAGGCCAGCTTAGGCAGGAGGTGGGGTAGGCTCTTCGCCAACCTAAGGAGGGTGCTGAGGGTTGGGCTGTACATGCACAATGCCCTCCGCTACAACACGCCGCTTGCCCTCTACTACGCGGAGAGGGTGTATAGGCTGCCCGGACCCGAGGAACCCTTGGAGCTTGCCGGGAGGCTGGCAGTGTTTGTGAAGTCCGAGGGCTGGAGGAGCACAAAGGTAGAGAGGACGGAGAGGGGGATTGCGGTCAGCCACCGCGGGGTCGAGAGGAGGCTTGCCCTGTACACGCTGCTTGCGCTTCTCGAGACAGCTGCGTTGCTGAGGCTTAGGCAGAGGTTGCTCGATGATGTGGACCTGGAGCGGGGGGTGCCGGTAGGGGAGCTTAGGGAGAAGTTTGAGAAGCTCATCTACAGGCCTAGGGATGAGCAGCTGGCCCAGGACCTGGCGCTGAACAGGAGGATGCTGAGCCGTGACCTCGACGAGATCGAGAGGAGAGCAGCCAGCCTTAGGCCCGGAAGCAGCGCGCTCTTGGAAGAGCTGCTTGAAGGATCTGAGCGCCAGAAGGGAGGCGGAGGAGGTAGCGGAGAGAGCGATGTTAAGAGGAACTTCTTTGCCCACAGTGGCTTCTATAGAGGGTTCACAGAAGCCTACAGAAGCTCGGAGGGAGAGCTGCTTCTCAGATACAGAGACGATGAAGCGGCCGTGAGCAGTTTGAGGATGTGGCTTCAGGACCCCTCTTAGCGGGTTGTGTACGCGCTGCACCCACCCACCAGGGCTTGGGCTGCTCAGTATGCCGGTTGAGTTCGGCGCCTTCCCGGCGGACGCTTTGCGCTCGGCATGTGCGGCCTCCTCTTCCTTTCTTAGAATCCCTCTAGGCCTCGGTCTAGGGCATGGCTGGTTGCGGTAAACGTGCGCTCGTGGCCTTAGATAGGCGTTTCACCTGCCTCTGCAGCGCTGCGGCAAGAGAGGATCTAAATGCCTTTGCCGTAGCTGTTGTAGCCCCTGGGTGCTGCTGCGTGGTGCGGCCCCGAACGCTTGTGGAGGTTGCTGTGTACACTGCGGTTACGTTTGTTGCCACCGTGCTACTCGTGGTCGAGACGCCGGCAACGGGAGGCTACTTCAACCTGGGGGAGGCGGCAATATACAGCATAGCGTTCGTGTCATCCTCGCCGCTGGTTGCTGGCTTGGCGTCGGGCTTGGGGCCTGCTGTTGCAGATGTGGTGTTGGGCTACGGCTACTTCGCGCCGGCAACCCTAGTGATAAAGTTCGTAGAGGGCTACGTGGTCTCGAGGCTGGCCCGCGGTGGCTACGGTAGGAGGCTGGGCGCTGCGGCGTTCGCGCTGGCCCTGGGCCTTGCGGCTGTGGTTGCGGCGTTCCTCGGCGGCCGAGGCGGCAGCGCCTCGGTGTCGGTGTACTGGACCCCCACCAGGATTCTGGGCGTCGAGATCCCGGTGCCGACCGTGTCGCTGCAGCTGCCCTCCTATGCCTGGTACGCGGTAGCAGCGCTGGTGCTGTTGCTGGGCGCTGCTGCAGTGCTAGAGGGCGGCAGGAGGCTGCTGCCCATGATACTTGGCGGCCTCATAATGGTCACTGGCTACTTCCTATACGAGTTCTTCGTCAGCAACCCGCTGATATTGGGCAGAGACCCGTGGGGCGCGGTGTTCGAGGTGCCCGTGAACGTGGGCCAGGCAGCGGCGGGAATGCTTCTTGCGTACCCGGTGGTGCGGTTCGTTGCCCGCGCTAAGCCTGGAGTGCCTCAGAGTCGAGGCTAACGGCAGGAGGCTGCTCAACTGCGTAAGCCTAAGGGTGGAGCCCGGCCAGCTAGCGCTGGTTGCGGGCCCTTCAGGGGCGGGGCTGGCGCGGAGCGTGTTTGGTCTCGCTGTCTCGGGGAGGATCAGGGTCGCAGGCCTTCCCGCAGAGGAGGCGGCTGCTCGGGGCCTTGTAGGCTACGTGCCCCAGGAGCCCTGGAGCAGCCTCCTAACTCCCTACGTGGAGTCTGAGCTAGCGCTTGCTGGGGTGCCAGGAGAGATCGCAGGCAGACTGGGCCTCGACCGAGTGCTGCTGGAGCCAACCGCAACGTTGAGCGCTGGTGAGGCGCAGAGGCTAGCGCTCGCAATTGCAGCCTACGCGGGAGAGCCGGCGGTGCTGCTGGTCGACGAGGTCACAGCCTACGTGGACGAAGACGCTCGCGTGGAGGCGGCGAAGCTGCTGCGTAGGGTAGCTGATGAAGGCCGCGCAGTGGTGGTCGTGGACCACAATCTCGAGCTCTGGAGAGGGCTCGCCGACTCGGTGGTGTATCTGGAGCGAGGCCGCGCAACAGCCTACAGCAGCGTTGAGGAGGTCCCCCTGTACCCGGCCGGGAAGCTGGCGCTGAGGAGGGCCAGGGAGCTCTCTGAAAAGCTCCGAGGGTTCCGGGGCTCCGAGTGCGAGTGCCTAAGGGCCGAGGACGTGTGGTTCCGCTATCCGGGCTCCCGCGGCCACGTCTTGAGGGGCGTCAGCCTCGAGGCAGCCTGCGGCTCAGTTACCGTCATTGTAGGGAAGAGCGGCAGAGGGAAGACGACGCTGCTGAAGGTGCTGGCGGGCCTCTACAGGCCCGAGAAGGGTAGGGTTGCCAGGAGGCGGAGGCCTCATTATGTTCCCGAGAACCCGCTGCTCTACCTCTCCGAGCCCACTGCTGGCGAGGAGCTAGGCTGGGACCTAGAGGCAGCGAAGGTGTTCGGCCTGGAGCACGTGCTCGAGACCCCGATAGGAGCTCTAAGCTCGGGCGAGAGGAGAAGGCTAGCGCTCGCCTCCGCGGTGAGGAGAGGTGCAGGCGTGATCCTCGTCGACGAGCCCACGGTGGGCCTCGACTACTCCACGGCGGTTTCGGTGGTCGAGGCGCTTGCGTCAGCGGCTGAGAAGGGTGCAGCAGTTGTGGTGGCGACCCACTCCAGGATCCTCCGCGAGCTGGCGCAGAGCGTGGTCGAGCTCTAGGGGGCAGCAATCCGTGATTGAGAAGCTGCTTCTCGTTGTCCTCTACGGGCTGTTCGCCCAAGGTTTCCGGGGAGTTAGGAGGGGCAGCCTGGCGCTGGCGGTAGCGCTCGCGCTGCTGTACGCTCTGGGCCCAGTAGGCTCCCTCCACGTCCTGGCTGCGCTGATCGTGGTCTATGCTGCCACAGGGGGCCTCGTGCTGCTAGGCTACGCGACGCTGATTTCCTCCATACCGGCGGCCTGGATGGCAGTCACACAGCTCGTGCTTGATGCCGCCTCGGGCTGGCAGCTTGAGCCGCTAAGATACCCCTCCATAGCATTGAGGAGCCTGTCGGCCAGCCTGCTTGCCCTCTATCTGCTGCACAGCGTTAACCCGCTGGAAGTGGGCTATGCGGTCTATAGGGCCACAGGGAGCTGCACCCTGGCTTACGCGATACCGTTCATTCAGAAGGTCGTGGGCCAGTTCCTGCGCGAATCCTCCGAGGCTGTTGCCAGCCATAGGCTAAAGGGGGTGGGCGTTTGGAGGACGCTTGCCCTCATGTTGGTGAGGTCTAGCGAGCTGATAACCTCTATCGAGGAGGGGGTGTCATTGCGCCTGTCCCGCTGCAGCCCCAGGCTGGCCTACTCGGGAAGGGCTCTTGCCGCCCAGGCCCTAGGCCTAGCTGTTGCAGCGACGCTGGCGTTTCTCGCCAGCTGAGTCCTGCTTCTAGAGGCCTCGGGAACTGCCGCCAGTCCTGCCGTTCTTAGGCAAGGCAGCTGGGGAATCCTCGTAACCCTACAGGCAAGTAGAAGCAGGAAACCACGTTGTGGAGGGGAGGTGTGTGCGGGAAGGGAAGGGCCGTTGCTTAATTCGCTAGCGGGGAATGCAGGATGGCTGGCCGATGTGGCGGTAAAAAAGCCACGGGCCTCCTGCTAGGTTCTCCGGAGCCTTGGGTCAACTATGGTCTCTATCGCGAGGCCTAGGAACACGAACGCTACCGAGGTCAAGCCTATCAGCAGGCCTGGCGGGAGTATCCACCACCATACGCCGTAGCTGCCACCTGCACCTATGTAGGCTCTGGCGTCGGCCAGTATGCTGCCCCAGGTTGGGAGGCCGTGGCGTATGCCGAGTATGCTGAGGCCGGCCTCGGTGAGTATCGCAGCTGGTACGTTGAACACGAGGCTGGCCATCGCGTAGGGCAGGATCTGCGGTATTATGTGGCGGAATATTATCCTCGCGTTGGACGCACCTATAGCCTTGGCAGCCTCTATGTAGGGCTCCGACTTTATGGTGAGTGTCATCGACCTCACTATGATCGCTAGGCCTCCCCAGCTGAACAGTATCAGGAACCCGATGATTATGAACAGCCTGTCCCACGGGCTTATGTTCATCTCCTGCACTATGACGCCGACGATAATCAGTATCGGGAGCAGTGGGATGTTGGCTAGTATGTCGACAGTCCTCTGGATCACCTCGTCTACGACTCCGCCGTAGTAGCCGCTGACCACGCCGGTGATTAAGCCTATTGCCACGAACGCCACAGCTGCAAAGAGGCCCACCAGCAGGGCGGCGGGGAATCCGTAGAGGAGGCCTATGTAGAGGTCGCGGCCCTTGTCGTCGGTGCCCATGAGGCCGTAGGCTGAGCCCTTAACCACAACCTTAACCTTGCCTACGCCTAGCCTGCCCCCCTCTACAGCTTTCTCTAACTCCTTCGGGTTTACGCCACGGGCAGTGTACACTAGGTAGACGTCGATTCTGTATCTGCCGGTCAGCGGCTCCACAGCCTCCCCCGAGGGCGTGCCAAAGAGCAGCAGCATCGCCTTACCTTGAGCCTCTGTGAGGCTTATGTTGAACATCGACGCAAGCTGCTCGGCCACAGCGGCCTGGTCGAGCCTCTCAACACCCACCTGCGCCAGCTCGCTCAGCGACCTTGATGTGGGCTTGTTCAGCTGCACCTCCCTACCATCCGGCCTAGTCAGCACAATGTACGTGGCAACTTGCGGTTCTACCTCGCTGCCCCGCCCGGCTACCGTGCCGGGCTTCACGTCGAGGTATCTAAGGAGCACGTCCTTCGGAAATGCTGGCTCGCGCAGATCGTAGGTCAGTGTGTACCTCTCCACGTAGCCCACAACCCTCTGGCCCAGAACTTCCACAACACCGGCGCTGGCGCTGTTGGGTTCATCCAGCACCCTAGCGACGTGAGGCGCCACGCTGGAGCCTAGCGCTTCCACCCACCTGGGCGGCACAACGTAGGGGTTGTCCTCCCACGCCTTCACGTTGAATGTCCACAGGTTAACGAAGTCAGGAGGCACAGTTACTGCAGCGTAGATGGAGGCAGCAACTATGAATGCGAGCAGCAGCAGGCCTGCCTTACCCATGTTCTGAGACCAGACTTCGGACATCGCGCTCTGGAGTCCCCTGAGCCTTGCGGAGGCTGCTTCCTGTCTGACGCCGCCTCGAGAACTTGTCCTTGAGGACACTCCCTGTCACCTCCTAGTACCTGACCCTTGGATCCAATACCACGTAGAGAACCTCGAGGATGAACCTGGCCACCACATAGACTACGGTTGTAAGGTACACGAGGCCCAGTATCGTGGGCGCGTCGGCGGTCGTTATCGCCGCGTAGTATAGGGAGCCCATGCCGGGCCAGTCGAACACGGACTCGGTTATTATGAAGCCTCCTATCGATCCGGCAAGCCCCAGTATAACTATCGTGGCTACTGGGCCGGCGATGACCCTTAGTATGTACTTCCGTACTACGATGTTCTCGGGAACGCCCTTGGCCCTGGCAACGGTAACGAAGTCCTCGCTGACGACTCGGATCGCTATGGCCCTTAC
This sequence comes from Thermoproteota archaeon, assembly GCA_040514325.1. Classification (GTDB taxonomy): domain Archaea; phylum Thermoproteota; class Thermoprotei_A; order Sulfolobales; family Pyrodictiaceae; genus QNYQ01. Next base: position 901 of record JBEVCG010000034.1, on the reverse strand, counting down.
GCCGTACAGCCAGCCGCCCAGTATGCCTATGACCACAACGAGTATCGGGAGCCACGCGTAGTAGAGGATTCCGACGAGGCTAGAGGGGAACTGATCCCAGAAGTTGTTAATGTATGATATGACTGCCCGGTAGTTGGTTGGAGCTATCTTGGCATAGTAGCCGAGCAGGAATATCGCTATCAGCGCTAACCACCAGATGGGTAGCGCGTTCATAACTGCTGCGTAGGTTATGGCGGCCTTATCCAGCAGGCTCCCCCTTCTATAGGCTATCAGAGGAGCGAGGCGCAGCGCTATCACTGCCACTATGAGCTCGGCGACAGTGAGCATTATCACGGTGCGAGGCAGCACTATCAGCACGGCATCGCGTACCTTCAGCGGCGGCTGTGCACCTACTATGTTAGCTACCTCCGTGCTCTTGACGTAGCCGAGGTCGAGGATAAGTGCTCTGACTGCAAGCGGCAGCACCCTCTCGTACCACTGCTTGTTTAGGCCGTAGATCTCCTCTAGCAGGGCTTTGCGTTGCTGCACTAGCTCAGATATCTTCTCCGAGGGTATGTTCTGCTGCCTAAGCTGCTGTATGTAGGCTTGCAGCTCGGTCGTCACTATAGCCTTGAGAACCTTCTCATCGTAGCCCGAAGCGCCCAAGATTACAGCCGTTAGCAGCATCACTACTACAAGCGCTAGGCCTAGCATAATGGCTCTGCGAGCAAGCACGCTCAGCACTCTGGAGGAGGCCAAGGCGCCAGACCTCGCAGAGGCTCTCCTCAAACAGAACTTTCACTCTCTCATAAAAAGCTTCGCCTCCGAGTTATACAAAAGTGGGATGGGTTCTGCCTCTGGAGGAAGGATGCTGTAAGTGAAGATTTATTGTTGAAGGCGTTTGACAACAATAAAGGAGAAG
>JBEVCG010000033.1:0-10016 GCA_040514325.1 Thermoproteota archaeon | reverse complement strand
CGTGCGCCCCAACCGCGTGCTGGCCGACGCGGGTCTGCTGGGGGAGGGCGACGCCATCCGGAACCTCGCCGGCGTGTCCGACCTGGAGGATCTGGACCTCGACATGTACCTGGCGTAGCACCTCTCGCAGAGGGCCATTTCGACCCCTTCTATAGTTACGAGGAACGGCCTGCCCTCCACCGGGCTGCCGCACATCTCACAGTAAACGGGCTGCCTTCTCTGCATCATTACCCGGATAGCACCCGGAGTAGCTATAGAGGACGAACCATTATTTAGGCTCCTAACGCCAGATCAAATATATCTGACGGTGGATAGAAGTAATGGGCTACGACGCCGGCAGCAACCTGCTTGAATACATCAAGCTTCTCGAGAGGAGGGTCAGGGAGCTGGAGGCAGAGAGAGCAGAGCTTAGGAGAGAGCTTAGGAGGTACAAGCTGGAGGTGGACAAGCTTCTCAGCCCTCCCCTCATAGAGGCCATCGTTCTCAACGTGCTCGACGACGGCAGGGTTGTGGTCAAGAGCAGCACAGGCCCAAACCTGGTCGTCACGGCGATGGCCAACGTGGATCCCAAGAAGCTGCTTCCCGGCACCCACGTGGCCTTAAACCAGCGCGGGTCGACGATAGTTGAGGTTCTGCCGGACTACGAGGACCCCTACGCCAAGGCCATGGAGGTCACCGAGAGGCCCAACATAACCTTTGACGACATTGGAGGCCTCCACGAGCAGAAGAGAGAGCTCTACGAAGCCATTGTGCTCCCACTAACAAAGCCGGAGCTGTTCAGGGAGGTGGGCATAGAGCCGCCTAAGGGCGTCCTCCTCTACGGACCCCCTGGATGCGGGAAGACCATGCTCGCCAAAGCGGTAGCGTCCATAAGCAACGCCACGTTCATCCGCGTGGTAGGGTCCGAGTTCGTGCAGAAGTACATAGGCGAGGGCGCCAGGATAGTGAGGGAGGTATTCCGGCTGGCCAGGAGAAAGGCGCCAACCATACTGTTCATCGACGAGATAGACGCCATAGCTGCGAAGAGGCTCGACGTAGGAACCAGCGGGGAGAGGGAGGTCCAGAGGACGCTGATGCAGCTGCTAGCCGAGCTTGACGGCTTCGACCCGCTGGGCGACGTCAAGGTGATAGCCGCCACGAACAGGATCGACATACTCGACCCAGCAATCCTAAGGCCGGGCAGGTTTGATAGGCTGATATTCATCCCGCCGCCAGATGAAAGGAGCCGGTACGAGATCTTCAGGATACACACCCGCCGCATGAAGCTAGCAGACGACGTGGACCTGCAGCACCTAGCCAGGATAACGGAGGGGGCAACGGGAGCTGACATAAAGGCGATAGTAACCGAGGCTGGGTACTTCGCTATAAGGGAGAACAGGAAGGTCGTCACCATGTCGGACTTCCTAAGAGCCGTTGACAAGGTCCTTAGGAAGAGGAGGAGGCCGTACGCCGAAGCTCCCACAGAGGCTCCTGAGGCCGAGCTGCAGACGAAGCCCGTCAAGGAAACCGGCGTTATGCACCTCTAGCGCTGCTGGTCTCAGCTGCTGGCAGACCTGCTTTCAGGCGGTGCGCCTACCCTCTTTCTGTACCGCCTCCAAATGCTGGACATCCTCTCAACCGCCGCTCTCCACTCCTCCTCATCCACCTCGCGGTAGACCATCTCGTAGCCGCCACCGCGGCGCCTAGCGCTAACCTTTAGGTAGAGCTTCCCCCCTCTGCTGGCGAACACCGTGCAGTACGTAAGAAGGCACACTATGGGCTTGTGCTCCCTCCCGTAGTCGGCCTCCAGCCTACACACGCCGCGCTCAACGTCGAAGAAGACGCATCTCCCCATTGACTCTGTGTCCAGCCTGTACACGCGCACGGGGCCTCCCGGGGTCCTTACTATGTAGCTTGGCTGGGCATCGATCACGCGCCTAGCCTCCTCCGGCAGCTGGCGGACCTCGGTGTCGAGGATGAAGGCGCCGCTGTGTATTACGCAGCACCGATTGCAGCCCTCCGGGCACTCCATCCTGTAGGCGTCCTCTATGACCCTGCCCTCAACCCTCTCGAAGACTAGCTCGTTGAAGTGCGTCCCCGGTGTTGCCCTAAACACGGCTAGGAGCCTGCGCAGCTTTGGACTGTAGTACACACCGGCTAGCCTCTTTTTGTGCCTAGCCGCCTCCCGCAGGCTGTAAATGTTCCACTCCCTCTCGCTGGTGGGCTCCTTTAGAGCGTAGTACACTGGCATGCCCGGCGCCTCTACCTTGGCTCAAGCCCTACGGGCGCGGGAGGCTTTTCTCGCTTTCTCTGGGCACAGCTGCTCAGCCTCGCGGAGAGCTTCGTCGAGCAGCGAGCACAGGCTGTCCGCCGTATTGGCTAAGACCTTCTCGAGCGCGCTGGAGATGGTAGTGGGGCTGGTCCACCTGCCGTGGGGCCTCAGGCTGCCGCTGAAGCTCTTGGGTATGTGCATAAGCTCGTGCAGGAGGGTGGCAAGCGCCTCCCTGCAGGATAGGCGGGAAAACCGCTCGTAGACGGCCTCAACAACGTAGCTTGGCCGGCACAGCCCCAGCTTAGCGAAGGGCGAGGGTACCCCCCATATTCTGGCGTAAGCTCTGGTGGAGGAGCCGAAGCTCCAGGCAGCATAGACCCTATCCGGATCTATGTGAGTTAAACCTAGCTCGCGGATCAGGATCCTCAAAATCTTTGAGAGGGGCTGGCTCGGCGCGTAGAAGACCCTTGGCAAAGCGCCTCAGCCGGAAACCCGCGCCTTCAGCTTCAGCTCCTCCGCCTTCTGCGCCTCTCCTCGATAGCCTCGTAGGCCTTTACGCCCACTCCCAGGAGCTTTCTGAACACCGCGTCGACGAACTTCACGTAGAAGCCGCGCTGGCCTACGAAGGCTCCGAACTCGTCGCTCTTCACTCTGACGGCGAGGTGCGGCCCCTCGAAGTCCACATCCACTATGTGCTTGTATATCCAGCTGACCGGGTGGATGGCGCGGATCACGTTGGTGAAGTCCAACGTAAGCTCCACGGCCCTTAGCCTAAGCTCGGTATCCTCCTCGATCCTCTGTATCCTCTCCCCACCGCGGCCGACCAGCCTGCCCAGATAGCCCTCCTTGACCACGATGAGGGCGTCGGGGACGTGGTCGGCCTCTATCTCAAACGTCTTCTTTGCGTCTATGAACTCGGCGACCGTTATAACGTCGGCGTCGGGCGCGTACACCCTCGCCGCCTCCATAACCCTCTTCTCGACCTCGCTGAGAGGTCTAGCCCTCATCCTCGCCTCAATCAGCAGCCTTATGCCCCTCCGGGCTCCCGGCCTCACGATGTCCTTTAAGCCCAGGTCTACTACGCGTGCACCCTCTTCCCCGATCAGCACCTCGCGTATGACGGTTGCTCCATCCCTCTCCATCCCGTGGGGCTTCTGGAACACCGGGTCGCCAGCCACCACGAACTTGCTGTTCCTGCCGATCCTCATCATTATCTCTATTCCGCTCTCGGCCGGTATGTTCTGCGCGTCGTCAAGGAATATCACGGAGTCGTCGAACGTTCTCCCCCGGAGGAAGTGGGTGTCGGCGAACAGTATCTTGCCGCTCTCTATGAGCTCTTTGACCTTAGGCCACTCGATGAACCCCTCGAGTATGTCCCTCAGATACGCCATGGCTATCTCGTAGTACTGCTGGCCCAGCTCCTGCGCCGTTATCTCCCTGCCCGTGACCACGTCGACAACGGGCCTCGATAGTATGAACCTCTTGTACTTGCCCTCGAGCACCGAGTCGATACCGTACACAACGCTGAACAGGCTCTTGCCGCTCCCCGTTGGGCCGAAGAGGCCAACTATCTCGTACTCGTCGCTCTGCAGGGCCTCCAGCATCTCCTCCTGCCCTGGGCTCATAGGCTTCAGCTTCTCCAGCACTTCTCCCATGGCCTGTGCACCCCTTCCAAATACCCGAATCCTGCTTAAAATCCTAGAAGCTGGGCAAAATTAATCAGTTCTCTCCTTAAGCTTAGCAGCGGCAAGGGCTTCACCAAAGGATGGACAAGATGGGCGACGAGTGGGAGAGGGCCAAAAGGGCGGCCTGGATAAGGATGCTGGAGGATCTGGAGATAGGCTACCTGGACACAGACATACTCGAGATTCTGGTAGAGCTCTTTGCAAGGCCGAAGAGCTTCCCGAAGAGCAGCTGCTCGGGGAGGATAACGCTTATCGACGCAGACTACCCCTGGGTCAAGGGAGAGACCTCAACGATATTCAAGAGCCACGCCCCCATCAGCGTTGAGGATGTCGAGAGGGTTCTGAAGGCTCCCTACACCTCGAGGCTTTGGCTAAGCGTTCAGGGGCCCATATACCACGTCTACGTGGCCGACCTAGACGAGGCTAGGGAGCTGCTGAACGCTGCGAGGGAGGCTGGGTTCAAGCACAGTGGAATCATGGTTTTGGGTAGGGGGATGCACCTCGTGGAGGTAAGGACCGGCGTGCGCGCCGACATCCTGGTGGCAGACCCTGGCGGCCTCCTGCTCCCCCGCGCCGAGCTGGAGAGAGCCGTGGAGGTGGCTAACGACGTACTTGCCCAGGCAAAGGAGAGGAACCGCAGGCTCCTAGAGTCGCTGAGGAGGAGAAGGCCTAAGCAGGCGTGGAGCACGGCGCTGGAGTTCCTCAGAGAGCTGAGCGAGAGGCGCTGGAGGCTTTAAGCCACGCTTAAGTAGCCCGGCTACCGAGCCTACTGACGCGGGCAGCGGGGCTGGGCGCGCTATGGCAGAGGATGAGCGCAGGATCGAGGAGGTACTCGTCTCGGATATAATGACCTCCCAGGTTGTAACGGCTAAGCCGGAGGAAAGCATCGTCGATGCAGCGAAGAAGATGGCAGAAAACGGCGTGGGGAGCCTGGTCATCGTTGACGACAAGGGCTACGTGCTAGGCATCATAACCGAGGGGGACATAGTTCGCCGCGTAGTAGCTGCCGGAAAGGATCCAGCCAGCATCCGGGTTGGCGAGGTCATGACCACCAACCCCGTCACCATATTCGAAGACGCAACCATAGCCGCCGCCGCGGAGCTCATGAAGAGGAAGAACATAGGCCACCTACCCGTGGTTAGCTCAAGCGGCAGGCTGGTCGGGATAGTCTCTCGAACGGATATCGTGAGGATAGCGCCAAGCTTCATAGAGCTGCTATGGCTTCGGGGCAGCTAGTCCAGGCCTCACAACAGGCAGCGCAGGTTCCCGGGGCATCAATACATATTAGATCCAGAGCTCCATATCTAATACTACTATTTGGTGACCCTCCTGGGCAAAAGCGTACGCTCCTACATACACAGACTCTACCCCTACGTAACCCCCGACTCCTCCGTGGGCGAGCTCCGGCGACTGGTCCGCGAGCTCCGCGTCAGAGTAATTCCCGTGGTAAGGGACGAGCTAAGCATGAAGTTCATGGGCCTAGTTAAGAGGAGCGCCCTGCTAATGGTCTCGTCCACACGTGCAGCGATTACGGCCAAGGATCTAATGGAGGACCCCAAAACGACAGCCTTAGAGGACGAGAATCTGGCCGACGTCTTGAGGAGGCTTGTAGAAGTTGACGAATGGTACGCACCGGTGCTGACGCAGGATGGCCGCTACCTGGGCATTGTGGGGCTTGAAGCCGGCCTCATGGAGATGCTCTCATCGGGTTCAAGGGTTCTCGAAAGCCCTGTCGACTACTACATGTCGACAGACCTCGTGTTCGTTGAGCCGGATACGCCCGTGTACAGGGTTTGGCAGATGATGCTCTCCCGAAGGCTTGCAGCACTCCCGGTGGTGCGGAGGGGGAGGATAGTGGGCGTGATTGCCGAGCACGACCTGGTGGCGAGAGGCTACACGAGACCCGACCTGGAGGCGGAAGGCTTGAGGGCGGGGCCAAGGGTACGCGAGGTCATGCACACGCCGCCCATAACCGTCGAGCTGGGAACACCCATGAAGAGGGCCGTAGAGCTCATGCTGCTAAGGGATATAGGCAGGGTGTACGTCGTTGAGCGCGGCAACGTTCTAAGAGGGGTTGTAGACAGAAGCGACGCCATTGCAGCATGGCTGGGAATGAGGCGGCCTAGAGTGGCCATGGAGGCGGCAGGGTAGCTCCCAGCGCTTTTTCCGCTCCCGCTACCCAGCTCTCAAGGGTGGAACCGCATCCGGGGTTGAACCTTGAGGGGTGTACCCACACCTCCGCGCAGACCCGAGGGCTTACGCTGGTTACGGGACGGTAAGCCCAACTTCAGCGACCGCATCCGCAAGAAGGAGGGGGAGGCCAAGATCCTGGCACGCAGACCCGTGTACACGGCGACAAGGACTTTCACGATACTGGGACTGGCCGAGGAAATGTCCAGGTACAGGGTGCGCGCTCTCCCGGTAGTCTCGCCGAGCGACAACAAGCTCGAGGGCCTCGTCACGGTAATGGATATAGTGAACTACCTCGGAGGCGGAGAGCTCCACGACATAGTGGTCAACAGGCACGGCGGAAACCTCTACTCGGCTCTTCTAAGGGAGCACGCATCCTCAATAATGTCGAAGAACCCAGCATACGTCACCGTGTACGACAAGCTAACGGACATTTTGGAAACCATGATCACACGGGAAGTGGGCGTGCTCCCCGTTGTCACGGAGGACGGCGTGCTCTGGGGCATCATAACGGAGCACGACATCGTGAGCCACCTCTCCGAGAAGAAGGTGGGTGTACCGGTCTCCGAGGTCATGACCAGGAACGTCATCCACACAACCGCCTCCGCAACCCTGGGCGAGGCCGCAAAAACCATGGTGAGAGTGGGTGTGAGGAGGCTCCCCGTGCTCGACGGAGATAGGGTTGTAGGCATGCTGACTGCAAAGGACGTCGTCAGGTTTGTGGGCAAGCACGAGGTGTTCCGCTACCTGGAGGTGCCCACCGCCGAGGCCCTGGCGCAGCTCCCCATCAAGGTGGTCGGCTTCTCGGGGTTCGACACGATAGAGCCTAGCGCCGACGTAGGCGATGCGGCAACCAAAATGATGGAGAAGGGGCTGAGCAGCCTCCTGGTAGTGGACGAGAAGGGGGCGCTTCAGGGAATAGTGACGGAGCGCGACGTGCTATACGCTCTCGCCGTCAAGTCCTAGCCCTAATAGGTGCCACGGCAGCGTGGAGGTCCCGCGGCGGAGAGCCTTGAGCGCCCGTGTAGCGGATGCTCCCGTTGAAAACTACATGTCAAGCCCCGTGATAGCCGTAAAGCCAGACGACACTGTAGCTCACGCGAGGAGGCTCATGCTTAGGCACCGCATCGGCAGGCTAGTAGTCGTTGACGATGACGAGAGGCCCGTAGGCGTCCTGACAAAGGCCGACCTAGCCCGCCTAGCCTCAACAGAGCTGGCCCGGAGGAGCCTTGAGCACGTACCGGTCGAGGAGGTGATGACGCCAAACCCCGTAACGGTTAGGGTGGACGAGAGCGTCCGCGTAGCCGCGCAGAGGATGCTGGAGAAGGGTGTAAGCGGGCTTCCGGTCGTGGACGAGAGCGGCAGGGTTGTGGGGATAGTAACCAAAACGGACCTCACCCGTGTACGGGCTGAGGGGCCTTTGGGCGTGCACAGCGTCGGCAGCTACATGTATGGCGATCCGCCCACGGTGTCGCCGCAGCACAGTGTTTCCTACGTGCTGGAGCTGCTGGAGTCCCACCCGTCGCGGCGCGTCCTCGTGGTTGACGCTGGTAGCCTCGTCGGCATAGTGGCGCCCAGCGACATAGCCTTCCTGGAAGCCCTGGGGCTGGCTGCCACGCCTCGAAGCGACAAGCGCGCTAGGAGGTTCGCAGAGCTTCCCAAGGGGAAGGTGGGGCCCGTCTACACGTACTTCATCTTAACCGCCGGCGACGTGATGACCCCAGAGCCCGTAACGGTCAAGCCAGACGAGGACGTCGCAGCTGCAGCACGGCTCATGCTCAGAATGGGCGTTAGCTCGCTTCCCGTTCTCATGGACGGCGAGGTTCTGGGCATCCTAACAAAGCATGGGGTTCTTAAGTCGCTCCTCGACCTGTAGGTGGTGGTGCACGGGATGTCGGATGCGCCGGTAGAGTCGATAATGCTCAGGGACTTCCCGGTGGTCGATAAGGACGAGACACTACAGCACGCGGTAAGGGTCATGAAGCGCTACGACATGGACCGGGTAGTTGTGCTGGAGGAGGGCAAGCTCGCTGGCATAATGACAAAGAAGGATATAATGGTGAAGCTGGCCACGCTCCGCACAAGAAGCCTCGTACCGTCTAGGCTTCACGTTTCAAGCTTCATGACGTGGAACCCCAAGACGGTGCAGCCCACGGACCCGATCCGGAGCGTGGCAAGGATGATGATCGAGGACAACGTCGGAAGCTACCCGGTCGTCAGCGGAGACAAGGTCGTGGGCCTCGTGACGAGGCTCGAGCTAGCTAGGCTGGCCAAGGACTACCGGTCGGTGAAGGTCGTGGACGTGATGACAACCATTCCCGAGGTTCTTAGGACGAGCAACAAGCTGCTTCACGCAAGACAGCTCCTGCTGAAGTACAACCTCCTCTTCATGCCGGTGGTGGACGAGAGAGACAGGCTCGTCGGGTTCATAACAGTTGACGAGGTAGCAGACGCGTTCTTTGCATTCCACGAGATAGTGCCGGAGAGGTACCGGAAAGAGAAGATAGACCACCTCCTCGTAGACGACGTCATGAGGCTTAGACCGCCCACCGTAACGCCCGATGCCCCCGTCTCCGAGGCTGTAGAGAGGATTGAGGAGAGGAAGAGCAAGGGGGCAGTGGTGGTAGCCTCCGAGGGCAGGATACTGGGCATCGTCACCCTCACCGAGCTCGTGAAGCTTGTCGCCACCGCCGAGCAGGGATAGCGAAGGGAGCAAGGACGCTATGCCGAAACCCAGGTTCGTTGCGGATTCAATGCTGGGCACCCTAGCTAGGTGGCTTCGCCTCCTCGGCTACGACACCCTCTACGCGCGCGACTGGCCAGACGGCAGAATCCTCGAGGAGGGCGAGCGTGAGGGCAGGATAATAGTTACTAGGGATCGAGGGCTCTACAGGAGGGCGCTGCGGCGCGGCGCCAAGGCCGTCCTCGTCTCTGACGACCTGCCGAGGGCTCTGGCAAAGCTCAGCGTGGCTGTCGGAGTGAAGCTTGAGGCCAATCCCGACGACAGCAGGTGCCCACTCTGCAACTCGCCGCTGAGGAGGGCCTCGAGGAGCGAGGTCCGGGGCAGAGTTCCGCCGGAGGTCCTTGAAGCGTACAGCGAGTTCTGGCTGTGCAGCGGCTGCGGCCAGGTCTACTGGAGGGGGTCCCACTGGAGGACTATAGAGAGGACGCTGGCCCAGGCCAGAAGGCTTGCGGATGAAATGCGGCGGTAAGTGATCGAGGGCCTCAGCACACGGTGCTCAGACGCGAGGAACTCAGCACGCCGCCACCGGGTACCTAGGCGGAAGCCCTGCTTATACTTTTCACTCCACCTCTCCTCTAGGGCTGCGGGCTCCCTTTCCCTCGGAAACGTTTAGAATCCTCCCGTAGCCGAAAGTTCAGAGCGGCAGCCACGCTAAGACCCTACGGTGGACGGGAGGAGCTGGCTGTTGGTAGACCTCTCCGGCATCGCCTCGTCGATTATAGAGCTTGCCAGGGGCGTTAGCCCAGCTCTGGCTCCGTTCTTCATCGCGTTCTTCGGCAACGTGATCCCCTACATGACCGTGCCGTACCTCGTAGCCATAGCGGGCTACGGGGCCGCGCTTCCGGGCTTTGGCAGCAAGGCCATCGCCGCGGTCTCGGCCGCCCTGGGGGCAGGGCTGGGGAAGGTTGTCGTGTTCTCCATGGGCAGGAGCATACACCGCGTGCTCCCCCAGGGAACCCGAGAGAACCTCTCCGTGTTCGCCAGCGCCTTCCGCAGGGGGGTATTCATCGCCGTGTTCATCTTCGCCGCCCTGCCTCTTCCCGACGACGTGCTCTACGTCCCTCTCGGGGTGGCTGGCTACAGCCTCCTCTACTTCTTCGTGGCCGTCACGCTGGGGAAGCTCGTGATAACGTCCCTAGCAATACTC
>JBEVCG010000032.1:0-33141 GCA_040514325.1 Thermoproteota archaeon | reverse complement strand
CCCATCCTGTGGTACTACAGCACCTATTAGGAGCAGTAGCGCAGATAAGGTGTTCCTCAATTGGCAGGGGAGGCGAAGATCTCCTCCGAGGAAGTGTTCAGAACATACATAGAGCCTAGGCCCTGGACCAAGTGGTATGACGAGTACGTGCCAAAGGAGGTAAAGATACCGGAGGTCCCCTTGTTCAAATTCCTCGATGACGCGGCAAGCCGGTATGCTGAGAGGACAGCCTTCATATTCTTCGGGAGAAAGGTCTCCTACAGGGAGTTCAAGGAGAACGCAGATAGAATAGCCAAGGGCCTCGCAGAGGAGTTCGGCGTAGGTCGTGGCGACAAGGTCGCTGTGTATCTACCGAACACGCCCCAGTTCGCCATGGCCTACTACGGCACCCTCAAGGCCGGAGCTGCCGTGGTGCCTGTGAACCCCCTGTACAAGGCGGGTGAGGTTGCAAGGCTGCTGGTTAAGGCTAGGCCGAAGGTCGTCATAGCTCTCGACCTCTTTGCAAAAACCCTAGAGGAGGCCATGAAAGTCTCTGGTCACGAGCCTGCAGGCGTGATCTACACGGGCGTGGACGACTACCTACCAGCAATTCTCGCCGCCCTCTACAGGCTGAAGGAGAGGAAGCCAAAGATAAGGTACGACAGCAAGAAGATATGGAGGTTCAAGGACTTCGTCCGCGCCCACGCGCCCTCACCGCCCCAAGTGCAGGTGAACCCGAAGGAAGATCTCGCGGCCCTCATGTTCACCGGTGGCACGACAGGCATTCCTAAGGGCGTTATGCTAACACACTACAACCTAGTGTCCAACGTCATCCAGATAGATGCGTGGTGGAAGCCAGGCACCAAGGGCAGCGACGTGATGGTTGGTGTTCTGCCCTGGTTCCACATATACGGTCAAACTGCCGTTCTCAACCTAGGCGTCTACAGGGCTGCAACGATAATTGTCTACCCGACCTTCGACCTCAAGAGGCTGCTCAGGGACATAGAGAAGTACAAGCCAAACATATTCCACGGAGTGCCGACAATATACTCTAGGATAGTGGCGACGCCGGGCATCGAGAAAAGGAACTTAGGAAGCATCGAGGTGTGTATAAGCGGAGCAGCCCCGCTGCCCAAGGCTGTTGCGGAGAGGTTCGAGCAGCTCACAGGAGCGAGGCTTAGAGAAGGCTACGGCCTCACCGAGACGAGCCCCGTAACGCACGTCAACCCAATCTACGGTAGGTACAAGATCGGCAGCATAGGCGTGCCTGTGCCCAACACGCTGGCCGCAATCGCGGATCCCGAAAAGCCGGAGCTTCTGCCGCCAGGAAAGGTCGGCGAGCTTGTCATCTCGGGGCCCCAGGTCATGAAGGGATACTACGAGATGGACGAGGAAAACAAGCTTGTATTCTTCGAGTGCTGCGGACTCAGATGGCTTAGAACCGGCGACATGGCCTACATGGACGAGGAGGGCTACTTCTACATTGTAGATCGGAAGAAGGATACAATAAAGTACAAAGGAATAACGCTGTTTCCACGCGAGATCGAAGAGGTGCTCTACAAGCACGAATGCGTCCAAGACGCTGCGGTCGTTGGCATACCGGACCCGTACGTGGGCGAAAGGCCGAAGGCCTACATCGTGCTTAAACCCGAGTGCAGGGGTAAGGTGACCCCCGAGGACATCATAAGCTATGCAAGGCAGCACCTAGCCGACTTCAAGGTTCCAAAGCTTGTTGAGTTTAGAGACGAGCTGCCGAAGAGCGCAGTAGGCAAGATACTTCGAAGGGTACTGAGAGAGGAAGAGCTGAAGAAAGCGCAGCAGGGTGGTGGCGCAGGTTAAAACTTCTTATACAATATCTTTCTTAATGTGAAGTAAAAATCGGCTTTTAAGCATGTTGAAAAGGTTACCTGGAAGATTTCAGCTTCTCTATGAGGGTGGGCAGGAACTTGTACAGGTCGGCTACTACCCCGTAGTCTGCGTATTCGAATACCGGTGCGTTCTTGTCCTTGTTGATTGCAACTATTATCTTGGAGTCCATTGCCGCTGCCATGTGCTGTGGTGCGCCGGAGATGCCGATCGCTATGTAGACCTTGGGCTTGATCTTCTTGCCCGAGATGCCTATCCACCTGTCCTCTCCCAGCCAGCCGTAGTCTGCAACTATAGGCCTTGTGGCGCCTACGACGCCTCCCAGCAGCTTGGCGAGCTCCTCGGCCAGGGCTAGATCCTCCTTGCTTCTGAAGCCCCTTCCCACCCCAACCACGATCTCGGCTGACTCGAGGTCAATGCCACCGACAGCCTTCTCCTCTACGGACACTACCTTGACCCTGGGCTGGAGCGCTTGAAGCTCCTCGATTGGCGCGTCCACAGCTCCATCGTAGCTGAACTTGCCCTTGGGAACGGTAGCGGCTATTGGGAGAGAAGCCTTGTAGACCGCGAACGCCTTGCCACCCATAACCTGCCTTCTCACGGTGGCTGTACCACCCTCAACAGATACTTCAACAGCCTCAGTGTACATGGGGATGCCTCGTGCGGCTGCCAGCCTCGCTAGAACGGTGTTCGAATTCTTCGTCGAGACGCCAACAACCATGTCTGGAGACTGCTCTTCGTAGAGTTTGGATAAAGCTTGGTAGAGCCCGTCGAGGTGAGCTTCCGGAGGGACAACTACAACTTTTTCGAAGACGTCGTACGCCCTCTTCTCGGCTTCCTCGCGGGGACCTAGAACCACAGCCACCGCCTTGGCTTCGCCGAGGGATTTCGCGAACCCGGCTAGGTCTGCAAGGTACCTTGCTCCATCGGCAGCAGCCAGGATGCGCATGACAGCCTCTCCCCGTGAGGAGAGCCTAACGCGAGTTAAAAGCTGTTCGCGCACAGCCGTTTCTAGCGGCGCTGATTTTTCCTCCGGCTAAGCGCGGGCACGGTGTTTACGAGAACCAGCACTGCGCTGGCAGCGAAGAGCACTATGAAAGCATGCGGGGAGATGGGCCACAGCAGCGACGATACAAGCAGAAGCGGGAAGGGCGCGCGGGTGAAGACACCTGGAGCCTTAATGCCGAAGAGAGGGGGCAGCATCATTGGAACATGTATGTAGATGTGCATGCCAACAAACCCCACAGGGATTGCATGGACAAGTGTCGCTAGGCGTGCTTCACCGGCCATGTGAGCTGCTATGAGGACGAGGATGGCAGCTATCGATGCAGCAACCATCACATGGCCCCAAGCGAAGTAGAGGCGCCCCCTTCTTGCAGGCCCCTCCGGTGCGCTTCTCGATGCAGAAACGTACTTTCCGAGCTTGTGGAAGTTTGAGGAGAAGCCGTACAGCAGGAGGCCAGCTCCAAGCAGCATAAGCGCAGGACCCGTTCTGCCAAATGCCAGCGCTGCGAGCGATGAGTAGTGGACAGCGTAGAGCGCCACCAGGCCCGGAAGCGAGCCAGTGTCCCTAAATGTTCTGGGCAAGCTGTGCCACGTCACAGCATAGATCATCCCAACAGCCGACGCAAGCACTACACCGAGTCCTGCAGGCACTATGCCCAGCTTGCCGGTGAGGCCTGCCATGACGCCGAAGAGTCCCATTGACCCGTAGGCGGCGCTAACAGCCAGGATGCTGGGCCTAAACCTAGCAGGCACACGCCCTGAGTACCTCACAGCTGTGGAGACAGCCATGTACGCCGATGCAAGCCCCAGCAGGAGAAGGGACCACTTGGGCGAAAGCAGCGATGCTAGGGGTGCAGACCACGTAGCGGCTGTGGCTATGGCAATGTCGCTGGCGCTGGTACGGGCTAGCGATGCAACGTAAGAGGACGCAATAGAGTATGTGAAGCTAGGCAGGAAGCCGAAAGCCAGAAACGCAATGTGCAGAAGCCTGCTGCCTAGCGGCGCGAGCGCTAGTCCCAGCACCAGGTAGAACAAGGAGAGGGCGACGCCCACTTGCGACGCGCTTCTGTAAAGCAGGGCCGTGTCCCGCGCTACCTTTTTTTAACACGTGTTTAAAAAGCCTTCTGAGGCCCGAGGGGCTGAAAGTTGCTGAGGCTGCCCAGAGAGCCCAGCGTCACTGGCATGATGGTGCTCGCCGGGCTGACGGGCCTCGTGGTATCGCAGCCGCAGCCCTCATGGGCTTTGGCTGCCGCCTTACTTCTCGCCCTCCACATACTCACGTTCGACGCGGCCTTCGACTCCTACAGGGCTGGGAAGAAAGGCAACACCCTCTTCCTAGTTGCAGCCAACGCAGCTCCCTACCTCGCAGCTGCGTACGTGCACGCTGCGAGAGATATCATCGAGGCGGTGGGCAGCGCTGCAGCCCTATCGGCGCTCTACCTCCTACTCGCCGAGGAGATTGGGTGGAAGAACCCCTACACTTACATAGCGGGCTCGGTCATTCCGACTCTGCCAGCACTAACCCTCCCTGCGTTTGCAGGCAGCGTCGCAGAGGAGGTGTGGCTGGCCTGGATGATGCTAAGCGTGTACGCAGCGTCTACGTCTGCTTACGTGGAGTCGCGCCTAGCATTTAGAAGCCTGGCCCCCTGGATCGCGCTGGTTATATGGTCGCCGGCTCTGGTCATAGCAGCGTCCGCCTGCAAGTGGCTGCTCGTTGCAGCAGCCGAGCCGACTATAAAGATCGTGCTGAACTGCATCCGCAACGTGAAGCTGTCGGCTCCCAGCGAGATAAAGGGTATGGGCTGGAGGGAGCTGCTTAGGTTGCTGGTCTACGACGTTCTCCTGGTAGCAATAATTACCTTTGCGTGCTGATGTGGGATCCGGGACGAGCAGCATTGCCTCTGGTGGACGTGGGGCTGGCTAGACGCGTTGCCCCTAGGTTCGCTGAAGCTGTGGCAGCGGTCAAGTTCGACACGTTCACCGACACCAGGTACTACCCGCCCCCCTCAGAGAGCGAAGAGAAGGTTGCGATGTACTTCCTCGTGATGGTTGCAATGGACCACCGCCTCTCGAGGCCCGGCAGGCCCTACGAAGCTGTGGTCGACGGGAAGCTGTACCACGGCGCGGACCTGCTCTACAGGCTGGGGATGAAGCGTTACGAGGAGGATCCCCACTTCTTCGCTGCCGAGAGGCTCTCGAAGGTTACGGAAAGGGATATCGTCGAGTGGCTGTGCGTGGAGGACGTTTGCCCTCCCGATGCAGAGCTGAGGGCTGCCCTCCTGCGCGATCTTGGCAGGAAGCTGGAAGCTGCATACGGCGGAAGCGCTTTGAGGCTCCTCGAAGCCAGCAGGGGCTTCCTGCATACATGGGACCCATCGGCACCCGGGCTCGTAGAGAGGCTGCGCATATTCGAGGCGTACAGCGACCCCGTCGAGAAGAAGGCAATGCTGCTGGCAAAGTTCCTGGAGAGGCGCGGCCTCCTAGAGGTTAGGGATCCCTGGAACAAGAGAGTTCCCGTGGACAACCATCTGACCAGGATAGCTCTGAGGCTGGGCCTCGTAAAGCTGGAAGCAGAGCTTATGGAGAAAGTTAGAAGGGGCGTGAGCTTCACTCCCTGGGAGGACGTGCTGGTTAGGGTTGCAGTTAGGGAGGCGTGGCACGCCGTAGCGGAGGCGATCAGCGTAGACGACTTCCTGCTGGACGATGTGTTGTGGACCATGGGTAGAAAGCTCTGCGTGCACGGAACCCCTATGTGCAGGGGGTGCAAGACGCACGAGATGTGCTCTGCCGGCTCCTGCAGGCTGGTGGGCGTGTGCCCCGTTGGCCTTGGCCTTGAAGAGCCCGTCGAGGAGCACACGTTCCTTGACACGTGGTGGTACTGAGGCTGCCACCCCAGAGGAGTCGCAAAACAGCATGCATAGGTGAGCAGTGCTAGCCCTGCTGCTCGCTCTTCAGCCTCACGGGCAAATCCGTCTGCGCGCTCACTATGTGTAGGTCGAGCTGCGGGTACGGTATCTTCACCCCTGCCTCCTCGAGCACCTTCTTCGTCTTCGTCTGGAGCTCCACCTTGGTAGCGAACCAGACCTGCGGTGGAGCCCAGCACCTGACCTTGAGAACTATCGAGGAGTCAGCATAGTTGTCGACGAAGACCTCGGGAGCAGGATTTGCGAGGCAGAAGGGGTGCTCCTCCATCATCTTCTTGAGGGCCTCTACGGCCTTCTCTATGCTGCTATCGTAGTGGATGCCTATGCTGTACTCTACCCTTCTCGCCCTCGTTCTAACGTAGTTCGTTATTATCTCGTTAAACACTGTGCTGTTGGGTATCCTCACTATTGGCCCCTCCCAGGTCCTTATCTTCGTGGAGAGTATCGATATATCGTACACAACGCCGGAGACCCCGGCTACCGTTACGGGATCTCCTACCCTAAGCGGCTGCTCAACCAGCAGGAAGATGCCGCTGATGAAGTTAGATACGGTCTGCTGGGACGCGAAGCCTATAACGACACCAGCAAACCCTCCAGCTACCAGGAGCCCCGTCAAGGTTATACCGAAGGGATACAACGCTGAGATAACCCCTGCGACGATTATTCCGTAGAACAGGAAGTTCTCCAGTGGACGATACACGTGGGGAGGTAGTTTGGGAGCCAGGCTCCTTCTTGTGAGGCTTCTTACGAAGAGTGCCAGGAAGACGAAGCCTACTATTATCGCTGCAGAGATTAGTATCTTCGAGATCTGCCCCTCTATCCGCTGCAGTACGCCGGAGAGCGTTCCTATAGCCCCAGCACCCTCCGAGGTGCTTGCCTCCGCAGCCATTCTACCACCCTAGGGTGCTGTGTGCCTAGGCCTAACAACTTCTATCGTCATTGTGAATGGTGCAGCCTGCTGCGTAAAGGGGAACGGGAGCAGTCTGCGCTCTCCCGGAAAGATCGGAACAAGCCCGTCTTTGGGCGGGTCGGAGGTGGTCCTAGCCGCCACGCTCTCTCCGTCCGTTTTGACGCTAACCAGAGGGTAGTAGAGCACTCCGCTCCTATCAGCAAAGAAGGTGGCGACTGCAGCATTGAAGCCTATGCCGGGCAGCAGGGCAGAGGTTCCGGCGACCTTGAAGCCCAGCAGAGCCGTGCCGGGGATCTCTGGAAGCTCCTCCGGCGATCGTGCAACAGGCGCTTTGAAGTACCTTGCAAGGGTGCCCTCAGTCACCGTCCCGATTAGAGTGAACTTCACCTTGACGGGCGCGAGCCTGATCAGCGTTAGCCCGTCAATGTTAACCTCCAGCTCGAAGGGAGCCAGCGTCCAGTAGAGCGACTCGCCCTCTCCCCCCACGTGAACCCTCCGGTCGAACTCAACGTATATGAATGATGTGGCGGTGAGCAGCCTGTATATGGCGGGCACCGGCACAATGTCAACGGGAACACCCGGTGGCACCAGCGCCTCGGCGCACCCGTAGCGGTCGCACGCCTTGAAAGACCCGTCGCTTTTCAGCTCGATCCCTGCTTCGCCCACCTCCAACAGCGATCCGGGCTGCAGCCTTGCAGGTAGCTGTGGGCGCGCTCCAGCTTCAGCAGCGCCGGCCGCACCTTCCGTTGCAGTATCCTCCGCTACTCCCCCGTCGCCTATCTTTGCGGAAAACCACCGGAACATCCACAACCACCCGGAGGCCGCAGAGGATGCAAGCTTGCTGGGCTAGCCTCTGCTCTCTGCCTTCTCCGCTGTTTGCATTTAGTACCTTACTACCGCACGGCAGCTGACATATAAGTATTTAGGGTTAACTGGCTGGCAGATTGCGGTAAAGCCGACGTGTACGCGGCTACCCGAACCTATATGCTCGGTGCGCGTGCCCTCGCCGATGGCTTGGTAAGAGACACCAGCGCTGTGACCTCGTCTATGCCCGACTCGGCCTTCCACTCCTCCCCTATGACGACTAGAGCCGCCACTCCGACTATCTTGGCCTCAGAGGCTTCCACTATCTCCCTTAGCGCCCTCAAGGTCTTCCCCGTCTCAACAATGTCGTCGACCACGAGCACTCGATCGCGGCGACCTACCGAGCCAGCTGGCACGCAGAACCTCGGCTCAGAGGAGCTGCATAGAACCTCCCCCTGCAGCTTGTGCTCCCCTCTTCTCGCGACCACGAACGGCACGCCCATGGAGATGCTGAGAGCCGTTGCCAGAGGAAGACCGCTAGCCTCTGGGACGAGTATCTTGGTGATGTTTCTGTCGGCGAACTCGTTCGAGAAGAACGTAGCTGCGACAGACAGGTAGAGCGGATCCGTGAGGACTATGCTCGTGTCCACCAGACCACCCGTCTCTGCTATCCTCATGGCAAGCGCGTGGCGCGGATCCACAAGCCTCCACAAGCCCGATAGTATCCTCGCAGCGCGCTCGGGGGAGGGTAGCGAGCGGCCCGTTATGTACCTTGAGAGCAGGGGGGCTGGCAGCCCAGTTGCTGCTGCCAGCTCACGGTATGTGTAGATGCGCTTTGCCAGCCTCAGGAGGGACACTACGTCTAGTACGAGCCTAGCCCTGGAGTAGCGCGCTTCCCTGTCCCTTCCTGCCCCGCTCAATAGGCTACCTCTCGCAGCCCTCTAACCCCGAGGCTAGATTCAACGGGTAACACCCATTTTTACGGTTGTACCCTTTTTGCATTGTACGGGAGCATCCCATTTTACAACAAGCGATTGAAAATCCCCATGAATACTCGATGGAGAACTTCGTTATAATCTACCTTCTTCCACGAAACATACGCGGTGAGTAATGGTGAGCTCCCGAAGGGAGTTTCTGAAGCTTGCCGGCGTGGGTGTTGCGGCCCTTGCGCTAGGCTCGGCCGCAGGCTTCATAGCAGGCTCCAGCCGTGCAGAGCGCCGCAGCTCAGAGGAGACGACAACCCCCACCGGCCCCCAGGCGCCCAAGCAGGAGCCTAAGCGGGTAAGAGCGCTCTTTGTCTACGTAGGCCCTATCGGCGACTATGGGTGGACGCACGCCCACCACGTGGGAAGGGAGAAGGTCGAGAAGGCTCTGGCGGGATACGTGGAGACGAGGTACCTTGAGAAGGTTGCAGAGGACCAGGCGTACCAGGCGATAAAGCAGGCGCTTGAGTCCGAGAAGTTTGACGCCGTGTTTGCCACAAGCTTCGGATTTATTGACGCCGTGAAGAGGCTGGCACGTGAGTACCCAGATGTAAAGTTCTACCACTGCAGCGGCCCCTGGGAAGAGTTCAGAGACCTGCCGAACGTTGTCACCTACTTTGCGGAGTTCTACCAGCTCTATTACCTCAACGGGATAGCTGCGGGAGCTGTCACCAACACCTGCAACGTGGGCTACGTTCCAGCCTTCCTGATACCCGAAGTTGTGAGACACATAAACGCCTTCGCTCTGGGCGCGGTCCACGGGGCCAAGCTTATGGGCAAGTGCGGCTCCGGAGAGAAGGTAAGCATCTACGTGACGCCGCCGCTCCGAAGCTGGTTCGATCCTAACAGGGCAAAGCAGTACGCTGAGTCCCTCATAACGCGCCACAACGTCGACGTCATAGCTTACACCGAGGACTCAACAGCCATACTGGAGGCCGCTGCGGAGTACGGGGTCTACAGCTTCAGCCACTACAGCAACATGCTCGAGTACTTCACAAAGGGTGCGGGGGCGTCGAGCGAGGTGGCGTCAAAGGTGGTCAAGAGCCACCTAACGGGGCAGGTAGCCGACTGGAGCCCCATATACACCTACCTGCTGGCAAAGCTCGTCGCCGGCGTTTTCGAGAAGGAGGACATATGGGCACGCATAGGAGACTTCACCCCAATTAGGTGGAGGAGGAGCGTAGAGAACTCGACAGCAGGGCAGCCTGAGGGAGCCGTCTACCTGGCACCCATAAACACGGAGGCAATACCTGCACGTGCCGTGGAGGAGATAAAGAAGCTCTACGAGGACATGAAAGAGCTGGTATTCGAGCCCTTCACCGGCCCCATAAGAGGCTACGAGATAGACCCCGCCAGCGGCAAGCAGGTAGGAGACGTAGAGGTGAAGGTCCCCGAGGGTACTAGGTGGGGGAGAAACGAGCTCTGGTCTCCAAGCACCATGAACTGGTTCTACGAGAAAATAGTCACCCTAGGCTAAAGGCTCACGGAGGCAGCCAGCTGGCACGTTCTAGGGCTCCTAGACCCTCCTCGAGGCCTTTTCATGCAGTTCCTTAAGCCCTTAAGAACAGTTAGCGAGTAGCCGCCCCGGCACAGTGATCGGAGCTTCTGGGAGGCATGTCTCAGCGTAGAGCTTTTAACTTCATTAGGATGGTATCGAGGGAGAGGTGTGCTGTATGCCCACGTATGTAGCCGACCCCTTTTCGTTCATAGTATCTATGCTCTTCTGGCTCCTGGTGCTATCGGCAATACTAGATCCAGTTATTAGGGCAAAGCGCCTCCAAGCTGCAAGGCTCTCTCTCATAAGGGAGATGGAGCAAAAGTACGGTTGGCGCGTTGTGACAATGATACACAGGGAGGAGAGGGTAAGCTTCTTCGGAATTCCGATTAGGAGGTACATAGACATTGAAGACTCCGAGGCAGTGCTCCGTGCGA
Organism: Thermoproteota archaeon; assembly: GCA_040514325.1. GTDB lineage: Archaea > Thermoproteota > Thermoprotei_A > Sulfolobales > Pyrodictiaceae > QNYQ01. The sequence goes on along the minus strand of JBEVCG010000032.1, from coordinate 22,738 downwards.
TAAGGTCCACCCCTCCCGACAAGCCGCTAGCCCTCATACTGCATACGCCTGGAGGCCTCGTGCTTGCTGCGCACCAGATAGCTATGGCTCTCAAGAGGCACCCCGGGAAGAAGATAGTGATAGTGCCGCACTACGCGATGAGCGGTGGCACTCTAATAGCCTTGGCAGCCGACGAGATACGCATGGATCCGAACGCGGTCCTGGGCCCTCTGGATCCCCAGATAGCGCTAGGCCCTCAGGGCCCCATTGTTCCCGCTCCGAGCATAGTCAAGGTGGCTCGGATGAAGGGTTCCAACGCTAGCGACAACACCCTCATAGTAGCGGATATCGCGGAGAAGGCTTTAGAGGAGATGCAGGAGATCATTGTAGAGCTCGTCGCCGACAGGCTTGGTGTCGAAAAAGCCAGAGAGCTGGCAAAGGTTCTGACTGAAGGCAGGTGGACGCATGACTATCCGATAAGCTTTGAGAGGGCTAAGGAGCTGGGCCTCCCGGTAACAGATGAGGTCCCCCCAGAGGTATACGACCTGATGGCGCTCTACCCGCAAGCCCCCGCAAATAGGCCTGGTGTCGAGTACATACCTCAGCCGCTGCCCCATCATAGGGGGGAGGGGGAGAGGAAGATGGGCACTAGCGCTATGCTGTAGCCGTTGATCGATCGCACTCTACCAAAGTCTTTCTAAGCCTTTCCACGTCAACGACCACGTAGAGCTCCCCCTCGTACTCCGTGAAACCATCTACGCCGCTCTCCCTCAGCTTCTCCATGCACTCGCCGCACGACCGTACAGCGTCCACGACGTCCATAAACCTCGGGTACCCCGTTAGGTCCGCGTCGTGCCTCCTCCACAGACCTAGGAGAGCTATCTTGACCTGCTTCTGACCTGCTGAACTAGCCATGCTGAACAGCATGTGGCCTCTCTCCCGAAGGTACCTGCAAAGCGCCCTCATAAACGCCTCAACGGGATCCATGATGCTACCTCGCTCCGTTAGTTCCACAGCCCTTTGCGGCCCTTAAAACCTGCAGACCTGGTCGACAGCAGGGCAGGGGTACGATAAGCTTTCTTGCCTGCAGCACAGCGTATCTGCGTGCAGGTGCTGTTTAGGGCATGCAGGAGGCCCAGTGCACTCGGTGCGTGCTTCGCTGCAGGGGAGAAGTAGGTGCATGCAGGGTAGTCAGCCCCGCTCGCGGTGACATGTACGAGGGAAAGGTAGCCTATGCAAGCGCGCTTCCTGTCGAGCAGGTTCCCCTTTCCCACACGTGCCCTGGAGGACTTGCCGTTAGGATTGCTTTGCCAGGATCCCCTATACCCTGTAGCGTCTGCAGATGGAGCTCCTACGCAGAGCCTCGCGGCTTGATACTGAGGGAATTCAGTTCAGCTGTAGCAGCCCGGATAGCATCACTGTCTCCAGACGTGGTCCTGGTCTACGGGGGAGAGCCCTTAGTCAGCAACTGGGTGCTGAACCTGCCTTCGCTCCTTAAGCAGGCTGCAGGGGCCTCTGAGCAAAGTCCCGTGCTCATGTTCAGCAGCCTGGGCCTCCTGTCTGAGGAGAGGATGGAGGAAGCCAGGAGGAGGGGGTTCCGTGGAGTATTGCTGGAGCACGCGGCGGCTGTAGAGGATAGAGCTCCGGTTAGTCCTCTGTATAAATCCGCCGAGAAGGCGCTTGGCATGTTTGACGTTGTTGAAGTGCATTTCTACTACGCTGGTTCGCGCAGGGCAGATGCAATGCTTTCGGAGCTTGCAAACACGTTCCCGGAAGCAGCCATTAACGTTGTCCCCATCTCAGAGGAGGATTTCAATGCAGCTGCAAGGGTCGTCGAAAAGCTGAGATCGCGGGGCCTCCCCGTCTACCTCTATGGGGGAGAGGACCTCGGCTTAGGCGATGTGCTCTGCCTGCACTGCCGCAGCCCCCTAGTTTCAAGGGGGCCTTTAGGTCTAACAATAAACGTCAAACAACCCGATGGAGGCTCTCCGGTGTGCAGCAGTTGCGGATCCCCAGTTGCCAGGCTTATCCTGTGCAGGCGCGAAAGGCCGGCGAGAGCGCATAGAGAGTACGTTATATGGTGATGCGAGAAGGCTTTAGCTCTTAAACCTCCTGTACCAGGAGAGGTAAGCGTTAACCATCTCCGGCGTTATCGAGGGGCGCTTGTTCCTTATAGCCTCCAGAAAGTCCTCCATGGTTATGGGCCTCGGCTCACCCTCCCCTCCGTGCTTCTCGAAGAGCTCCCTTATGGTTATCAAGTGTGCCTCCATGACGATGTCCCTTATGTCGCTTGCACTGTAACCCTCTGTGAGCTCTGCGAGCCTTTCAAAGTCCACGTCGTCGCCCAGCTTTAGCTTCCTCGTATAGAGCACGAACAGCTCCTTTCTGGCCTGCTTGTCAGGCGGCGGTATGTATATCCTCTTCTGGAACCTCCTTATGAACGGCTCGTCCAGCTTCCAGGGCTTGTTAGTAGCCCCTATCACGTACACGTGGTAGTTCGCGCTCTTGTCGTGGAGGCCGTCCATCTCCTTTAGAAACTGGTTCCGTACTCTAACCTCACCTCCAACCTCGCTCTCGTACACGCCTAGGAGGGCGTCTATCTCGTCGATGAATATTATCGCAGGCCTTCCCTGCCTTGCAGCTGCACGAGCCTTCTCAAAGAGCGTCTTGACCTTCTTCTCGGCCTCGCCAAGCCATTTGCTCATTATGCTTGCAGCATCCACGCTGAAGAAAGCACCGTCGATCTCGTTCGCCACTGCGGCAGCCAGCATCGTCTTGCCGCAGCCTGGAGGCCCAAAGAGCAGTATGCCACGGGGCCATCCGAGCGGGAACAGGTCAGGCCTTCTGACGGGGTACACGATCGCCTCCTTTATCGCCTGCTTTGCATGCTCCAGGTCGGCGATGTCGCTAAACTTCACCTTGGGCTTCTCGACGACGAGCCACTCCTCCAGCTGCTCCATCTCGGAGGGCGAGGCTGGCAGACCAATCTTCTCGAGCTGGTCGACGCGTTTCTCGTACTGGGCTAGGAGGTTCTTGTAAACGTGTATGAGGGGGTTGTCGGGGTAGAGCCGCACTATCTTCCTTAGAACCTCTATGGCCTTCTTGTAGTTCTCAATAGCCTCTGCAACCCTCCCCTCGCGGTCAGCCCTAACGGCAGCTACAGCGTAGCTTCTAGCCACTATCTCCAGTCGGTGTAAGCCAGCTGACAAAACCTCTACCCCAGTGTCGTATTTCTCACAAGCTTGCACCAGGTTTTTAGGAGGAGGGCCAGGTGCTACTCAGCAGAGCAGCCAGGTGAACGTGTTGCCTAGGTTCCCGATAGACAGCCAGGACTGGAAGCTTATAGGCCGCGATAAGGTGTCGGCCATAGGCATAGGAACGTGGGCTATCAGAAGCTACAGGAAGGCCGAGGAGGTTCTCGTGGAGGCTATAGAGAGCGGATTAGTGAACCTCATCGACACGGCCGAAATGTACGGAGACGGTATGGCCGAGGAGCTCGTGGGCAGGGTTGCGCGCCGTGTAGGGAGGGATCGTGTGTTCATAACCACCAAGATGCTTCCCCACAGGCTGGCCAGCGACGAGGAAGTCGAGAGGGCAGCGAGGGCGTCTCTTCGGAGGCTTGGGGTTAAGGAGGTTGACCTCTTCCTGATACACTGGCCGGAGTACGGAATCCCTATAGCCGAGCAGGTGAGGAGGTTCGAGCGCGTAGTGTACGGACGTGGCTACGCGAGATACATCGGCGTCAGCAACTTCAGCGCAACGCAGCTGGAGGAGGCCGTGAGCGCGACGGCCTCCGCCGAGATCGTTGTGAACCAGGTTCGCTACAGCGTCACCCACCGTAGGGAGGTTGAGAGCAGCATACTCCCCGTGGCTCTGAGGTACGGCATCACGATACAGGCTTACACACCCCTCGACAAAGGGGCGGTGGCAGCCAACCCAAAGGTCCGCAGAGTGGCTGAAAAGACCGGAAAGACAGCTATCCAGGTGGCCTTAAACTACCTTATAAGCAGGCCGCAGGTTGTGGCAATCCCTAAGACAGAGTCTAGGGAGCACCTTCACGAGATTCTCGGAGCGCTGGGCTGGAGACTCCAGGCCGAAGATTTAGAGTACCTGGAGGCAGACTAAAGGCCGTATTTTACACCGTACCGGAGCCCACTCTCTCGTAGGCTTTAACTAGGGGATCAAGGTAGCTTGCCAAGAGCTCCGGGTCAGGCTCCTCGAGAAGCGGCAGCTCGACTTCGGCTATGGGCCTTAGCAGCTTCACCACAGAGTCTGTAGAAACCGACCAGGGGGGTAGACCGGCCACCCTCACCTCTACAGCCAGCCTCCACCTGTCTCCGGGAAACGCGCTGACCAGCCCGTGTGCGGCCACCACGACCATCGATGCCTTCTCCAGCGAGAGCTTTGTCGGAGCGGCGACGTCGCTGTTCGATTCAACGATCACAGCACCATGCTCCTCTATGATCTTCCTAAGGCAGGTGTCAGCCTTGTCGGCTGCGGGACCGGAGAGAATTGCAGCTACCTCCTCCACGTCTAGCATGGAGGGTTCCGGGCTGAGCAGCCTTGCGACATCGAGCAGCCCGGCTACCATACGAGTTTGCCTTGCAGAGGCCAGGGTAGAGCTGACAAAGTGCTGGGTAGAGCGCCCTTTGCCGGGCGGACACTCTGTAACTCGAAGCAGTGCCGTCCTAAACGCTGGAACGATCTCGGCGACACCTCTTGCACTGTTAGTGGCGTAGGGGAGGTGTGAGAGGGGTACAAGATGGGCTGCAACAGGGTTAAGCTCCTCAATGGGGATCCCGTGGGCATACCTCTCCAGCACAAGCGCGTCCGCCGTAACCAGTACCCTCCTCCTAGCGCTCTCGCGCAGCACGTAGGGGCTCCGCCACACCTCCGTAGCACCGGCAGGCTTCACGGGAGTAACATCGTAGCCCCGATCCTTCAGAGCCCTTGCAAGCGAGGCCGCTAGGACAGTCTTACCTGCATCCTCGCTGACACCGACGACGAGCACCAAACCTTCCACGAACTACCCCAGAAGAGGCGCAGTTCCCGTGTGCAAGATTACGTTTTCCCTGCAGTGAAGAGGTGGAGGATCCATGTAGAGGCTGTACTTCGAGTTCGAAGCTGCCAGAGAAGGGCGTTCAGTGCAAGATCCAAGCCAGAAGCAAGCTTTGATAGCCGAGAAGTTGCACGGAAAAGATGCAAGCAAAAGCTGAAAGCCGGAGAGGATACACGGCTCGTCAGCTTTTAGCTCGCTATTTCGATCAGACCCCTCTCCGCCAACCTATGCAGCGTTTGGAGCAGCTGACTCTTCGTTACGCCGTACCTTGACGTGAAGTCGTTTACGTCGAGGTAGCCTCCGTGGCTTCTGATGTACTCTAGCACGAGATCCTCCAGCCTCTTTTCGTAGGTACCGGCACTGCTGGTATCCTTTCTGGCTCTGCTCCCCGCAGTTCCCGCTGGCACTGCTACCGGCTGCACTTGTATCTGGGCTGCTACTGGAGGTTCCGGGAACTCCTTCACTATCTTCTCCTCTGCCTTCTTCATTGCCTCCTTGAGGACCTCTACAGCTCCGCTGCTTATCACCGTCGGGTCCACCTCGGAGATCGCGCCGACGGACGTCTCCACTATCATGTTTCTGACGCTCCTTGAGATCTCGTCGAACACCATGCTGAGGTTCGGGTAGATCGATGTTACATGACCCTTAACCTCCTCTAGGGCTGCGCCGAAGACCATCAGTGTGGTTCCGAGCTCCCTCGTGTCCCTCACGGTCTTTAGCCTCTCCTTAGTCATTATTATTAGGTTCTCAACGGCAACAACAGCCTTTAGGATGTTCTTCACCTGGCTGACCTCTCCAGCGTATATTGCCGCTCTGTTCCTCTCGCCCTTGTACAGCAGCTGGATTACCTTCTCGAAGAGCTCGCGGCTCCTCCTCTCGAACTTGTACCTTAGCTCGGCTACTTTGTCCTCCAGGAGCTCGAGCCTCACGATGACGTGGTCTATCCTCCTGGAGATGTCTGGCTCTTGGCTCTGCCCGAACCCGAAAACCTGGAGTAAGCGTGATATTATGGTGCTCACTTCCCGAACCCCGCTATGTACCTTATGCCTATGGCCTGTGCTAATGCCCTCGACCCTGCTAATACCCTGCTAATACCGGGAGGAGGCTACTTCCCGACCCAGAGGATATTACCGAAATAGTGCAGCGATTCTAGACCGGGCGTAACGTTGTGCCGAGGGTACTCCGTACAGACCCGGTGAACCCGGATCGTCGTGTGATAGAGGAGGCAGCAGCCGTGATTAGGAGAGGCGGGCTCGTCGCCTTTCCCACGGAGACGGTCTACGGTCTCGGCTGCGACGCGTTCAACGGCAGGGCGGCACTTAAAGTGTTTAGGGCTAAGAGGAGGCCTCCCGACAACCCGCTGATAGTCCACATAGCGGATTTCGGCCAGCTTGGGGAGGTTGCCAGCAATGTTCCCGACTACGTGTGGGAGGCGGCCAGAAAGGCTTGGCCCGGCCCACTGACGTTTGTCCTCCAAAAGGCGGAGCGCGTGCCTAGGGAGGTGACGGGCGGCAGGAGCACTGTTGCAGTGAGAATGCCGGCCCACCCGGTAGCGCTCGAGCTTATCCGCGCTGCCGGCACCCCCATTGCTGCACCCAGCGCGAACGTTTCCGGGAAGCCAAGCCCCACAGCTGCCGAGCACGTTCTCGAGGACTTCGCCGACAACCCGCTTGTGGACGTGGTTATAGACGGCGGGCCAACGTTCTTCGGCGTTGAGTCCACCATAGTAGACGTGACCCGCGATCCTCCGCTGCTCCTTAGGCCTGGTCCGTACACGCTCGAGGAGCTTGAGAAGATCCTGGGCCGACGCGTTGAAGTTCCCGCCTTTGCCAGGGGGATTGCCGAGGCCGAGGAGGCTGTAGCGCCGGGAATGCGCTACAGACACTACTCTCCCGAGACACCGCTGCTGGTCGTCGAATGCCCGCACGAGCGCGGCCTAGTTGAAACTCTGGTGGGGCTGGCCAAGGACAGGCTTAGGCGGGGCCTTAAAGTCGCCCTTCTCGTGTCTAGGGAGGTGGCCGACCTCGTAGACGAGGCGCTACACGGCCCGGTTCACATTGTAGTTGTGGGATCAAGGCAGAACCTCTACACTGTTGCCAAAAACCTCTACAGAGCTCTTAGGGATCTCGACAAGCTAGACGTAGATATCGGGATAGCAGAGGGCTACGAGGAGAGGGGGGTGGGCCTAGCAATAATGAACAGGCTTAGAAAAGCCTCTGGGCAGAACGTGGTTAGATGCCTTTAGGCAATGTTTAGCCCTCTAGAACCTTTACCGGTATAGGCTGTATGCCGTGTATCGGCATCTGCTGCTCCGGCGCCTCTGTACTCTCCTGTTCCTTCTCCTCCCTCTTCAGCACCTCCAGGGAGCCCGCCTCGAGGCTCTCGAGCCTGCTCTTCACGCGCTTTAGGTCGTCTAGCTCCTTTGAGTAGCTGTCCTTCGCGCTCCGCAGGTTCTCTATTGCGAGCTTGTACTGCTTCTCGCCGACCTCCCCGGCTAGATACGAGACCTTTAGGCTGGCTATCGCTCTGTCAAGCCTCAGGTTGGCATCCTCTATTTCCCTCATCCTCTGCGAGAGCATCGTCTTCAGCTTGGAGGCCTCGCTCCTAAGCTTAGCGAGGCTCGCGTCAAGCTTCTTGCGGAACTCGTGGTACACCGAGGCGGGTACCTCGTTCCTGCTGTACATGTCCTCGAGGCCCTTGAGCCTTCTGAGCGCCCTCTGGTAGCTGGCTATGACCTGGTCAGACAGAATGCGCCACTCCGGCTGGACAACGACTCTTCCGTCCTTCACCTCAACGTGGGGCGCCGGGTAGAACTTTACATCCCGTGCCTCAGTCTCGACTACTATGCTGGAAACGGTGCCGTCTACATCGCTCTCAAAGCTCACGAGCTTGCCAAGTATGCGACCGTAGGGGTCGTAAACGGTTTCGCCTATGAGGCTCTGTATGCTTTCAACGGTTAGAGGCTCCCTAGCCATGAAGCCTACCCACCGTTTAGAGGTATTTGTGTACACAAGCTGCGTATTTAAGGGGGGAGAGGCAGTCAGCCCCGAGGACGTAAAAGCTTGAGGGTATCCGTGAGAGCCGCGGTTTTCACCTACCGGGAAGAGGCTAGGGCTTCTGCAAGCCTCGCCGGAGGCCTTGCGAGATGGCTTGCCGCTGAGCCCAGCGCCGTATCGGTGGAGTACACGGTTTACAGGGTCGTGGAGCCAGGTCTCCTGGTTCAGCGCCTGCCGGATCCCGAGGCCTCTGCGTGGTGGAGGCCCAAGCTGAGGCTGATCCGCGTTGGCGAGAGGCTCTGCAGCTACAGGGAGGGCGTCTGGACCGGTACCGGTACTGTGAGGTACTGCACGCTGCGTGCATCTGGACTCCAGGGCTACTGCAAGGTGCACGAGAACAGCCCCAAGGCCCTATACGAGCTCTGCGCCCAGGGTGTAGACGCAGCGTGCAAGAAGGCTGAGGAGCTTGTGGGGGACGAGACGTTCTCGGTCTACATCCTCGACTACGGGGGACAGAAGCTCAAGGTTGGACTGACGCAGTCCTGGAGACTCCTCTGGAGGGTTGCTGAGCAGCCGCACGTGGCCGCCGCCGAGATCTTCCAGGGCCGGTTGACGGAGGCTCGAAACCTTGAAAGGAGGCTGGGGAGGGGGAAGGTTGCCACCGAAGGTGCCGGAATTCGCATACGGGAGCGCCTAAACCTCTCGGTTGCAAGGCTCCGCGAGTACTCTGGCGCAGTTGAGCGTGCCGCGTACAGGCTGGCTGAGCTTGCTGCAAGGCTGGGGCTTAGAGGCACCCTACGATCGTTCACCGTACTGCCTAGAACAGGCCTAGATTGGGTTACGTCTGTTAGGCTTGCTCGCAGCCTTGACGAGCTGCTGGGCCTCAACCTCGAGCTTGTGGACTACTGGGGAGGCCTCCTCTTATTCCGCGTGGATAGCGATGGGGTTGTGGCTGTTCGGAAGGACGAGCTGCTGCACCGGGAGATCGAGCTGGTACCTCTAGGCGGCTCCAGGGGGTCTGCCCAGCCGTAGCTGCGCGGGTGCGACCAACACTTATTACTTTACCCTGCCCGATGGAGTAGCTAAAAGGGAGAAAAGTGAAGAGCTTCCAGCAGGTGACGCGCAGGGAGCTGGAGTCGCTTAGACGGATGGCAGTCCAAGTGGCAGGCGAGGCTGCCGCCTACCTTAGGGATAGGTTCGGGCTGGACGAGTTACTTAGCGTCGTGAGCGTCCACGAAGGAGACGAGGGCATGCGGATAGACGTTGAGGGCGAGAAGAACATTATGGAGCTTCTGAAGGCTGAGGGCTTCAGCGGCCTCTTCCTCGGAGAGGAGCACGGGCTGGTGAAGCTGGGCGATGAGCCGCTGGTGGCCGTTGTAGACCCGCTTGACGGAAGCAAGAACTACGCTAGCCTCGTCCCCTGGAGCGCAGTCAGCATATCGATAGCGGCAATCCCCCAGGCGGGTACCCCAACGCTAAGGGACGTGCTCGTGGGTGCCGTCGCCCCGATATTTCCCTGGCCGGTGGCGAGCTTCGCTCGAGGGCTTGGAGCGTACGAGGGAGGAGCCCGCATAGCTCCAGCTGATGGCAGCCAGGCCAGCAGGCTGGTGATGGCTTATGTGGAGAACCTGGATCAAGCAAGGGCAGTCCACGCGTACCTCAGAGCCTCCAACGGGAGAAAGAGCGTGAGAGCGCTGGGAAGCGCAAGCCTCGAGATAGTCTGGACAGGGTTCGGCAGGGCTGAAGCCTTCATAGACGTTCGAGGTAGGCTGAGAGTCGTTGACGTTGCGGCGGCGCTGTGGATAGCTAAGGAGGCTGGCGCAACAGTCCTTGTTGAGAGGCCCGCAGCCCAGCTGACGAGGGTCGAGCGGGTAGGCAGCGTGGTTGTTGCCGCACCCTCTGAGCATGCAAGGCTTTCCGTGGCCCGAGCACTGAAGGAGGCGGGGTTCGGTAGCCTACTCGACTCCAAGCTCTAGCTCGCGCCCAGCTTCCGAGGCGGCAGGCTTTGAGGCTGAGGGACGTAGGGGAGCACAGGGTTGTGAGAAAACTTCTCGAGAAGGTTCTTTCCCGCTCCTGGAGGTGCAGGAAGCTCCAGCCGGGAGACGACGCCGCCTGTGCCGGTCCCTCCCTCTCCAAGGTTCTGGTGAAGATCGACGGGTTCTCACTAGCGGGCGTGAAGGCTCCGTGGATGACGTGGTACGACGTGGGGTGGCAGGCGGTAGCCGCCGCTGCCAGCGACATCGTGGCGAAGGGGGGTAGGCCTCTGGCATTCCTTATATCGGTGGGCTTGAGCGGCGACGAGGATGAGGAGGTTCTCCTAGAGCTTGTGCAGGGAGCCTCCGACTCTGCCCTAAGGCACGGAGCCTGGCTAGCAGGGGGCGACACGAACAGCTGCCCGCAGCAAGGTTGCGGGTGGATTGACGCAGCGGGGGTGGGGGTGGCCGAGAAGCCGGTAGGTCGGTCGCCAAAGCCGGGAGACCTTGTATACACCACGCTGGGCAGGCACGGTGTGGGCGGAGCTGTGCTTCGGGCTCTGGAAACCGGTCTGTGGAGGACCTACTTTGAGCTGTTTCCCTCCCTCTTCAGCGAGTTCGCAAGGCCGCTAGCTAGGCTGGCTTTTGCCGACGTTGTAGGCGCGGTCGCGGAGGGCTGCATAACGGGGTCGGCTGACTCCAGCGATGGGCTTGCGTACACGTTAAAGCTCGTAGCTGAGGCTGCGGGCGCATCGGTATTCCTCGAAAAGCTGCCCAGAGCAAGCTCTGACGCTGAGAAGCTAGCCGAAAGGCTCGGGGCAAGCATAGAGGAGCTTGTACTCTACGGCGGACAGGAGTACGAGGTCATCTTCACCGTAAGGCCAAGCTGCGCTGAGGAGGTGGAGAGCGCAGCGCGCAGAGCCGGCCTAAGTGTTGAGAGAATAGGGGTGATCAGACACGGTCCTCCCAACATTCTGCTAAACGGGAAGGTTGTTGAGGGAAGAGGGTGGGACAACTTCAAGAAGTAGTTGGCAAATATCTGGCATCATCTGATGTTGCACGCGCTGTCAAATTTTAGCTGCTAGGGTGTTACGTTTAGGTTACTGCCGTGCTTAGCCCTCAACCTCTACAATGTTATGGGGGATGCCGACAATTTAGTATTACCCTATGTAACATTATGCACTATCAATAATGATAGTATTACTTGGTCTCTGTTGAAACATGCTAAGGGTAAAGCTGGGTGGTAGTTAACGTGTCTGTTTGAATCGTAGTACCCAGTAGGGATGCACACCAGCTGGCAAGAAGCATTCCAAGGCTCCACGAGGCTACAGCAGTGCTTGGTGCCCCGGAGGTTGCCCGTAGTCTACCGCTGCGGTGTTTGCGGCTTCATACTCCACATCTTCGTCAAGGTTGGTCAGAACAGTTATGGTGTGCCCACGCCCTCTGAGGTCATCAGCCAGTTTGGAGGCATGTGTCCCCGATGTGGAAGCGAGCTGCGAAGGCCGGGCGTAAGGGATGTCGCGATCAAGCCTAACGGGCTCGTGGAGCTTGCGCGCGTTCTCCACGAAGCCAGGGCCACTATGAGGATAAGGTTTAGGTTCGTTGAGAAGGTGCTCGAGCAGCTGTACAGCGAGTACCCCGAGATAGCAGACCTGCTCTCCGAACCTACCGCCCCGGTGGAGGAGGCGTCGGCTGCCTAGGTTGCTGTACCGTCACCTGCAGCTTTGCTCCAACGGTTTTTGCAAGGCTTACCTATCCTGCGCTCTAGCACCGTTAAATACTGGCAGCCCGTAACGCGCCTAGATGGTGCTCGCCTGGGATGCTGCATGCCCCTAATGAGAGCATAGGATACCGCCTAAGGAGGGCGCTCATCATCGCTATGAGGATGCTCCATGATAGGGGCCTCGTCAACCTACGCGGAGGTAACGCAAGCGCACTGCTCCTCCTCGAGGACGGCTCCGCGTTCATCTACATTACCCCCGCCGGGAAGCCCAAGGCCATGCTAGAGCCCGAGGATGTGAGCGTCCTCGATATCGACGGCCACGTCTACTCCGGGAAGCCCAGCAGCGAGTACCGCATGCACCTAGCCATATATAGGAAGAGGAGGGACGTTAGGGCAGTGGTTCACGCGCATAACCCCCTAGCAGTACTGGCTGCCAAGCTAAAGCTCGACCTCGGAGCCAACATGCTGGGTGTCGAGCAGCGGTACTACATAGGTAGCTGCATCCCGCACGTACCCTACGCGGAGCCGGGCACCGAGGACATCGCGGAGGCTGCCGCGGAGGCGCTATCCAGCTGCAATGTGGCCCTGCTGGAGGATCACGGCGCCGTGGCACTGGGAACCTCGCCAGACCCCGTCGAAGCCGTTTACGAGGCTGTAGATAGGCTGGAGGTTCTCGAAGACGTGGCTCGTGCAGCGCTGCTCAGCGCTCTCCTCCACGCTCGCCGCTGAGAACGAGGTGCGCCCCAGCAACAGCGAGCAGCAGCCCCACAAGGCTCGCTAGCGGCGGCCTCTCGCCGAGCACCAGCCACGCCAGAAGGCTTGCACCGTAGGGCTCCAGCAGCCCAACACTCGTCACGACCGTTGCAGGGAAGAACCTTAGGGCAAAATTCATCATGCTGTGCCCCATCAGCATAGGCACCACCCCCAGGAGCACGAGGAACGGAATGCTGCTCCTCGGTGCAGCCCACGGCCTCCCGCCCGCCGCTAGCGAGTACACCGCGACAACGATGAACGCAGAGGTGTAGGTGAGGGATGTGTAATCTGCCGTGGAGTAGCCCCGGACGCGGGCCCTCCTGCCGAGAAGGAAGTAGGCAGCTGCAGATAGGGATCCAACCAACGCCAGAATGGCCCCTTTAGGCGTGGCGCCAGCCCATGGGGTCGACAGGACGGCTATGCCCGCAAATCCCAGGAGGACCCCCGCCAGCTGCCTGTAGGCGACCTCCCTCGTAACCAGCATCTCGTAGAATGCAGCCACGATAGGGTACGTTGAGACTATTCCGGTCGACGATGCAACAGAAGCGTAGCGGAGGCTCTCAAACCAGGAGGCGAAGTGGAGGCCCAGAGCCGCGCCGCTGGGCAGGGCCACGTGGGCTAAAGCGCGGGAGGCATCCACGCGGCCACGCGAGAGCAGCGTGAATGCTACCGTAAGGGAGCTCCCAACCAGAAGCCGCCACCAGGCAGCCGTGACCCCGTCGACGTCGGCTAGCCGGGCAAGTGGAGCCCCCCAGGATATCCCGATGAAGGCGACGACGAGCGCTCATCATGGCCACACCGCGGTGCAGAGCCTTTGGGATGTTGTTGGGAAACTTAGGAACATAAATATAAATATAGTTGGGTGCCACCACACAAGATGGCGAGGGTTGAGCCTAATGGTCACTCAATGGTTCCAGGGAATGGAGTGGATAATCATATTCGTCATAGTCCTCCTCATATTTGGACCAACAAAGCTTCCTCAGCTAGCTCGAGGGCTCGGAAGGGCGATCTACGAGTTTAGAAGGGCCTCGCAGGGAGCTCTCGAGGATGAGAGCACTAGCAGGAAGAGGGAGGAGCTGAAGGGCATTGACGAGGAGACCCTGCGGAAGCTGGCCGAGAAGCTTGGAGTGGAGAAGGCAAGCGAGAAGGACAAGGAGACTCTAATCACCGAGATAATCGAGGAGGCCAAGAAGAAGGGGATACTCGACGAAGTAAAGGTGGAAAAGAAGTAGCTGCCCGAAACCAGGGCCCTTTTCGCTCAACCTAGATCCTACCGCGCTTTCTACACACCCACATTTGTTGCCAGGTGGGGTACGCTGAAAGGAAGGGTAGCCCTGGTAACGGAGTCCAGTAGGGGGATAGGGCGCGCTATAGCCCTCCGCCTCGCTAGGGAGGGAGCCAAGGTAGCCGTCAACTACAGGAAGCGCGGAGACGCGGCAGCGGAGGTTGTCAAGCAGATAAGGGAGGAGGGCGGTGACGCAGAGGCCTTCCAGGCAGACGTCTCCAGGCCAGAGGATGTTGAGAAGCTGTTCGCCAGCGTAGAGGAGGTGATGGGGCCTGTTGAGGTGCTAGTAAACAACGCCGGCTGGGGGTTCTTCAAGCCCGTTGCACTGATGGAGAATCAGCTATGGGATAGGCACATCTCGGTCAACCTGAAGTCCGTGTTTCTGTGCACGAAGAGGGCGCTGCCAGCCATGCTGAAGCGAGGCTGGGGGAGAATAGTCAACATAGCGTCGGTGGCGGGGCTCGTGGGCCTCCCCGGTCTGGCAGCCTACAGCGCTGCGAAGGCTGGGGTCATCGGCTTCACGAAGGCTCTTGCAGCCGAGCTAGCAGGGACGGGGGTCACGGTAAACGCCGTGGCGGCTGGGTTTGTGAGAACCGAGATGGGGGTCAGCTTCTTCGCGCTGGTGGGCCTCGACCCCGACAAGTGGGCTAGCGAGGAGACAGCGACGGGAAGGCTCGTGGAGCCTGAAGAGGTTGCAGAGGTTGTAGCGTTCCTCGCCAGCGACAAGGCAGCAGGCATAACAGGCCAGGTATTCGTTGTCGATTCCGGCCAGACGGTTGCCGCCGGGCTTGCCCACAGAGCAGCCCTAAGGCTCGTTAAGCAGGCTGTGGGGCTGTAGAGAGCTTAAAAGCCGTGCTGAAGGCTTAGGACCTGCCGCCGAGGTTCTCCTCAACCCTGTCAAGGAACCGCAGCCTCTTGGGTATCGGCGGGTGGCTGCTGAAGATCTCCTGCGCGGGGTTAACGTCGGCGCGCTTCAGCCTCTCGACAACCTCGTCTATGCTGGCTGTCGACCACCTCCAGGACCTCCATCCGCTGTAGAATGGGCTGGCCACAGACTCCACCAGAGCGTATATGAAGAACGCCCTCAGCTTGCTCGTGCTAACCTGGTGTGCGGCAGCCTCGCTGCTGCTGTAGTATAGGTGTATCTTCGCAAGAGCCCTCTGCATGGGGCGCGCTCCTGCCAGCCTGGCTCCGTGGGCATCTGCATAGTACTCGCGCAGCCTGCTGAAGGCGAGCACGGCCACCTGCATCACGAGGCTAAGCACTATGCTGAGCGCCCCCAGGGCGGCGAGCACGAGGCCGCCGCCCCTTTCCTCCCTATCGCGGCTCATACCTCCCCATATGCTAGCGCGGATAAGCATCAACCCCATGTAGTAGAGGACGCTGGGCACAAGCCCCAAGAGCATCACGATAACGACGTCCCTGTGCCGGTGGTGGCCAAGCTCGTGGCCGATTACTGCAAGCAGCTCCTCCCTGGAGAGCATGGACATGAGAGACTCCGAGACGGCCACATAGCGCCCCGAGATGAAGTTACCGTACGCAAACGCGTTGGGCGGGCCCCGGACCACTACAGCCCTAGGAGACCTACTCATACCGGCCATCCTGGCAGCTTCGTCGACGATGGCCTGCAGCTGGGGATCCCGACGGGCACCGTATGCCAGGTTTATCATCCATGGAGCGGCCAGGTAACTAACGAAGTTTGCCATCAGCACAAACGCCACAAGGAGCCCCACAGGCATCTGGAGGCCATAGCTTGCTGCCACGGAGTAGATCCCGTATATGGCCACAATGCCGCCAAGAACTATGAGGGCGGCCGTCAGCGTCATTGCAGTGTAGAGCGACATCCTAGCCGAGACCGCGGATGCGAACTTGGGGGCAAGCTTCACAGCGAGCAGCTGTATTGCGAGAAAGCCTAGGATGTACGCTGCAAAGAGCACAGACATCGTGAAGGGATCGTAAAACCACCAGAACCCTATGGGCATTAGACTTTCACCCAGGCACCGCACCATAACTGAAAGCTGTTGTTTGGACGACCCCTTAATAAAGGGAACCCACATGCTGTTACTGCAAACCTGGCGTGAGCCTTGGCTTGGCCTAGCGGCAAGGTTCTAGTTTACGACCTCTCTCGCGGGGAGCACAGAATTGATGAGCTGGATGCTAAGGTCCTTAGGGCGCTTCTTGGTGGCCGCGGGCTGGCCTCCTACCTTGTCCTAAAGTACGCTCCGCGCGGCGTGGACCCCCTAGCCTCCGAGAACCCCCTCGTGTTCGCGCCAGGGCTCCTAGTGGGCTCGGGCCTTTCCACGGCATCGAAAACCACCGTGGCGGCTAAGAGTCCTCAGACAGGGTTCCTGGGCAGGTCGGCTGTAGGCGCAAGGCTTGGCCTCTCGCTTCGGGGACTGGGGTACGACGCTCTGGTCGTCCTCGGCTCCCTTGAGGAGCCGGGCATCCTCGTTATTGACGAGAACGGCCCGGCGGTTGAGGGAGCGAAGGATCTGTGGGGCCTCCGGGTGTCCGAGGCTAGGGCGAAGCTTGCAAGGCGGTACCCCGGCTACAGCGAGTGCGTGATAGGCCCTGCGGGCGAGAACCTCTCGGCGATGGCCGCCGTAGACTGCAACGGCAGGCAGGCGGGCAGGACAGGCATGGGGGCTGTGATGGGCAGCAAGCGGTTGAAAGCAGTGCTCGTCAAGAGCAGGTCGCATCCAAGGCCGGGTAAGCCCGAGGAGCTGGTAAAGCTCGTCAGAGAGCTCAATCGAGGCCTCTCCGAGCACCCTGCAAGCAGAACCCTTGTCGAGTACGGAACGCCCGCAATGCTTAACTACACGAACAAGGTTCATGGTGTGTTCCCCTCTCTGAACTGGAGGAGATCGACCCTCGATTGGTGCCCGGATCCGGAGAAGGCCCATGAGAGCCTCTCTCACTGGGCGCCGAAGATGAGGAAGGGTAGGAACCCGTGCGTCTCCTGCGCGAGGGTGTGCAGCCAGGTTGTGGAAGTGGAGCATAAGGGGTCCAAGCTCAAAGTAGACGGTCCCGAGTACGAGACCGTCTACGCCCTGGGATCCAACATAGGCTTCTGCGAAGTGGAGCCTGTGGCCGTGCTGAACTGGCTGGCCGATGAGTACGGCTTCGACACGATAAGCCTCGGGGCAACTCTAGCGTGGGCTACGGAGGCCGTGGAGAGAGGCGACTTGAGGATCCAGGAGGTCTCCGAGCCCGTGCCGCGCTGGGGCGGTCTGGAATCCTACGCAAGGCTCATCGAGCTCATGGCCAGGCGCGAGGGCTTCCTAGGAGGCCTCCTGGCCGATGGCGTGAAGAAGGCTGTGGAGAGACTGGGGAAAGGGGCCGACTATGCCATGCACGTGAAGGGCCTTGAGCTTCCAGCGTACGATGCGCGCGGCCTTAAGGGCATGGCCCTAGGCTATGCTGTGTCGAGCCGAGGCGGCGACCACCTAACCAGCGGAGCCTACGCTGTAGAGATCCCCGGAAGGCTTTGGGTATATGACAAGGTCGATCCGAGGAGCTCCAAGGGCAAGGGCCTCCTGGTAAAGGAGATGGAGAACCTCATGGCAGCCTACGACTCGCTGGGGGTCTGCAAGTTCAGCCGGCACTACCTAACCCCCGAAAGGCTTGCCCCGGTCGTCTCCGCAGTGACGGGGTGGGATGTAAGCGCGGGAGACCTTCTGCTGGCCGGAGAGCGCGCGGTAACTATCGAGAGGATCTATAACGTGGTGGAGGGGCTTAAGCCCAGTAACGATACGCTCCCTCCAAGGCTTCTAAGGGAGGCTATAGAGAGCGGCCCCTGCAGGGGCTGCCAGATCACGCCAGAGGAGCTCGAGGAGATGAAGCGTGAGTACTACACTGCGCGCGGCTGGGATCCAGACACGGGTGTGCCGAGGAAGGCTAGGCTCGCAGAACTGGGCCTCCTGGAGCTGCTCGGAGACACGGTCAAGGATCTCTCGTCGGGTTAGCCACTGCAACTACTTGCCACAGAACCGTGCTCTCCGAACGGCTTCAAGCCGGTCTACAGCTCGCAGGGGAAACGCGCAAAAGCACTAGAATCCAGGATTGCAGCGGAAGGGCTAAGGTACAGCCTTAGCTTCTACCTCCTCCATCCTCCTCCTTTCCAGAGCCCTCTTCTTACCGAGGGTTATTGCTACGTGCATCGGCAGGTACAGGGACAACCCTATCGCTAGCATGCCCACGCCGCTGGGGTCGGGCGACACTATAGCTCCCGCTATCATCGAACCCACCAGGATGTACTTCATGGTATCCTTCCCGAACAGCTCTGGGTCGAGAACCCCGTAGGCCAAGAGCAGATAGAGGGCTACCGGTAGGTCGAAGAAGAGCCCAAAGGCTATGGAAAGCTTAAGCGCGAAGCTCAGCACCTCCTTGACGGAGACCCTTATCACCGTGAGGTACTCGTGCGGCACGAGCCACGGGTACAGAGCTAGCACCATGCGCATTACCAGCGGCGCCACGATGTAGATTGCGAAGAACACGCCGAACACGAATGCCAACGCGAACAGCACGCTGTACCTCTGCAGGAACCTCTTCTCGTGGTTGTAGAGTGCTGGCTCGATGTAGGCCCACAGCTCCCTAGCTATGAAGGGGGAAGCGCCCAGGAGCCCCAGAAGAAGCACGGATAGGCCTATGACCTCCACCGACTCGAAACCCCTCTCCGGCATCACCGTAACGTTGTAGACGTTCCCGTCGAGAGCCCTTATGGTGGGGGGGACTATGTGCCTGAAGATAATTGTGGGGAACTCGAGAACGAGGGGCTTGTAGAAGAACCTGGCACCGGCCCCTGCTCCTCCCACGAGCGAGGCGGGGAGCAGCGAGAGTATGATTGCGACTATGGCGAAGGCTATGAGAGCCCTACGGAGTCTGTACGCGAGCTCCTCCAAGTGCTCCCAGATCGTTGCCTCCTTGTCTCTTGGGGGTCTGCTCATCTTCAACCGCCACTAGTAGAGCCGGTATGCGCGTCAGCCTAACCTACCTATCTTGAGCGTTCAAAAAATCACCCATGGGAAGCCACTGCGTGTGGGTACCCTCCACGCATAAGAAGTGGGTGGAAAGCTGTATATAAAAAGATGCGATAGGGTTCCTTCGGGGCCGGAGCAACGCTACTTGGCCTTGATGCAGGCCAGCATCCTCTGCATAGCCTTCAGCGCAGCGGCGAACTCTGGGCTCCTCACGATGTTCAGCATCTCCATGAGTCCCAGCTTCCTGTCAATCCTATCGAACTCCTCCTTGGCAGCCTGCGTGCACGATGGAATCTTGTTGCCTAGCTCCACAAGCATCGCGTGCGGTACCTGGCCCAAGATCCAGGCCGCCATCATCATGTTGGCTACCATGCTCATTATGTCTGCTCTGGCTATCGCGTTGAACTGCTCTGCGCTGCTGTCCAGGAACGTCTCTAGAACGTCCAGCACCCCCGCCTCCTTCAGCTTGACTGCAATCCTCGCCATCTGGGCGAGGGCATCCTTGGCCTCAACGAGGCTTTCGACGAGCCTCTCCAGATCCTCGGGGCTTATCTCGGACAGCTTGTCCAGGGCCTTTATGAGCGCCTCATCCGCTTTACTGCTCATGCGGGCTCACCCCCGTTTAGTACCCGAACAGGCTGCTAAACCACATTCTCTCAAAAGCCGCCTTTATTATGCGGAAGGCTCTGGAGACTCCCAGCATCCTGCAGTCCGGGTAGGGCGCGCCTTCTACGAGCTTCTTCGAGAAGTCGCAGTATACTGCTGCACCCATGTAGCCTAGATCCATAACGCAGACTCCGCTCATGTTGTAGTGCTCTCCCATGTAGACTCCCTTAACCTCGTCAGCTATCTGGCTGGCCACGTGCTCTGCCTGGAAGTGCGCGAAGACGCCGGCCATGCCTAGCCCTATCGTCGGTGCAACGACGTCGCCTACCCCGAACACCTCCTTGTACTTGGGGTTCCTCATGTGCGGGATCTCGACCTTCATCCAGCCGGTTTGCGGGTCTGCTAGCTCCGACTTAGCCACTGGCGCGGGCGGTGCGTGGGGCGGTATTACAACTGCCACGTCGTACTCGAGGTCGCCTGTGGATAGTCTGACCCTCCTGCTTGCACCGTCCACTTCCTGGAACTGGGCGCCTCCGACAAACTCTATGCCGTACTGGTTGAGCATTTGGCTGAACATGCTCGACATCAGCGGGCCGAAGGGCTCCATGGGCCTGCCCCACACATGGAACACTTTGATGTCAGCCTTCACGCCGCGCTGTTCCATAAGATACTTTAGCAGGAACGCTACCTCGAAGGGCGCTGGAGGACAGCGGTACGGCCACGAAGCAGGGCCAATCACAATCTTTGCGCTGGGCGACCGGACCTCTGAGAGTATCGACCTGCAGCGGAGCGCTCCCTCCATGCTCCAGGGGGCGCAGACCCCCGGCGCCTCGATATCCTCCTTCAAAGCCGCGCCGAGAGCAACTACCAGGTAGTCGTAGTCGTACGACCCCTTCTCACCCTTGACGGCTCTGTTTGCGGGGTCTATCTCAACTACATTATCCTGCACGTACCTTATGCCGTACTTCTCCAGGGCCTTTAGGGGCCTCCTTACGTCGTCCGGCTCCCTTATCCCAGTCATTACCCACAGGTAGGAGGGGCGGAACTCGTGGAACTCGCTCTTGTCGATAACTGTTATCTCGACCTCCTCGGGCTTCAGAACCTCCCTCAGCCTGCGCGCAGCGACGACGCCTCCAGCGCCACCACCAAGGATTAGAACCTTCTTGGCTGCCATGGCCATCCACACTCTGCTGCGTCGTTGGAGACTGTTTATTTTCGCTGTTAAAAAAGTTCCCGGAGATCAGCACCATCTACAAGCTCCACCCCCTTAACTGCCTAGGAGCGGGAGACGTGGGTTTGCGACGGTTCTAGCTGTCGGGGGAAGCTGCACTAGGATGATGTGTGCGGATGCTGCGCGCAAGCTTCCACGGGGTTTGGCAGGAGGACTGTACCGGGTCAGAGACTCCAGGAGCCTAGGCCAGGAGCCTAGGTATTGGGGGCAGAATATATTGTTGATTATAAGGAAACATTTACTATAAGTTGATAGCCAAGTTATTTTATTGGTTAGGCATGAGCGGGCATTTAAGGCCTAAGGATGCTTGTAGGCTTCTTGGCGTTAGCTATACCACTCTTCGTAGATGGATTAAGGAAGGAAATATAAGAGCGGTGCAAACACTTGGCGGCAAATACCGTATACCGGAAAGCGAAGTAAAAGAGACTGCTAAGCGGAGTAGAAACACAAGAAACTAGAGCAGTAATACATGCTCGCGTAAGCTCCTCAGACCAAAAAGCGATTTAGAGAGGCAAATACAGCAGCTAACACAATACTGCTCCGCCAAGGGATACAGGGTAGTTGATCTAGCGACATAGCTAGCGGACTTAAAACAAACCGTAGAGGAGTACTCAAGCTCTTCGACTATACCGTGAACAGGCAAGTTGACGTGGTGGTAGTTACCTACAAGGATAGGCTAACTCGTTTTGGCTTTGAGTACCTAGAATACTTCTTTAGACAATATGGTGTTGGGATAGAGGTCGTCTACGGCGAGGAGCCTAAGGATGCTTACCAAGAGCTAGTAGAGGATTTGATATCGATTGTAACCTCGTTTGCCGGCAAGCTCTACGGTATGAGGAACCATAGGAGAAAGAGGCTTGTTCAAGGCTTCAGGAAGCTCCTAGAAGAGGTGGGAAAGAATGGCTAGAGTAGCGCGAACCGTTATTGCTAGGAGTGTGAAGCTTCCGAGAAGAGTGTTCAGAGTCTTCGTCGAGCTCGAAGGGATGTACCGCAACATGGTGGAGCAGCTAACGCTCTACGCTGTTAGGAACGAGGTTAAGAGCTTCACTAAGCTTAAAGCCCTAAAGTACCGTGAAATGAGGAATCTGTATCCACAGCTACCATCACATTACGTCTATACGGCATGTCAGGACGCCTCTACTAGGGCTAAGAGCTTCATTAGGTTGAAGAAGCTAGGCCTAGCTGGAAGAGTTTATCCAGAGGTTAGGGAAGTTTCAATCTGGCTTGATGATCACGTGTGGAAGCCTAATGGGCTAACCTCCATTAGGGTGGCTACCCATAGGGGATGGGTACCTGTAGAGTTTGAGCCACACAAGCAGTACTGGAGATATGTTAATAGAGGTTGGAAACTGGCTTCGGTGGCAAAATTAAGCTTGATAAGGGAAACAGGCAGCTCCTAATCTACCTAACCTTCACTAAAGAGGTTGAGGAGTATAAACCTAGGGGATACCTAGCCGTTGATGTTAACGAGAATAGTGCAGCAATACTGGTTGATGGAGTTACCTATCTCTTTAAGACTGATACTGCGAAGATCGTTCTCGGCTACTATTATCGTAGGAGGAGGGTACAAGAAAGGTATGATAGGCTCTATGGCGTGAAGTCGAGGGTTAAAAAGAAGATTATGAGGAAGCTTGGGGAGGGGAGGAAAAAAGAATGATATTGGGTGGAAGCTCGCAAACACCGTAGTCAGAACTGCCTATGAGAAGCAATATGCCATTGTTCTTGAGAAGCTGGGTAAACGGGCAGCAAACAGCATGATTAAGAGGATTAAGGATAAGCAGCTGCGGCACAGGGTTTTCCAGGCTTCGTTCAAAGGGGTGCAGAGAGCCATAGAGGAGAAGGCTGGGGAGTACGGCGTACCAATAGTCTACGTCAATCCGCGGAACACCTCCAAGCTGTGCCCAATACACCACGAACCAATAATCTACAGCAATGGCTCTAGGACTGGGAGGTGCAGTAAAGGTGGTGAGTTATGGCATCGTGATGTAGTTGCCGTGTGGAACCTCCTCTTCAAAGCCCTGCGGGGCGATGGGAGCAACGCTCCAAGCCCCGTGGGGCATAATCTAGATGGGAGCCCCGTGCCGTTGGGCTCGACTGCCACCCATGACCCCATAGGGATACCTAAATCCCTATGGGCGAGGTGGAACTCCCTAG
>JBEVCG010000031.1:28618-33551 GCA_040514325.1 Thermoproteota archaeon | reverse complement strand
CAGCAGCGGTAGGGCCACATCACCGCGTCAGGGGTAATACCAGTCTTCATCGTCCCGGCTGCGCCGGGCTGCCGGCTGAGGCGCTGCACCCTGGAGCTTCCCGGCTCCGCGCTGCCCCGGGGCTAGTGGCTTGTCTCGCAGACCCTTTTTAGTATCTGGATGCCCTTCCTCCTGTAGAACTCCACCAGCTCTTCGGCGTGGGGCTCGAAGCGCTCTGGAGGGTAGACGCCAGCCTCGCCCCCGGCCCTTAGGGCCCTGTCGACGGTCCAGGCGTGCATAAGCGCCGTGGCGTACGAGAGCACGGGGGCGCTGAGCCCGAGCCCCTCCTGCGTCGCGTCCAGCAGGTAGCCCACCTCGACGCTGCCGCTCCCGCGCCTCCCCCTAGCCTCCACGTACATGACCAGCCTGTCTCCGGTCCTGGGCAGCTTCTCCTCCAGGATCTTGGAGAACAGCGCCCGGGGGGACATGGAGGCTCCCTCCACGACGTAGGGGTGGTCGGAGAGGAGGCCGAGCTCGTGGAGCTGGCGGATGATTTCTACGTGGCCTGGGTAGCGCAGCGTGTACTCCACGAGCGTTGGCACGTCGCGCAGGCTCTCGAGGAGGGTCCGCAGGCCGTCCGTCGGCATTGCGTCGAACGCGCCCAGCCCGGGTATCTCCACCCGCGTCGCATCGTATATCGGGTCGAGCTCCGCGGGCGAGCCGTTGACGCGCGCCCTAGCCTTCCTCGTGTACTCCTCCAGGAGGTCCGCCATGCTCCACGACGCCACGAGGCCTAGGGGGGCCGAGGGGTCGGCCGAGATGCCGCCAACGTACACGGTGACCTCGCTCGCCCTGCCAGCCTCGCGCGCAGCCCGGGCCGCCAGCACGTTGGATAGCCCGGGGGCCACGCCGGCGTCGACGTAGAGCCTCACGCCGCGCTCCTCCGCCAGCTCGCGGTAGCTCAGCGGATCCCTAACGTAGGATACGTCGACCACCACGCTCGGCGACTTGCTGAGCAGTAGCGGGAGCGCCTGCTCGGCTGCCCGGGATGGCAGGGCGGTAGCGATAGCGTCGCACTCGGACGCGAGCCTGGCAGCCAGCCTCTCGTTGATGGCGCTCGCCAGGTGGTACTCGATGCCGAGGCTCTCGGCCTCCTCCCTTCGGGAGCTGGAGGAGTCGTAGGCTACAACGGTGTGGCCGAGCTCCACCAGCAGCTGGGCCGTGAGCGAGCCCACCCTGCCAAACCCGACGAGGCAGACCCGGGCCATTCCGACCAGCTCCCGCAGCTGCAGGGGGCTAGCAGACCCTCCAGCCGGGCTGCGCCCCCTCCTCGACAACCACGAGGACGGGCCTCTGTCCCTTCTCGCAGCCTGCAGCCAGTATCATGCCCTCGCTGAGGTAGCCCCTTATCCTCTTGGGCCTGAGGTTCGCCACCACGACCACGCTCCTGCCCAGCAGGTCCTCTGGCGAGTAGTAGTCCCCTATCCCGGAGACCACCTGCCTCCTCTCGCCGCCCAGGTCGACGACCAGCCGCAGCAGCCTCGTGCCGGGTATCCGCTCGGCCTCCACCACCCTACCTACGCGCAGCTCGACCCTGGCGAACTCCTCTATGGATATCTGGCCCCGAGCCTCGGAGGAGCCCTCCCCCACAGCGCACCACCCGCCGCGCGCTACTCGCGAGGCCGCGGGGGCACGTCCACGATCTTTGAGCCCGCCACGACCTGGTCTATGCTGTGTATCGCCGCCCCCACGTCCTCCAGCACCTTCTTAACGGCCTCGAAGTCTATGCCGTTGCCCTCGATGACGACCGTGAGGCTCAGCGTCTCCACGTCCACCTCGTTGACCGTTATGTTGACTGCCTCGACGCCCGGCAGCTTCGTCAGCTCTAGGGCCACGTCTATTATGGAGGGGTCGCGTATGGGCTTGAGGACGTCGAGCACAAGCCTGCGCAGCTTGCTCAACCTTCCTCTATGCCCTCCAGCAAGCTTGTAGCGCCGCAGCTGCAGCCGTTACAGTGTACCTCTCCGAGCCTTTAAACTGTTAAGCCCCCGGCGCCACCAGGCAGCTGGGCTGGAGCTGTTGCTGGACGAGGCGGACCTCAAGATAGTTGCGATGCTGGTACGCAACGCGCGGGCCAGCGTTAGGGAGATAGCGCGGGAGCTGGGCCTCTCCCCCTCCTCCGTCCACGCTAGGCTCCAGAGGCTCGTGAGGAGCGGTGTCGTGAAGAGGTTCACGGCAGAGGTGGACCAGCACGCGCTCGGCATAGGCGTAACCGCCATCACGCTGCTCCAGGTCGAGGGCGGGCGCATCGTTGAGGTCGGCGAGAGGCTCGCTGGCAACCCCCACGTCGTGGCCGTCTACGACATAACCGGCGAGTTCGACCTGCTGGTTATATCCAAGTTCAGGACGGTGGCCGAGCTGGACAGGTTCCTCAAGCAGCTCAACAGGATGGAGCACGTGAGGAGGACCGTCACCAGCATAGCGCTTAGGGTGATCAAGGAGGACCCCAGCTCGGCGGTTGCCGCGCTGGTGGGCAGCTAAAGCTTAAAGTCTTCAGCCGCCAAGGCCACGGGCACGGGGTGCAGCCGTGAGCAGGCAGGAGGCTGAGCCTCCCAAGCCGGTGGTTAAGCGGCCCAGGCTGCTGAGGTACGGCGGAGCGGACCCGGGAACCAGGGAGGGGAGAGGCTTCAGCGTGGCCGAGCTGGCCGAGGCCGGTCTAACCGTCGAGGAGGCTAGAAGGCTCGGCATACCCGTCGACACCCGGAGGAAGAGCAAGTGGAGCTGGAACGTCGAGGCTCTCCGCAGCTTCCTCGAGAGGATAGGGTACGGGAAGGCGGCCAGCAGCTGACGGCCGCCGCCTACCCGGCCTAGCTGCCCACCCCCTTTTGCCGCCGCGAGCTGAGGCTGGGCGGCGCAGCCTGCACCTGGAGGTCGGAGGCGTGCGGGAGCGCGGGAGAGGGCAGCCCGTCCTCTCTGTGAGGGGGGTCTGGAAGGTCTACCCCGGAGGGGTTGTAGCCAACCGGGACGTCTCCCTCGACGTGTACCGCGGCGAGGTCGTCGCCCTCCTCGGCGAGAACGGGGCCGGCAAGACGACGCTGGTGTCGATGGTCGCGGGTCTCTCCAGGCCGACGCGGGGCAGGATACTGGTCGGAGGCAGGGAGCTGGCACGCTGGAGCCCCCGCGAGGCCATGAGGCGCGGCGTGGCGCTGGTGCCGCAGCACCCGATGCTCGTCGAGGAGATGACCGTAGCGGAGAACGTGGCGATGACGCTCAGGCTGGCCGGCCTCCCGGCCTCCCTCTCGGAGGCTAGGAGGCTCGTCGAGGAGCTCGGAGCCAGGTACGGGTTCGAGGTTGACCCCGACGCGGAGGTGTGGAGGCTCTCGTTCGGCGAGCGCCAGAGGGTCGAGGTCGTAAGGGCTGTCGCCGTTGGCCGCAGCCTGGTCATGTTCGACGAGCCTACAACCCACATGAGCCCTGTGGAGGCCGATAGGTTCCTGGCGCTCCTGGGGAGGCTAGCCGCCGAGGGCAGGGGCGTCATCCTGATAACGCACAGGCTCGAGGAGGCGCTGAAGGCGGCGGACAGGATAGTGGTGATGCGCAGGGGGAGAATCGTAGACGAGGTTCCCCGCGGGGAGGCCGACCTCGGGAGGCTGCTCCGATCCATGTTCGGCGAAGGGGTATCCGAGGTCCAGCTGAAGCATGAGGCCGGGTGCGGGCCGGCCGGCGAGGTCCTGCTGGAGGCCCGGGAGCTGTGGGTGCGGGGCCTCCACGGCGTCTTCGCCGTCCGCGGGGTCTCGCTCCGCGTGGCCGCCGGCGAGGTTGTGGGCGTTGCCGGGGTCGCTGGGAACGGCCAGAGGGAGCTCTTCGAGGCGCTCGTCGGGCTGCGCAGGGTGGAGCGCGGCAGGATCCTGCTCCTGGGCGAGGACGTGACCGGGAGCCCGCCGTCTAGGAGGCTGGCCAAGGGCATGGCGGTGGTGCCCGAGGAGAGGCTTGGGTGGGGCCTGGTCCCCGGCAAGAGCATCGTGTTCAACGTTGCGTTCGCCCTCCTCTCGTCGGGGGGCACCGCGCGCGTCACCCGAGGCCCCCTGGTCGACTGGCGCGCAGCCAGGAGGCTGGCCGAGGAGGTCGTGGAGAAGATGCAGGTGAGCGCTAAGGGCGTCGAAGCCGCCGTGGACAGCCTCAGCGGAGGCAACATGCAGAGGCTGGTGCTCGGCAGGGAGCTCGCCAAGAACCCCAGGGTGCTGCTGACGATGAACCCCACGGCAGGCCTCGACTACGCATCGGCATCGTACGTGCGCGGCCTCATAGCGTCCCTCTGCCGGAGGGGGGCCGGTGCGCTGGTGTTCTCCGAGGACCTCGAGGAGCTGGCCGGTATCTCGACCAGGATCCTGGTCATGTACAAGGGCAGGGTTGTCTACGAGGCTGAGAGGCCCTTCGACATGAGGGCCGTGGCCGAGGCGATGACGCGGGGTGCGGCGGAGTGAAGCTGCTCGTCGAGAAGAGGGCCTCCTGGGAGCCGGCGAACACCGCCGCCTACGGGCTGGCGGGCCTGCTGCTCGGCCTCCTCCTCTCCGTGGGGCTGGGCGCCCTAACCCCCGCGGGCGCACGCAGCGTGCTGGCTGCCTTGCTCGAGGTAGCCACGACCCCGTCCCTCTGGCCCACCCTGGCCCCCTACCTGGCGCCCGTCGCGCTGAGCGCCGCCGGCCTCGCGCTGGCGTACCGGGCCAGGTTCATAACCATAGGCTCCGAGGGGCAGGTCATCCTGGGCATGGTCGCAGGCTACGCCGTGCTGGGGGTCGCGCTGAGGGAGAGCGGGTGCTGGCCTCCCGCAGCCGTGGCGCTGGCCCTGCTGCTGGCCGCCCTACTGGGGGCGGGTCACGGAGCCCTCGTGGCAGCTCTCAGGGTGTGGGCTGGAGCCAACGAGACCCTCACCAGCCTCATGCTGAACTACGTC